>SFKY01000007.1 GCA_004554665.1 Bacteroidales bacterium
TTACGGGTCGTAAACGTGGCCTTTAGCTCTTGGATATGCTGTTTTTAAAAACGACAACTGTTTTTTTATGACGACAACTCAAACAACAGAAACAACTTTTTGTTGTAGTTTTGGTTGTCCGAGTTGTCTGAGTTGTCGTTCTTATCCCATTTGTGGAATATTTATTTGGCGCGGAACTTCTCCGTCTGCTCCCGAATCAGTTCCTCATCGTCGAAGTAGTTGATGCGCATAGCTGTGCGTACCTCGTCCATGGTCTGTGCTGCGGCCTCGCGGGCAGCCTCGGAGCCCTGCTTGAGGATGCGGAAGATTTCGGGGATGTCTTGTTCATACTCGTGGCGGCGCTGACGGATGGGGTCCAGCATGCGGTTGATGACATTGTTGAGCAGTTTCTTGCACTTCATGTCGCCGATGCCCCCGGCCGTATAGGCAGCCTTGAGTTCGTCGAGATTGTGGAATTCGGGCCAGAAATCGGCAAAGTCCTGGTCGGTGGAGAAGGCATCAAGATAGGTGAATACCGCATTGCCCTCTACGTGACCGGGGTCGCTGACATTGAGGTGGGTGGGGTCTGTGTACATCGATTTCACCTTCTGCCATACGGTGGCTGCATCATCGCTCAGATAGATGCAGTTGCCGAGGCTCTTGCTCATCTTCTCCTTGCCGTCGGTGCCCGGAAGTCGGCGGGCGGTGGCATTCTCTGGCAGCATGATATTGGGTTCTACCAACACTTCACCGTAGGTCTGGTTGAAACGGCGTGCCAGTTCGCGTGTCAGTTCCAGCATAGGCTCCTGATCCTCGCCTGCAGGCACGGTAGTGGCCTTGAAGGCGGTGATGTCGGCAGCCTGTGACACCGGATAGCAGAAGAATCCGATGGGCAGATTGGCCTCAAAGTTGCGCATCTTGATTTCTGTCTTCACGGTAGGATTGCGCTGCACGCGCGATACACTCACGAGATTCATCAGATACGTCGTAAGTTCTGCCAGTTCGGGTATTTGGCTTTGGATAAAAAGCGTACACTTGTTGGGGTCGAGGCCTGCCGACAGGTAGTCGAGCGCCACCTCGATAATGTTTTGGCGTATTTTCTCAGGGTTATCGGCATTGTCTGTCAATGCCTGAACGTCTGCCATAAACACGAACATACGGTCATAGTCGCCTTGGTCTTGCAGTTGCACCCTGCGTCGCAGTGACCCCACGTAATGTCCCAAATGTAGTTTGCCGGTAGGACGGTCGCCTGTAAGGATAATCTTTCCCATATCTCTTATAGAATATCTGTTGTTTATATTGTTACGAATCACATATATCCCAGCCACCTGAGGATGTCGTTGAGATTGGCGACAATCATGAGGAGGATGTGGATGGAAATGCCCACGTACTCGGCACGGATCATGAAGTTTTCTGACGGCTTGCGGCGGGTGATCATCTCATACAGCAAGAACAGCACATGCCCTCCGTCGAGTGCGGGGATGGGAAGGATGTTCATAAAGGCCAGGATGATACTGAGGAAAGCTGTCATGAGCCAGAACATGTGCCAGTCCCATGTGGGTGGGAAGAGGCTGCCGATGGCTCCGAAACCGCCGAGGCTCTTGGCTCCGTCGGAAGAGAAGAGATACTTCATGTCGCCCACATAGCCTGCCAGCACGTTTACCCCATAGCGTACGCCGGCGGGGAAACTGGCAAAGAAGCCATACTCCTTCTTGGTGGGCTCATAGTAGGTATTGACCGAGGTCATGACCGTACCCATCATCAGTTCCGGGGTAAGCACCACGGGCGAGGTGACCGTGTCTTGACCCTGACGGAGGAAGGTAACGGTAGAGGTGCGGAGCCTGAGGCTGTCTGCCGGGCTCTTGGCCTCGGTCATGGCGTCGGCTATCCGTCCCACCACATCCTGGTATTCGTTCCACGAGTCTACCGGCTTGCCGCCCACGGCCAAGATGCGGTCACCCTTGCGTATGCCAGCCTTGTAGGCGGGCGATGCCGGGAGCACGCTGTCGATGTCGGCAGGGATGAACGGGCGCACAAAGTTGGGCGTAGACTTGAGCATGTCGAGCAAGTTCAGGTCGCCGGGCAGGTCGATGCTCATCTCCTTGCCATTGCGGATGATGTCGGCACGGTGCGCCTCGGCGAGGTCGCGGAAGAGATCTACGTTGAAGTCCTTGAATGTGCCGAGGTCGGTACCCACGAGGATGTCGTGGTCCATGAAACCGAGCGCCTTGGCACTCTCGTTGAATTTCATACCCATGTTCATGTCCTTCACCTGTACGTAGGACTCGCCCCAGTGGAAGAGTACCATCGAGTAGATGAAGAGCGCGAGGAGGAAGTTGACCAGCACGCCGCCAATCATGATAAGCAACCGCTGCCAAGCGGGCTTGGAGCGAAACTCCCACGGTTCGGCGGGCTTCTTCATCTGCTCGGTATCAAAACTCTCGTCTATCATTCCCGCTATCTTGCAGTATCCTCCCAAGGGCAGCCAGCCCATACCATACTCGGTATCGCTCTTGCGAGGCTTGAAACTGAACAGTTTTCCGGTCCATTTGCCGATGTTCACATCGAAAAAGATAAAGAATTTCTCCACCCTTACACCGAAGAGTTTGGAGAAAAGCATGTGGCCTCCCTCGTGAAGGAGTACTAAAAGTGAGATTGCCAGCACAAATTGCAGCAGTCTGATCAAGAATATTTCCATTGTTCGTGATAAGTGTTATTGGTTCATGATTTCAGCCGCGATGCGTCTTGCCTCTGCATCGGTCTGGATGTATGTGTCATAGTCGGGTTGGGCATCAAACGGCACGCGCGTCATCGTCTTGGCGATGATGTCTGCCATCGCCAGGAAGCTGCATAGTCCTTTTCTGAATCCCTCGTTGACAATCTCGTTGGCCGCATTGACGATACAGGGCATGTTTCCGCCCTTTCGGATCGATTCGAACGCCAGTGCGAGACACTGGAACTTGTCCATGTCGGGCTCGAAAAATTCGAGCTTGTGGCGGAACAGGTCCAGACGCTCACCTTGGAGCGGCAACCGTTCGGGGTAGGAGAAAGCATACTGGATGGGCATGCGCATATCTGGCACACCGAGTTGGGCCTTGACCGAGCCGTCGACAAACTGGACGGCACTGTGTACGATGCTTTGGGGGTGGATGAGCACCTGTATGCGGTCGGCCTCGACACCAAACAGCCATTTGGCTTCGATTACCTCAAAGCCCTTGTTCATCAGCGATGCCGAGTCGATGGTAATCTTGGCACCCATGTCCCACGTGGGATGCTTCAGGGCATCGGCTGCCGTGACCGATGCCAGTTGCTCATTGTCCTTCAGCCTGAAGGGTCCTCCCGAGCAAGTAAGCAGAATCTTGTCGATCTCGTTGCGCTCCTCTCCCACTATCGACTGGAAGATGGCACTGTGCTCTGAGTCTACGGGAAGGATAGGCGTGTGATACTGTTGGGCCAGTTGGCAGATCAGTTCTCCAGCCACCACCAGCGTCTCCTTGTTGGCCAGACATATCTTCTTGCCTGCCTTGATGGCGTGGATGGTAGGTGAGAGTCCTGCGAATCCCACCATCGCCGTGAGCACCATGTCTATGGGCGTTGCCTCCACGATCTGGTCTATCGCGTCTTTGCCTGCATAGACCTTGATGTCGGGCAGGTCTTCCAGCAGGTTGCAGAGTGTTTCGTATTTGGTTTCGTTGGCAATCACCACGGCCGCAGGGCGGAATTTTCGGGCTTGTGCTGCGAGTTCCTCCACACGGTTGTTGGCGGTGAGGCAGTAGGCCTCGTAGCGGTCGGGATGCTGGGCAATCACGTCCAAGGCCTGTGTGCCGATGGAACCCGTGCTGCCGAGTATGCAAATCTGTTTCTTTTTCATTCCTTTTATGATAGTTCTAAGATGCCTTCCGGCACATGTATCCTGATGATGCGGCTCTTTGTGTCCACCTCTTCTATCAGTTCTTCGGCCCCGGGCACCAGTATCTCTCTGCCGTCGGGGGTCTTGATCTCGAAAAGTATGTTGATGGTGTTGTCATCCACCCCCATGAGGGTGCCGATGGGCTGGTTGCTGGCGGCGTCGACCACACTGAATCCTCTGATTTCGCAGTACGACACCGTATCAGCCTCGGTCTCTTGTCTTGGGAAAAACACCTTGCAGCCGGTGAGGAGCCTTGCCTGCTCTTGCGAGTCGATGTCGCAAAACTTCACCAGGGCCGTCTCGTCGCTCCTAAAACGGTATTCCTCCATGAAAAAGGGTACAAGCACGCCTTCGGTCTCTATCAGCAGGTATTCGGATTCGAGCCTGTCGAAGATGTCATCCTCGAAGTAGAAACTCACTTCGCCGCCTATACCGTGCGGTTTGCCGAGCTTGCCTATCTGGTAAACGTCTTCTCTTCGTATCATCAGCTGTCTATGCGTTGGATATGGGCACCCAGACGGTTGAGCCGGTGCTCTATGTCCTCATAGCCACGGTCTATCTGGGCGATATTGTCGATACGGCTGGTGCCGTTGGCGCTCATGGCCGCGATGAGCAGGGCTATACCGGCCCTTATGTCGGGGCTCGTCATGCGTCCGGCACGCAGTTGTTTGGCATGGTCGTTGCCGTTGACCACGGCGCGGTGCGGGTCGCAGAGGGTAATCTGCGCTCCCATGTCGATGAGTTTGTCGACAAAGAAGAGCCTACTCTCAAACATTTTCTGGTGAAACAGCACATTGCCTCTGCCCAGAGTGGCCACCACAATGAGCACGGATATCAGGTCGGGGGTCAGTCCTGGCCACGGCGCGTCGGCCAGTGTCATGATCGAGCCGTCGATAAACGAGTCCACCTCGTAGTGGTCTTGCCGTGGGATGTAGAGATCGTCGCCTTCCTCGTCTACCCTGATGCCCAAGCGCCTGAATGCGTCGGGTATCATGCCGAGATGCTGCAGCGAGACATTCTTGATACGCACTCCGTGGCCCACCATAGCCGCCATGCCGATAAACGATCCCACTTCTATCATGTCGGGCAGTATCTGGTGGGTGGATCCGTGCAGGCTTTCCACGCCCACGATGGTGAGCAGGTTGGAGGCGATGCCGCTGATGTTTGCGCCCATCGCGTTGAGCAGATGGCAGAGTTGTTGTATATAGGGTTCGCAGGCCGCGTTATAGATAGTGGTGGTGCCTTCTGCCAGCACCGCTGCCATGATGATGTTGGCCGTGCCCGTTACCGAGGCTTCGTCCAGCAGCATGTAGCAACCTCTGAGTTGTTGCGCCTGAATCTCAAAGACATTCCTTCCCGGCACGTGTACAAACTTGGCACCCAGTTTCTTGAATCCCAGGAAATGGGTGTCGAGCCTTCTGCGGCCAATCTTGTCGCCGCCGGGCTGGGCGATAGTGGCTTTGCCGAATCTGCCGAGCAGCGGCCCGATCATCAGTACCGACCCGCGGAGCGATGAACATTGCTGGATGAATTCGTCGCTCGACAGGTAATCGAGGTGAAGGTCCTTGGCTTCAAACGTGTAGTCGTGCCGGCTGTGTCGGGTGACGCTTACCCCCATGCGCTCTAAGAGTTTGATGAGGTTGCACACATCCAGTATGTCCGGAATGTTACTGATTCTTACGGGTTCAGGGGTGAGCAGGCAGGCGCTGATCACCTCCAAGGCCTCGTTCTTGGCTCCTTGTGGGGTGATTTCGCCTTGCAGGGGATGGCCACCCTCGATGATGAAAGACTCCATAGGCTGTCTCTGGAATATATGAATAGGACTACTATTTCTTCTTGTTGCTACGTTTGCGGTCTATCTCGCGTGCCTCCATCTTTTCAAACCTGAAGGAGTCGAGGTCTATCTGTATTTTGCCATCGGTAAATCGTGCCAGGTCCGAAGCCACTTTCTCGTCGTCGCACGAACCGTGGCTCCACTGGTACAGGTTACGTTTCATCTGGTTGGCTGCCAAGCGTACCAGATGGTCACGCTCTTCACCCGGTTCCATCTGTTTCAGTTGCTCAAAGATCTCAAAGAGCATCTTTCCGTAGTGTCTCACCGGTATTCTGGTCATCGGGTAGTCCATCGGCTGCGGCTTGGTGGCCATGCGCTTGGCCTGCTCCACATTGTAGGGCCAGTCTATATCGAGCTTAAAGTCGCTCATGATGGCCAGGTGGTCCCAAAGTTTTTGCTTGTAGTCAGCGTTTTCACGGTTTTGCGGATACATGCGGTCCATGATGGCCACGATGGTCTCGGCACACAGCTGGCGCTCCTGTTTGGTGGGCAGCGAGACGGCATGGTCCACCATGTTCTGTATTTCCCTTCCATATTCAGGGAGTATCAGTTTCTCGCGCTGGGTGTTGTAGTCTAATCCTTGTATGTTCATCTGTATTGTCATTATTCGTTTGGATGGGGAAAATCAGAGCAGTTTTTTCGCAGCCTTGGCCACGAAGTCTTTCAGGTACAGCGGCTCAAAGTAGGCCACGTCTTCCCATTGGCCTTGTGCGATACGGCGTTCGGCCAGTGGAAACATGTTCTTGGCCAGCGGTTTCACGTCTTCTATCAGTCTGGCATTGGGGTGGGCGATGGTATCCATACATTTGGCGGCCCCATTGCCGAAGAAGTACACCGGCTGCTTGTCCAACCACGCTCTGTATGTGTCGGCTGTCACCACGTCGGCACCGATTGGGCGCACCACGTGCAGCGCCCGGTCGAAGACCTGCGCATATACCTCCATGCGTCGGGCGTCTATCATGGGGCACAGTAGCGCCCCCTCTTCCACTTGTTCTCTCAACAGTACCGGGACGCACAGCAGTTCGAGGGTGGGCACGGCCACCAGTTTCACATCCCTGCCATAGCAGACTCCCTTGGCCATCGATGTGCCGATGCGGAGCCCTGTATAAGAGCCCGGGCCGCTGCTTATGGCCACAGCATCCAAGGGTATGGCGTGGCTCTCGGCAAAAGAGAGTGCCGCATCCACCATCCTGCCTATCTGCTCATTGTGGTTGGGTCCCTTGTGGTCTTCCTCTGTGAAGATGCAGGCACCGCCGTCGCTCACGGCCACCGAGCACACATCCGTGCTCGTATCGATGTTTAAAATGCACGACATGATAATCAGTTGTAAAATTAAAGTGCAAATTTACGCTTTTTTCCCGCATTTTTGTTACTTTTGCAGAAATTTAACGTGTTAGCAACTATGATACAGTCAATGACGGGCTACGGAAAGGCAGTCGTAACCTATAAGGAGAAGAAAATTAACGTTGAGATTAAGTCACTGAACAGTAAGACGATGGATCTCTCTACCCGTATCGCTCCCATCTATCGCGAGAAGGAGATGGAGATACGCCAGACCGTCACCCGGCAGCTGGAGCGTGGCAAGGTAGACTTTGCCATCTGGGTGGAGCACGAGGCGGTGGTCGAGGCTACCCCTATCAATGCGGCGCTGGTGGACAACTATTACCGCCAGATCAAGAGCATAGCCGCCAAGACAGGCATTCCCGAGCCGCAAGATTGGTTCTATACCTTGCTGCGCATGCCCGATGTGACCACCCGTACCGATGCGGTGGTGCTCGACGAGGAAGAGTGGCAAGTGGCCCGTCAGGCCATCCATGATGCCATCCAGCGCCTGATGGACTTCCGCAGGCAAGAAGGAGCCGCGCTCGAAAAGAAGTTTAATGAGAAAATAGACAACATAGCCCGGTTGCTGGCCAGCATCGAGCCCTACGAGAAGGCACGTGTGCCTAAAATCAAGGAGCAGATCATCAAGGGGTTGGAGCAGATACCCGAGGTAGACTACAACAAGAACAGGCTGGAGCAGGAGCTGATTTATTATATCGAGAAACTGGACATCAGCGAGGAGAAACAGCGCTTGACCAATCATCTCCAATATTTCCGTGAGACAATGGCCGAACCCCATGCCAATGGCAAGAAACTGGGATTCATCGCCCAGGAAATGGGGCGCGAAATCAACACCACCGGCTCCAAAAGCAACCAGGCGGAGATGCAGAACATCGTGGTGATGATGAAGGACGAACTGGAGCAAATCAAGGAGCAGGTGCTCAACGTGCTGTAACCCATTCGCATAGGTATCTTGTTTTCACCCATTAATCCGCTATCAATGAACAAAGAGATTCTTCCCGGCAAGCTGATTATCTTCTGTGCCCCCTCTGGCTCGGGCAAAAGCACCCTGGTGCAGTGGCTTATGGCCGAGCATCCCGAACTGCGGCTTGCCTTTTCCATCAGTTGTACGTCACGTCCGCCGCGCGGAACAGAGCGCGATGGTGTGGAATACTTCTTCCTTACGCCCGAAGACTTCAAACAGAAGATTGCCAACGGCGAGTTTCTCGAATACGAGGAAGTGTATCAGGACCGTTTTTATGGTACGCTCAAAAGTCAAGTAGACTCGCAGACGCAGCGTGGCGAAAACGTTCTCTTCGATGTCGATGTCAAAGGCGGCTGCAATATCAAGGAGCATTATGGTTCCCGTGCCATGAGCGTCTTTATCCAACCCCCGTCTGTAGACGAGCTGCGCCGCCGCCTCCTCTCGCGGGGCACCGACAGTGCAGAGGCCATCGAGGAGCGTGTGGCCAAGGCAGCTTACGAGCTCACCTTTGCCCCACGGTTCGACCATGTAGTTATCAATGACAATCTCGAGGAGGCCAAGGCTGAGGTTTTGAGATTGGTAGCCCAATTCGTCAAGGAGCATTGATAGCGTGAATCGTAGTATCGGTCTCTTCGGCGGTTCTTTTAACCCCATCCATTGTGGCCACATCGCGCTGGCCCGGCACCTGCTCCAGGCGGCGGGGCTCGATGAGGTGTGGTTTGTCGTGTCGCCCATGAATCCTTTCAAGACACAGGCCACCGATTTGCTGGCCGATGACCTGCGGTTGCACATGGTCCGGATGGCGCTGGCCGACCAACCGCAGATGCAGGCATGCGATGTAGAGTTTCATCTGCCGCGGCCGTCCTATATGTGGAACACCCTGCAGCACCTGGTCCGCCAATATCCCGACAGTCGTTTTACGTTGCTCATCGGTGCCGACAATTGGCTGAGCTTCCAGCGGTGGGCGCATTGGCAGGAGATTATGGCCCACCACGCCATCGTGGTGTATCCTCGCGAGGGCTGTCCGGTTTCTCAGCACAGTCTGCCTACGGGCGTAACGCTTGTGCCGGCCCCACTCTTTCCCGTCAGCAGCACCATGATTCGGCAGCGCGTGGCCGCCGGCCTGCCCGTTACAGGCATGGTGCCGCCGGCCATCGAGTCTGCTGTGCTCCGATACTATGGAGCCGAGGCCGCCGAGTAAACCGTGTGGCTCCTTTTACCATCTTCGTTTTCCGTTTGCTTGCCAATCCGTTTGTCCACCAGGTCACGTCCACAGTGCCCTGGTCGTCCTTCTATTCCGTAAATGCCATGATTAGCGTCGTAAAGGTGGCATTTGGCAGGTCTAAATGCGGCATTTAGCTGTGGGGTAGGTCACGATGGCATGCGCTATGTTTTTTTACATTTTTATACATGCGCGCCTATGCGAATGTGGAAAAAAATGTGTAAGTTTGCAAACGGAAACGAATAACAACGACAGTATGAAAGCTATGGATATCCTGCGTAGGGTATGCGCCTCGTTGTGGTTGCCCATCAAGACCAATGCGCTCTTTTTGGTGGCCATGTATGTGCTGGGTGTGCTCACCGAAGTGCTTACGCTGCCCGCTGTGCGGGGCGCGCATGTGTACGACAACCTGTATCTGGAGCTCTTTCTGGACCTCTATGTGGTGGGTGTGCTGCTCAGTTTCCTCCCTTGGTGGGTGAGACGGTGGGGGCGCACCCTGCTGGCTGTGGTGGCCTACATGGTGTCTATGGTCGATGTGTACTGTTTCTGGAAGTTCAAGTCTACCCTTACCCCCACCATGTTGCTGCTCGTGGGCGAGACCGATTCGAGAGAGGCCGGCGAGTTTGTACAGAGCTATCTGTCGTGGGAGCTGCTGACGGGTCCTGTGGGATGGATTGTGGCCCTGATGGTGCTGCACCTGTTGCTGGCACTGGGCAATAAGCAGATGGGCCGATGGCTACGTGGGCTGAAACGCAGGCTGGCAGCTGCCAGATGGGGCCGGCAGTTGGCCTCGGCCTTTGTCAGGAGCCGTCAGTGGCTCATCCCCGTGTTGGGGCTGGTGGTCATGGCCTCCCTCCTCACCTGGTCGGTGTGCAGCAGTGCCGGCAACAAGGCTAAACTGTGTAAACTGATGACGGGTCGAAGCATCGGCGAGGTGGAGCATACACTCACCGACCGCGACCATGCCGTGCTCTATTCGCCGCTATGGCGGCTCACCTTCAGCATGTATGCCAACAAACTGGCCGCGCAGCAGATCGACCGCTTGGTAGAGGGAATCGACCGCGTGAAGGTAGACAGCTGCAGTTTCCGTTCTCCTACCATTGTGCTCATTATCGGCGAGAGCTATAGTCGCCACCATTCTTCCCTGTACGGCTATCGCATGCCTACTACACCGCGCCAGCAGGCGCGGGAGCGCAGCGGTCGGCTGGTAAGGTTTACCGATGTGGTGACACCGTGGAATCTGACCAGTTTTGTGTTCAAGAATATGCTCTCCCTGCATGTCGAGGGACAGGAGGGCGAGTGGTGCGACTATCCCCTTTTCGCCGAGGTGTTTCGCAAGGCCGGTTACCACGTCACCTTCCTCACCAACCAGTTTTTGCCGCAGGCCAAGGAGGCGGTGTACGACTTCAGCGGCGGCTTCTTCCTCAACAATCCCCTGCTGAGCCAGGCCCAGTTTGATACCCGCAACACCGAGCTTCACCGCTACGACAGCGGTCTGCTGGCCGATTTTGACAAGATTCGTGAGGCCGGCACGCTCGATGGTGGCCAACCGGGCAATCTGGTCATCTTCCATCTGCTGGGACAGCACGTCAGCTACAAGGAGCGCTATCCCCGCAACCGCATGCGCTTCTTTGCCAGCGACTACGAGTCGTGGCGACCGGAACTCTCGGCCAAACAGCGCAAGATGGTGAGCCACTATGACAACGCCACCCTCTACAACGACTCGATCGTGGACCAGATCTGTCGGCGTTTCGACCGCGAAGATGCCATCGTGGTGTATGTCCCCGACCACGGGGAGGAGTGCTATGAGGAGCAGCGCGGCATCATCTGCCGCAACCATTCGGCAGCCATAGACCGCGGACTGGCTAAGTACGAGTTTGAGATACCCTTCTGGATTTACTGCACGCGCAGCTATATCCGTCGCCATCGGGATGTGTATCGTCAGGTGGTGGCCGCCAAGAATCGGCCTTACATGATCGATGCCTTGCCGCATCTGCTCCTCTATCTGGCCGGAATATCCTCTCCCGACTATCGCGAGGCCTACAATGTGCTCAGTCCCGACTACGACGAGCACCGCCCGAGAATGCTCAAGGGAAGCACGGACTATGACCAGCTGGTGGATGAGGCAGGCAAAGAGGTGTCCCAATACCTGATGGGGCGGCGAAGCACGGCCAGCATCGGGCGACATGGCCGCGGCACAGCATGGCCATCGCCTTTTCTGAAGGGTGAAAGATGAATAATCAATTGACAAAAAAATGAATTACCGAACTTGTGAGGTCCTCCGTGGGGTGGCCATTATCGGCATTTTCCTCCACAACTATTGCCATTGGCTGGGGCCTATCGTCAAAGAAAACGAATATACCTACTCCCAGCACCATGTGGATGTGCTCCAGCAGGTGCTTGCTGCCCCTGATGGCCAGCTTCCCCTGCACTTGGTGTCGTTTTTCGGCCACTATGGTGTGCCGTTGTTCCTCTTTCTCAGCGCCTACGGCCTGGTCTGCAAGTATGAGCGTAGCGGAGGCCCACTGCCGGGGACGTGGCGGTTTGTGCGTTATCACTTCCTGAAACTCTTTAAGATGATGGTGGTGGGCTTCGTCAGTTTCACGGTCATTGATGCCATTACCCCCGGGCGCTGGCACTATACGGTCACGCAGGTCGTGGCGCAGATGGCGATGGTCAACAATCTTCTGCCCGACCCCGACCGTCAGATATGGCCGGGACCTTATTGGTTTTTCGGTCTCATGTTGCAGTTGTATATCGTCTATCGGGTGGCGTTGTGCCGCCGCTCGTGGCGCGTTACGGTGATAGGGATGGCGGTCTGTGTGGGCATACAGTTGCTCCTCGACTGCGATGGCGATGCCATCAACCGGTATCGCTACAATTTCATGGGCGGCATGCTGCCTTTCGGCTTGGGATTGCTCTATGCACGCTACGGCGAGCGGTGGCGTGGCAGGATAGGTGGCAGCGTATGGCTGTGGACGGTGGTGTCTACGGTGGCGGTGTATGTGCTTAGCCTGCATCCTGTGGCATGGACATTTGCTCCGATCGCTGTCTGTGTGGCGGGTGTGAGTGGGGTCAAGGCCCTCACATCGGTCAGCTGGGCAGGCGGTCTTACCTCCGCCCTGCAGTGGATGGGAGACATATCGGCAGCCTTGTTTGTCTGTCACCCCATCCTACGCAAGGTCTTCATCCCCATTAGTCGTCAGGGCGATGTCTATACCGGATTGCTGCTTTATATCATTGCCTCGGTCTGCGTGGCTTGGCTGTTCAGGGAGGTGATGAAAAAGATTCCGAATCCACGGCCGTAGAACTTTGATGATTCACAATTCATAATTTACAATTGGCTTCGCCGCACTTCGTTTCACCATTCATAAAGATATTTACGTCGAATGAATTACTCCTCCATTTCCCGCCATCGGGCTGTTTTGATGGGATTGGCCATCATCGGCATCATCCTCTTCCATGTACCCCTCTCGCGTGGTGACATGTTCTTCGGTCTCAAGCGTATGGGCAATGTGGGCGTGGATGTCTTCTTCCTGCTCAGTGGTGTCGGACTGTGGTTCGCTTGGAGCAAAAAGCCCTCGGTGATGCACTTCTACCGCCGGCGACTGCTGCGCATCATGCCGGCATGGATGGTGGTGGCCACTGCCTTTTACCTCACTGACTGGTTGGGAGCGCAGCGTTTCTCGTCGAGTCTTGTCGACTTGATTGGCGATATCACCATCAACTGGGATTTTTGGCTGCACGACGAACTGACCTTCTGGTATATTCCTGCCACGCTGGCGCTCTATCTGGTCGCACCGTGGTACATGCGGCTCATCGCATCGCGGCCGGCCTATCGCTGGTTGCCTGTGCTGATGGTGGTGTGGTGCGTGGCCGTGCAGTATGTGTTGCCTCTGCATGCAGCCGTGGGGCATATCGAGATATTCTGGAGCCGTGTCCCCATCTTCTTTATCGGCCTAGGCCTGGGTGAGCGCATACAGACGGGGCAGACCATCGATGCCTCGGCACGCGGCTTGCTGGTGCTGACGCTTGTGGCCACGCTGTCGCTGTGTCTCTATCTGGAGCAAGCGCGGCACGGACGCTTCCCGCTCTTCTTGGAACGTATGGTCTACATCCCCATGACGCTGTCGGGACTGATGCTGCTGGCGCAGTGGATAGAGCGGTGGCCGCAACGGTTGCGCTCGGCCATCGCTTGGGTGGGTGCCATCAGTCTGGAGACCTACCTTATCCATTGCCAGTTTGTGCTTCTACCTATCAGTAAGTATGGCTGGGGCTACTGGCCCACGGCCTTGGCCTGCATCGCCATCACGCTCCCCATCGCTTGGGTGCTGCACACGGTGCTCGAGCGGCTCATCGACATGGCGACCCGGAGCCATAAGGCAAAACCTGTTTAACTCTCAATCATGTATAAGCAATGACAATATCAGGGATGATGCGCATCATCAGGGTGCGCCAGTGGGTAAAAAACTTCTTCGTCTTCGTACCGCTGTTCTTTGGCGGTGCCATCATGGATATGTCGGCACTGTGGGCGGGCTTCGTCACTTTCGCCGCTTTCTGTTTCGCCGCGTCGGGCATCTATTGTCTCAATGACATCGTGGATGTGGAGGCCGATAGGCAGCATCCCGTCAAGTGCCACAGACCGATAGCCTCGGGCGAGGTAAGCATCGGTGAGGGATGGATGCTCATGGTGCTGATGGTGGGATTGTCGGCGGGTGTGTTGCTGCTGCTTCCCCAGCACGGCTGGCGGGTTGCCGGCGTGGTGGCCGCCTATCTGGTGCTCAATGTGGGCTACTGTGTGAAGCTCAAAGACAGTGCCATCGTGGACGTGTGTATCGTCGCCTTCGGATTCGTGCTGCGCATCTTGGCCGGAGGTGAGGCTACAGGAATCGTCTTGAGCAAGTGGATCGTGCTGATGACCTTCTTGCTCACCCTCTTCCTGAGTTTTGCCAAGCGTAGGGATGATGTCCTGCGGATGGATGCGACAGGTGTGCCGCCGCGGAAGAATACGATTCGCTATAATCTCACTTTCATCAACCAGGCCATCACGGTGACGGGGGCGGTGATGCTTGTGTGCTACATCATGTACACGGTGTCGCCTGAGACACAAGAGCATTTTCACACCGATTACCTCTATCTCACCAGCGTCTATGTGTTGGTGGGACTGCTCCGCTACATGCAGATAGCGGTGGTGGACAAGCAGAGTGGCGATCCCACCAAGGTGATTCTGAAAGACAGGGCCATTCAGATTATCGTGCTGGCATGGATAGTGACGTTCCTCTTTATCATCTATGTGGCATGAGAAGGATTCACGCTTTCGATTTTGACGGCACGGTGACCACTTGCGACACGTTGCTGGCCTTTATCCGCTTTGCCAAGGGCGACAGGGCATTCCTTGCCGGATTCCTGCGGTATAGTCCGTGGTTGGTATTGATGAAGTTGGGACTCTATCCCAACTGGAAGGCCAAGCAGCGGGTGTTTGCCCACTTCTTCAAAGGGTGGACGCTGACCGGGTTTGATGCCTGTTGCCGCCGCTTTGCCGCCACCCATGCCGCGCTGTTGCGTCCTAAGGCGGTGGAAGCCATACAGGCAGCCTTGGCAAAGGGCGATACCGTGGTGGTGGTGAGTGCCAGCATCGACAATTGGGTGGCCCCTTTCTTCCGGAACCTTGCAGGCAAGAATCCGATGGCTGTCACGGTGCTGGGTACAAGGGTAGAGACCGACGGCGGAGTGCTCACGGGTCGCTTCGTGGGCAACAACTGCTATGGTGAAGAGAAGGTGAGACGGCTCAGAGAGCGGTTTCCTGATCGTGGAGAGTATGAACTGGTTGCCTATGGCGACAGCCGGGGCGACAAAGAACTGTTGGCGTATGCGGACAAGGGATATTTCAGACCGTTTGAGTAGGCATTGGCAAGGCCGGTGGGGCGAGGTGCTGCGCTTTGGCGTGGTGGGAGTCACAGCCACGGCCATCCAGTACGGCGTATATTGGCTCTTGCTGGCTGTGGCGGTACCCACGTTGGCCATGACCGTAGCCTATGGCGTGAGTTTCGCCTTCAATTTTTACGCCTCCACCCGCTTTACGTTTCGCGTGGCGGCCAGCGCCAAGCGAGGAGCGGGATTTGCGCTCTCGCATGTGGTGAACTACCTGCTGCAGATGGCATTGCTCAACCTCTTCATCGGTCTGGGCGTGAGCCGTCAGCTTGCTCCCATTCCGATGTTTGCCATCTGTGTGCCTGTCAACTTCATATTGGTAAGATATTTTTTGAAAAGATGAATCTCTTTGCTTTTTTCAGAATCCGCCGGGAAGAGCGGAGGATGGCATGGATGGTACTCGCGCTCTTGGTGGCGCTCAATATCCTTACCATCGCCAAGTATCACGGCGTATTCACCCCGTTGGCTGACGATTATTGGCGGCTTTTTGTCGGCAAGTTCCATGTTTCGGGTTTTGATCCCATCTCCTATTACGTGCTGTCGCATTGGGAGGCGCGCTACAATGTGTACCGGCATCCGTTGTTGGCGTTTGTCATGTGGCCCCCTTACCTCCTCAACCGTGCCTGCATGTCGCTGTTGGGAGTCAACTGCGCCCCTTACATCATGGCCGTAATACTGGTCTTTGCCGCTTTTTATGCTTTCCTCTTTCTCTATCGTATCTTGCGCGAGGTGGTAGGACTTGCCCACGGCGATGCCTCGCTGCTGTGCTGGTTTCTGTACGGTTTTGCTTTTGTCATGCTGTCGGCAATGGTGCCCGACCATTTTATCCTTTCCATGTTCCTGTTGCTGCTCACGCTCTACGTGACGGGACTGCACATCCGCCGTCGGCAGCCGATGAGCAAGTTGCTCACTGTCGGCCTCTTTGTGGCTACGGCCGGAGTGTCGCTCAACAATGGTCTGAAAGTCTTTCTGGCCGCCCTCTTCGCCAATGGCCGTCGCTTCTTCCGCCCAGCCTACCTCCTGCTGGCCGTCGTTTTGCCGGCGCTTGTCCTGTGGATGGGCTGCCGGTACGAGTATCGTTACTTGGTGGCACCGGGCGAGATAGCCCGCCATGCAGCCAAGAAGGCCGCGCGCCAGGCACAGGCCGAGAAAAAGAAGGTGGCGACTGCTCAGATGGCTGTTTCCGACACCCTTGCCAAGGCGCAGCAGCCACCCAAGGCCAAGCCGAAGAAGCGGGGGACGCAGAAGGGTGCCCCCCTGATGCAGGGAGAGTTCATGCGCTGGACAGACATCACCACGTCCAGGGCTTCTTCGGTGGTAGAGAATCTATTCGGAGAATCCATCCAGCTCCATCCCGACTATTTGCTGCAAGACGAGTTCCGCTACCGCCCCATGATTGTGACCTACCGATGGGTAGCGAGCTATGTGGTTGAGGCCCTCATCGTAGCCCTCTTTCTTGTGGGGATATGGTGTGGGCGCAGGAGTCGTTTTCTCTGGTTGGCGCTGTCGTGGTTTGCGCTCGATATGGCCCTGCATATCGGACTGGGCTTCGGCATCAACGAGGTCTACATCATGACCGCCCATTGGGCCTTTGTCGTGCCCATCGCCGTGGCCTATGCCCTCCGCCATGCCCGGGCGAGGAGCCTGTTTGCCCTGCGGTCGCTCATCGTGGCACTCACGGCATGGTTGTATATATATAATGTGTACCTAATCATCGACTATATGTTATGTTGAGAATCTTTAGACTGAAACCCGAAGAGCGGTGGCTGGCTTTGGCTGCCCTGTTGGTGGTGCTGACGCTCAATGGGCTGGTCATTGCCCAATACTACGACCAGCTTACGCCACTTGCTGACGATTATCACTCGCTTGCCCGCGATGTCTTTCATATCTCGGGCTTCGATGCGTGGAGCTATTCGATTGTGTCGCGCTGGAATGGGCCGGAGTACAACATTTACCGGCATCCCCTGCTCGCCGTATTCATGTATGTGCCGTATCTCATCAATCAGTTGCTTATCGCCATCACGGGTATCAACTGCGCCATCTTTGTGGTGGGTGCCATTGAGGTGTTTTGTGGCTTTTACGCCATCATCTTTTTCTATCGCGTGTTGCATGAGGTGATGGAACTGCGGGCGACCGATGCCTACCTGCTCACTGCCCTCTTCTTCTCCTTCGGCTACATGATGCTCACGGTGATGGTGCCCGACCACTTCAACCTCACCCTCTGCATGATGATGATTACCCTCTACATCGCGGGAAGAAGACTCAAGAACCGCCATCTGATGAAGATATGGCAGACGGTGTTGCTCTTTTTCTTCACAGCGGGTGTCTCCCTCAACAACGGAATCAAGATTTTCCTCGCCGTGCTGTTCACCAACGGACGCAAGATGTTTCGCCCGCGCTTCATGCTGCTGGCTGTCCTCCTGCCGTCGGCCTTGATATGGGGCATCGCCGTCGCCGAGTTCCAGACATGGGCCGCCCCGATGGAGAAGGTGGCCAAGGAGCGGCAGAAGGCCAAGGAGCAGCAGCTGAGAGACAGCCTCTTCCAGGTGTGTGCCGACTCGCTGCACAGCCAAGACACCGCTCTCATACGTCGGTGTGTCAAACAGCGGGTACAGAGGATGGCGGTGGAGAAATACCGGCGCAACCATGCCAACCCGAAGATAGGCGACCCCATGTCGAAGAAAGGCTTTATGGCGTGGACCGATGCCACGACCGACCGATGGGACAGCATGGTCGAGAATCTCTTTGGCGAGTCCATCCAGTTGCACCGTGCCTGTCTGCTCCAAGACATCCTCAAAGACAACCGGCCGATGATAATACCCTACGAGCTGGACTATTATTACTGGATCGAGGCGCTGATAGCAGCACTCTTTGTGGCCGGCATCTGGTGCGGGCGTCGCAGCAAGTTCTTCTGGCTGGTGTTCTCCTGGTTCGTCTTCGACATGCTCATCCATGTGGTCTTGGGCTTCGGCATCAACGAGGTCTACATCATGACTGCCCAGTGGGCCTTTGTCATCCCCATCGCCATCGCCTGCCTGTTCCACCGGTCGTCCTCATGGCTGTTGTGGGTATTGCGTGCCATCGTGTTGACCCTCATGCTCTATCTGGCCACCTATAATGGCACGCTGATTGTAAACTATTTGACATAACAGGATTCACAAATACAAGAACAAATGAAAGTATTACTGGTAAATGGAAGTCCCCGACGCGAGGGAAACACTTTCACCGCCCTGACCGAAGTGGCCAAGACGCTTGGCGAACAGGGCATCGAGACTGAGATTGTACATATTGGCAACCGTCCCGTCAGGGGATGTATCGGCTGCGGCAAGTGCCGCACCGACAATCCCGGCCGTTGCGTCTTCGATGATGATGTCTGCAACGCGATCTCAGCCAAACTGGCCGATGCCGACGGCTTCGTCTTCGGCTCTCCCGTCTTTTACGGCCAGCCCAATGGTGCTTTGCTCGCCGTGGTACAGCGTTTGCTCTTCAGCAACGGCCAGCAGATGCGCTTCAAGCCCGTTGCCAATGTTGCCGTGTGCCGCAGGGGTGGTGCCACGGCCGCTTTCCAGACCATGAACATGGCCTTCGAGATGATGAATATGCCCATCGTCACCTCGCAGTATTGGAATATAGCCTACGGGCGCAATCCCGGTGAGGCTGCCGACGATGCCGAGGGTATGCAGACCATGCGCACGTTGGCACGCAACATGGCTTGGTTGCTCAGCAAACTGCGTGCGGAGGGTGAGGACGGCCGTCCCGAACTGGAGGCATGGACACCTACCAGCTTTATACGTTGACGGGCGCGCCGGCGGTATAACAGATAGCTAACCCAAATGCCACCTTTGCGTGGCTAATCATGGCGTTTGCGGAAGCTAAAGGCCATGTTTAGCATGCGTAAAGGTGGCATTTGCGTGTGGTAAAGGTATCAGGCACCAAAGTCTCCGCGTAAGGTACGCAGGAGCCGGCGGCGAACTTTGGCCCAGAACGAGTTGGTGCGGGCATAGTAGCGGGCAAAGGCACGCCGTGCTGCCTCGTTCTCCACCACCGGGGTGATGCGTGTCACGGGCAGAGGCTGCTGGTAGAGGAGCGAACTGTACAGTCCGCCGCCGCCACAGTGGGTTCCCGAACCGTCGAATCCCTCGTTCTGCACCAGAGAGCGTCCCACGTTGAGCGACAGGATACCTTTGAGGAAAAGCGAAGCGTTCCAGCGTATCGCCCACGAGTTGTTGCGCCCGGCTATCTGTCGGCGCAGCATGCGTGTGAAGGGATATTTGCCGCCAAAATCGAACCGTCGGGTGAGGTGGCGTGCCTCCAACTGGTCCAGCAGAACCTGTCCGTCGGGACAGAAATGTTGCCATGCGCGCTGCCACGTGCCCCAACCCCAGCTGCCGGTAAACAGTATGAGGAAGGTATCGGGCAGCGAGGGGTCTTGCGTGAAGTCGCAAGCCTGGATGTGGCCCACCTTGGGCTCGTCCTTGTACACCTCCAAAGCCTCATTCATAAACCGTAGGAAGTAGGGAGCCACCACCAGATCGTCCTCCAGCACAATCACCCGCCCGTAGGTGTCGGTGGCACGTGTCACACCGTCGATGATGTTGCGTGCCAAGCCCCAGTTCTTCTCGCGCAGGACGATTTCTACCTCGGCAAACCCCTTGATGCCATGGACCAAGCGGCGCACCTCGGCCACCAAGGGTTCGTCTGCTGCTGTTTTGGCGGCATCCGAGTAGACGATGAGCCGCGAACGGGCTGCCTCGGCGTTGCGGAGCAGCGACTCCAAAGCCCTGCGTGTGTGCGCCGGGCGGTTGTAGACGAAGAGCAGGATAGGAGATAGTGTCATGGTCGGTAACGGTTAAGATCTACATGTTTTGAAAAATGCCGTGCCTGGGCAATCTCCCGGCTGCGCATCAGCAACCGGCCACCCATCTGCAGATAGTCGGATGCATCGCGTCCGCGCCCATGTAGCAGGGCTACAAGCGCTTTCTTGCCCACAGCCAGCACCCCGAGGGCAAAGGCGCGGGGCATGGTGTAACGTATGTTGGCATATTCGGAGAGGTGGTACACCCTTTCGGCACGCATGACCCGCTCTCGGGTCTGCTGTCTGAACTCCCTGTCGTGGCATCCGTACACGCCGGGCAGATAACCGGTGTACAGGCCGTGGTAACCCATGCGGTTGGCCATGTCCTTATCTTCTCCATAGTGGTAGAAGATAGGCTCAAAGAGACCTACCCGCCGTAATGCGCTCACGGGGATGTACCAGATGGCCGCGTCGACAAACGGCACGGTCACCACCTCTGCGGCTGGCTGCTGATTGAGGTCGCTGATACCGCTGTATGTGGCAAATCCCTGTTCCACCCTGTTGCCGCTTCCCGTGAGATGGATGGGGGAGAGGATGCCGTATTCAGGATGCCGGCTGCTGGCTTCGGCCAACTTGCCCAGCGCGTCGGGGGCAATCCAAGCGTCTTGGTTGAGCAGCAGCACCGCGTCGTAACCGTGCTCGATGGCATGGAGCATGCCGATGTTGTTGGCGCGGCCGAATCCCAGGTTGCGATGGTTCTCCACCAGCATCACCTCGGGATAGTCCCGGCGGATGCGGGCCACCGTGTCGTCGGTCGAGGCATTGTCGAGCACCATCACATCGGTGGGTGTTTGCGATTGGCGTAGCGACCCGAGGCAGCGGTCTATCCACGGGACAAAATTGTACGATACAATGATGGTCAGCAGTTTCATATAACGGTCTTTTTGACGATTTCGAGTGGGATATGGCCGATGCCTGCGGCCGCGGAAGAGAAGGTGCTGTATGCCGAGCCCAAGATGAGGCGTGTGCGAGACAGGGTAAACATCTCCACGGCTGCATCTTCCATGCCTTGCAGCGTCCGCCTGTCGGCGGGGCGTGGCGATGTGATGACCCGATGTGGGAAAGCGGCGGCTATGCGCTGTTTCTCTTCTTCGTTGTCGGTAGCGAGAAAGAAGCGGGTGCCCCCGGACTCTTGCCGCATGCGGGCGATGAAAGCCTCGGTGGGACTCTCGGCGATGCTCCGCTCGTTGTCTGTGCGGCGGATGTGTACGCCTACCACGTCGTCGCCGGCCTCTGCCACCGTGCGGTCTACCCGCTGCTGGAGCTGTGGAATCAGTCTGAAACGGTCGTAGGTACCCGTGGGAGGCTCATCGGCCATGAAGTAGACATGGCTCGACATCCAGGCTCGCTTGCCCGTGGCCCATTCCACAAAATCGAAGTGCGTACGCATACCCTGCGTGCATGCCTGCTCGTCCATTCTGCCCTCGTAGAGCAACCGTTGGGCGCAGAGCGGCACATAGAGGTTGCGGCGGCGCGGCCGGTCGTGCAGGAGCAGGTCGGTGAGGGTAGCCTCGCGCAGCGTGGCATCCGGCTCATCGAGAGGCTGGAACAGCTGGTCGAAACGGCATCCCAATCCGCCATCCCTGAACCAGATGATCTCCGCACGACTGTGGCATTGCCGGGCCAGCGTGATGGCAGCCGATAGGGCCTTCATTCGGTTTCCCATGCCTCCGGCAGGCACAAACGTGAGGGTCGGGGTGGTTTTCGCTGTAGGTTGGTTGGTCATTTCTTTTACCTGTTAGGGTTTGTTCATCTTGCAGTCTTGTGCTTTCCCTTTGACATGAGGCAGGGCCATCCACTTAGACACCCTTCTCCGGCAGGCTGTGAGCATCCTGCGCAGGGCGTTCGGGCGGCGTGCCGCCACGGCCAGGCTCCTGCGCTCGCGGGCCAAGTCGTCTGGAGTCCAGTCGGGGCGGTAGAGAGTCACCTGTTGCCAGCACTCCTTGGCCTTGTCGGCCATGTCTTGTGCCTCGTAATAGAACGCCATGTCGATGCGGTTGCGGGCGTTGGCCGTCTGCAGGGTACGGCACACCTCCGGGTTTCTGTCTTGGAAGTAGGCGATGAGCAAGTCGCGGTTTTTCAGCGATATCATGGCCCGTTTGGCCTTGTCGCCTCCGGTCCAGATACTCGTCTCCAGTTTGCGGTAGACGGCCATGATGCGGCGCATGTAGTAGATGTCCCCATGCTCTGCACACAAGATGTGCATCACCAGATCGTAGCTTGTCACCTGGTCCATCCATGCCGGGAGGAAGTCTGCGACGGCATGTCGGTAGCACACCGATACATTGGTGATGGGATTGCACAGCGACAGGTCGGCCAGTGTCACCGTGCGCCGTGCCGGACCGCCCGACAGGCTCTTGCTTCCATCGGCCTGATAGTAGTTGATGACACGGTGGAAACAGGCGGAGTAGTCGGGATGCGTGTCAAGGAAGTCGACCTGAATCTGCAGTTTGTGACGGTCGGTCCAGAAATCATCGGCCTCGCAAATGGCGATGTATTCGCCCCGCGCTGCCTGGTATGTACGCACAAAGTTGGCGGCCAATCCCACATTGCTGTCACCCCTGATGACGCGGATGCGGTCGGGATAGCGCTGCTGCCACCACAGACAGCGGTCGGCGGTGTCGTCGGTACTGGCATCGTCAGACACAATCAGTTCGAAGTCGAAGGTCGTATCCTGCAGCACCACACTGCGTATGGCCTCGTCTATGTAGGGTCTCTGGTTGTAGGCGAGCATCAGCACGCTCGCTTTGATGGGATATACTTTTTTCATTGTTTTTTACTCAATAGTTGTAGGGCCTCTCTCAACAGTTTGCTGCCTGCGACATAAGCCAGTGCCACATATACCGCCACGCCTGTTACCACCTGTGTGGCCAACAAGGGCAGCGGGGCGCTGATGAGCCATGACAGCGCGTAGACGGCTATGCCCATGACAGCCGCCAGCACCACGTAGGGGAGCGTGTCCTTGGCCTGGTCCAAGAACCTATAGCCTGTGTACTGCTGGGTGTAGCCCATGTTGACTAAGTGCAGCAATACCCTTACGGCCATCAGTCCACCCACCATCGCCAGCACACTCTGCTGCCAAAGCAGGCCGATGGCGGCTGCGGTGAACGCAATCTTGTACAGCTCGATCTTGAAGATGCCGGCCGAGTGGCCGCTCACCTTGATAAAGTTGTTGTTGATGGCTGTCAGGACCGTAAAACAACCTCCTAAGCAGAGCAGTTGGAAGTAAGGCACGGCATCCCACCACGCTTCCTTGAACAGCAACCTGAAGAGCGACGGCGCCACCACCATGCCTCCCACCATCATCGGGAAGGTGAGGAAGGCCGTGAAGCGTATCGACTTGCGGTAGGCGTTGATGAGCCGGGGGCGGTCTTGCTGGATATGACTGAAGATGGGGTAAGTGGCATTCTGTATGCTGCCATAGACCAGACTGACGATGGGGTCGCAGATCTTGTTGCCCTGTGTGAAGAGTCCCAGTTCGCGTTTGGGATAGAGCTGGGGTATGACGAGCGAGTAGATGTTGATGAAACACGTGTTGATGAGGCCCGACAGCAACAGCATGGACGAGAATCCGAAGAGCCCCCGAAGCCTTGCGATGCTGAATCGGCAGCAAGGCCGCCATCTGCTGGTGCACCATAGCAGTACACTCTTGACGGCGGCCAGCGTCACGGGCTGCCATGCCAGTGTCCACACGCCCCATCCGGCCACGGCCATGCCCACGGCTCCCGCGGCCGATACCGCCATTGCCGCCAGGTTGATCTTGGCCAGTTGGCGAAAGCGTATCTGCTTGTTGAGCAGGGTGGTCTGGATGAGCATTGAGGCATTGATGGGCAGCACCAAGAATGCCACCGCCCCGATGGCCGTCAGCCGGGACTCGTCGAAATAGCCGACGATGAGCGGCGAAACGGCCATCAGTACGCCGTAAAGCAGCACACTCATAACCAGATTGAACCAAAAGACGGTGGAGAAGTCGAGGTCATCGGCATCGTGCTTCTGTATCAGTGCCGCTCCGAAGCCACTCTCGATGATGAGGTTGCCCACAGCGGTAAAAATGGCCAGCATAGCCACGAGCGCATAGTCTTCGGGAAACAGGATGTTGGCCACCACGATGACCACGGCAAACTGCAGCACTTGTTGGCCGAACCTGTCGACCAAATTCCATATCAGTGCGCCTATTGTCTTATGCTTCAGATTTTCCACTGTGTCTTTTTGTCTTATGCAAAGATAGTGCCAACCGAGCGGAATAGAACTTGTTCTAATTTCTGAGGTGCAGCCTATCTTATGCAAAGATAGTGCCAACCGAGCGGAATGCAAAATAATTCAATTACATTTTTCGCTTTTTTTTCATCCGTCGCTCGTTTGGCTTGGTGCCGTGAGGACAAAAGCGGATCGTAAATGCCACCTTTAGCGCGCTAATCATGGCATTTACGGGAGCTAAATGCCGCATTTGGCTCCAACAAGCGTTGTCAAAGTGAATGGCATTTACAAAAAATTAGGGGTATGGTGATTTTTTTCACACTAAAAATGGTGGTGATACAATCGGGTTTTCGTATCTTTGTAGCATCAAAACAACTACTACAACATAGTATCATGAACAGCTCCTACAGACTATTAGCGTGTCTGGTATGGGCGTGGGTGTCCCTCGCTCTTCCGGCACATCCGATAGATAGCGTCACCGCCCGCCGCACGGCACTCCGGTTTGTCACCCAACGAGGCAAGACCCTCTCCGCCAAGCCAGTGCCTGCCAGGGCGGCGCAACGCATCGCTTCGACAGCTTCCGAAGATTCCCGTTACTACATATTCGATACCGAGGACGATGGCGGATTTGTCGTCGTCTCGGCCGATGACCGCACGGTTCCCATCCTGGGCTACACAGACAGCGGCCATTATGACGAAGCCCAACTGCCCGAAGCCCTCTGTGCCTTGCTCGACCGCTATGCGGAAGAGATAGCCGGCCTTGACGCTTCTGAAACCGACGTGCAGGTGCCCGAGACCGTGACTGTGGATGCGGCAGAGGCCGACGGGAGTGCCGTGACCGAGTCGGCGCGCCACTATATCGCCCCCTTGCTCACCACCTTGTGGGGGCAGGGCGATCCCTATAACGCCCAATGCCCGGTGTACTACAACGCTGACGGCACATCGAGCGGCAAACTCAGTGCCACAGGATGCGTAGCCACTGCGCTGGCGCAGGTGATGGCCTACTACCGCTATCCCTCACAGACCAAGGCCGCCATACCCTCGTACTCGTTTACCAGCGGTGGCAAGACGATCTCCATGCCGTCCATCGCAGCGGGTACCGCGATAGATTGGGAGCATATCACAGACACCTACACCTCCGCCAGCGCGGATGAGGAGAAGGCTGCGGTGGCGCAGCTCATGGTGATGGTGGGCACAGGGTGCCAGATGGTGTATGGAGCGGCGTCGGCAGCCTATCTGACCAGTGGCCAATACTTCCTGCGCGACTGCATGGGCTATGATGAGAGCATGGACTACCAGTTGCGCAAAAACTATACGCTGGCCGAGTGGGTGACCCTGATCTATACCGAGATAGCGCAGGGGAGGCCTGTGGCCTATCGTGGCACCTCACAGAGCGGCGCACATGCCTTTGTGCTCGACGGCTACGACAGCGGCGAACTCTTTCATATCAACTGGGGATGGGGTGGTACCGCCAATGGCTACTTCCGCATCACAGCCCTGCAGCCTTCGGCCAACAGTGGCAGCAGCGGGTATGCCCAAGAGCAGGAAGCCATCGTGCGTCTGATGCCCAGCGATGGCATCAGTACCGCCGTCGACACCACGCCAAGGCTCACCATGCACAATATCTGTGTGAGCGGCAGCACGATCACTTGCACCTATACCAATTTTTCGGGACAACTGGGTACTTTCTATACCAGCATCGGTTATCTCAAGAGCGACGGGAGTATCGAAAAACTGCAGAATGGGTCACTCACAATCCTCAATAATGGTTATGAGATTACCAAAAGTTATACGGTAAGCGGACTGTCTGACGGTACGTGGCATGTCGTGCCCATCGCACGCACCTTCTCGTCGGGCGTGTGGAATACCTCGGTCAATCCCGAACGAGACTATGTGAAAGCCGTGGTCAAGAATGGGGTGGTGACGCTGACGTACCCCGGAGCCGACGGGGCCAGCCTCTCGGCCACGGCTTGGGATGTCCGCGGCGATGCCGTGGCCGGAAGCCAGCAGAACGTGACGGTGACACTGGCCAATACCGGCAGCGATGAGTTCCACCAGTCGCTCTACTGCTTTGCCAGCACTTCGGCCGACATGGGAACTGCCTTAGGTACGGCCGACGTGACGGTGGTGCCCGGTTCTTCGACCGATGTCACCTATACCATTACCCCTGCCGCTGCCGGTACCTATACCGTGTGGCTGGCCCGCAGTGCTACGGGGGCGGACATTGTGGGGAGCACCACCATGACCATCGGCGACAACGCTACCGACACGCGCAACCTCTCCATCGTCAACTGTGTATATGACAATATCGTAGACCGTACTGTCTATGGCAACTACCGTCGTGCCACCATCTACGTGCGCAACAATACGGCTGTCGACTATCACGGCCAGATCAGCGTGCGCTTGTATAAGGGGGCTATCGGCGCCACTAAGTATGGTCATGTGGTCTCGTACATGCTGCCGGTGGATGTGGCCGCAGGGGCAGTGGCCTCGACCGTCTGTCTGACCGATGAGGTGGATGTGGACTGCAACTATGGTTATACGTTTTATTACCAGGACGGCAAGACTGCCTTGGATGGCAAGACCAGTGTGATCTACGCACGCACCCAGCGTCCCGGCGTGGTCTTTTACCAGGCTTCGGGCGATCGCAGTGCGGTGGCGCCCACCGAAACGGTGGACGCGGGCGATGCCGCCGCCGTGGACATGCGCCACGTGACCACGGTGGCACACGTGACACCATCGACCAATCCCCGTGCCATCTATGTGGTGGATGCCGATGCCACGGTTCCGGAGGAGATAGCCTCGCTCAATGTGGTCAGGGACGGGCATGCCGACAACATTACCCTCACTCACGGACAGGCTTCCGTCTTCCCCTGTGCGGTGGAGGCGGATGCAATACATTACCAGTACGTCGTACCCACCAGTGGGCGTGGTGTGGGCAGTTGGGAGACCTTCTGGGTACCCTTTACGCCTACCAATGTCACGGCCAATGGAGGTAGTGTGTCGTTTGACGGGCAGCAATGGAGCCTGCGCACGATGTCGGGACTCGATGCCGAGGGCCATCCCGTTTTTGGAACCGTCGATGCCGTGCAGGCCGGGATTCCCTACGTGCTCAAGGCATCAGCCGATAGGGCAGGGCAGACGCTCGATTTCTCGGCCACCCATGTCTCCATCCCCCGTGGGGGAGGCCGCGCTGTAACCAGCACCATCACTTATCAGATGGAGGGCACCTCCAGCCTGCTCTCCCAGTCGGGCCTGTACACCCTCAACGAGGCCGGCACTGCCTTCGTCTATCGTTTGGAACCCACCGAGGTGCAGCCCTTTCATGCCTATCTCACCACCACACTGAGCGAGGGGGCGCGTCAGTCCACGATTCCTATCGAGTCGGGCACCACAGGTATCGTTCTCTCCCAAGGCACAGCCGACGCCACCCCCGTAACTGTCTACGACCTGCGCGGCGTGGCTGTGGCCAAATTACCGAGTGTAGGGGGACAGGTACCTGTAGGCAAGTTGCCTAAGGGTGTGTATATCATCAATGGCAAGAAGGTGGTGAGATGAGCAGGTGTAATGGCTCATAACATAAAAACAGGCAGGCACCGAGGATGTGTGGTGCCTGCCTGTTTTTATGTTTGTATAGCTGAGTTTCTCTCTCTTAGATGATCATTCTTTCACCTCGATCTCGTGGTCTCCCTCGCTGAGCCACACGGCTGTCTTGCCGGTTTTTAGCAAAGCGGCATCTTGTACGACGACTTTGGCATTGATAGGTTTCTTGTCGAGGTTAATCTGCGCCATATTCGCGGAGGGGATGTAGACCAGGGCTTTTGTCCCACGCGGCACACCTACCCCCATGCACAGGCTTCCCTGCTCGCGCTTGAAGGATGTCTTGACCGTACCTTTGACGGTGGGGAAGGTGAGGGCTGCCTCCTTGAAGACCACATATTGCGGATCGACCACAAATTTGGTGTATCCGGGTTCGATAGGGGCTACACCCATGAGGTACTGGGAGATGACGGTAAGTCCGCCACCGCTCCATGCGTGGTTGGCAGAGCCGCCAGTAAAGTTTTTGACATGCGCATCCCAGAACTCGAAAAGGGTATAGTAATCCTTGTGGTTCACCATCGGGGCGATGCGTTTCTGCAATCGCTTCATGCCGTATTCGCCATAACCCATGTAGAAGAGGGCCTCCATCACGTATTTTTCCATATACGGACTGGAGTACATCTGTGTTTGCAACACTTTGTAGATGGCCTTGTACTTGTCTTTGCTGGCGATACCGGAGATGACAGCCAATGCCTGTACGCGGTCATCGGTAGCATTCATGTTTTCAGGATGACGGTAGCAGTAGCCGTTCCAGCACTTGTTGAATCCTTCTTTCAGCTGTGTCATTGTGGTGCGGTATTCCTGCGCGTCGGCCGGAGAGCCGATTAGTTCGGCCATGTGTGCCGCCGCATCGAGCGCCATGTAGTGCCAACCGGCGATAATGAGCCTCAGGTCACGATGGTACCCCCAGTCGCCCCAGAGCCATTTGGTCTTGCGTGTGGCGGTGATTCCCATCTTGTCGAGTTTCCACAACTGCAGATAGCGTCGTACGGCCGGATAGACGGTGCGGATGGCCTCCGCGTCGCCGGTATTCATGTAATAGTTCCAGAATCCGTACCGTCCGATGCTGGCGAGCATCTGCCCCGGCAACTCTTCATCGTAGTTTCCTGGGATGGGAGAGTACAGTTCGCCGGCGGGTTTTTGCCATGCACAAAGTTCCAGCATACCCTTGCGCATCAGGGCGTGGGCCGATGTGGACAGGCTGTAGAATGCCTCGCCTGTGAGCGTGGTCTCGTCTCCCCACCATTGGGCGCGCTCGCGATCCGGGCAGTCCGTGTAGGTATCACGCATGTTGACATAAAGCGTGTTCAGAGACTTTTGCCAGAAGCGGTTGAAGAAGTCGTTGTCGCAGCTGAAGGTGCCTTCGGCCACCGTGTCGTACCCTGTCTCCCGATAAGAGATGTCGTTTACTTGGATATCCTTGGGTACGAAGAGGAAAATCTCCTCGCCGTTCATCCATCCCAGCGACTCATACTGCTGTTTTCCCTGTCGGGTGATATACTGGGCGCGGACGTTCCAGGTGCCGCCGCTATAGCTGTGGTTGGTCTGAATCTCTATGCGCTGGCCGCCGCGGCTGTCGGTCACGTCGATGACCGGCGTTACCTGAAGGTTGCCCGGCATACGCGCCACGATGGTGTCTTGATTCTTTCCCGGCTTACGCTTGAAGGCAATGCTGCGGATGCCAAAGTC
Source organism: Bacteroidales bacterium (assembly GCA_004554665.1). GTDB lineage: Bacteria > Bacteroidota > Bacteroidia > Bacteroidales > Bacteroidaceae > Prevotella. Next base: position 29,526 of record SFKY01000007.1, read on the forward strand.
CTTCCACATGGGGATGGGACGCTTCGTCATCTTACCCCACGGCTTGGCCTCCCAGCCTCCGAGGGTTATCGAAGGGCGGAATCCGAATTTGGAGCGTGCATCCTCCGTCTGCCATCCGGCTATATCTTTGGTCGCATCGAAGCAGATGTTGCTTTCGGGCAGGCGGTAGTTCGGCTCCTTGCCAGTGGCTGTTCCGTAGGCGGGATGGATGCGGCTCGCCCACGACCCGTTGGTATCTATCGCGTCGTCGGCAGCATCGATGTAAAGTCCAGCTTTGCCACTGTCGGCGTGGGAGAAGCCCGACTTGCCGAAGTACCATACGAGCACGGAAATGCGGTTTTGGCCGCGTCGGAGCGACGGTCCCAAGTCTATCTCGTCATAGTAGCTTTCGCCTGGTGCTGGACCGCGCTTCAGCTGGCCCTCAAAGACTACCAGGCGGCCATTTATCCACAGCCAATACTTGGAGTCGCAGGCAATCTTGGTCATCATTCGCCCCGGTTTCTTTTTCAGTACAATGTCTTTCTGGAACGCTATCCACGTATTGGGACGGTTCGCCTGACTGTCATCGGCTGTAATCCACTTTGCTTCCGCCGCCGAGAGCGGCAGCATGCAGCAGCAAAAGAGCCACAATAAGATAGTTCTATACATATAATAATAATTTTTAGGTTGTGTCGTTGATAATGCCGCATGTTGCTCCATGCCGCTAACGTTACATGATTTGTATTATGTTTTTGATGATAACAGGACAAAAATACAAATAATCAGGAAGATGGCAAAAATATTTTCGTAATTTTGTCAATAAAACAAGAAAATACTCCAAAAAATCAAGCATGAACAGTAAAGATATCTTGCAATTTCTGAAAAACTGGACGCTGCCCGTGGCGATGGTCACCGGCACCTTGCTCTATCTGGTCTTCGCCTTTGTCCCGGCCTTGGAGGGTGCGGCTACATTCTTGGCCCCCATCTGCGACCGCATCCTGCCCCTGTTTATGTTTCTCATCCTCTTTGTCACCTTCTGTAAGGTAGACTTCCGGCGTCTGGTGCCCGTGGGATGGCATCTGTGGATAGGACTGGCACAGGTGGTGCTGGTCTTCACCATCGTGTGGTTGGTGCTTGGTTTCGGCATCAGCGGTCGCAGCCTTATCCTGATGGAGGCTGTGCTCACCTGCATCATAGGTCCCTGTGCGGCAGCAGCGCCCGTGGTGACCGCCAAGCTTGGGGGCCGACTGGAGGAGATGACCACCTACACATTCTTGTCCAATTTTATCACCGCCCTGCTGATACCCATCTGTTTCCCGATGATAGAAAAAGGAGCCGACATTACCTTCGTCAGCGCCTTCCTCACCATCCTCTATCAGGTGTGCATGGTGCTCGTGTTGCCCATGCTCTTGGCCTATATCGTCAAGCATACCTGTCACCGCCTGCATCGGTGGATTGTCAGCGTGAAAGACCTGTCGTACTATCTGTGGGGATGCTCGCTGATGATGGTTACCGGCACCACGGTGCGCAATATCGTCCATGCCGACACCTCCGCTTCCTTCTTGGCGGTCATCGCCGCCCTTGGCCTTATCCTCTGTGTGGTGCAGTTTTCCGTAGGCCGCTTCATCGGTCATTATTTCCAGGCCACCATCGAGGCCGGGCAGGCATTGGGACAGAAGAATACGGCCTTTGCCATCTGGATAGCCTATACCTATCTCAATCCGCTCTCGTCCGTGGGGCCGGGATGTTACATCCTTTGGCAGAATATCATCAACTCTGTGGAGATTTGGCTGTACCGCAAACGCAATGGAGCCGACTGATGGCGTCCCTCGTCCGACGCCCAGGCTCACTGCCGTGACTGCCGTTTGCGCAGGCTGGGAAACATGCGACGGATGCGCAGGAGCTGGTGGTTGATGCTGCCGCCGGCGATGATTACCGTCACTGCCAGGATGACCAGCAGCATGCCCACAGCCAGCCGCATCGTCATGGGCTCGTGAAACACCGTCACCGCAAAGGCTACCGCCGTGACAGGCTCCAAGGCACCAAGTATGGCCACGGGTGTGCTGCCTATATGACCTATGGCCGCACTGGTGCAGAGCAGCGATACTGCCGTGGGAAACAGGGCGATGGCAAAGGCATACAGCCACAGGGTGGGCTGCGACTGGAGGATGCCGATGCTCTCTGGGCGGAAGCGGAAAGCAAACAGGAAGAGCCCGAAGAAGATGACGTAGAGCGTGAGTTTGAGCGTAGGCACCTCGCGCAGCCGTTTGCCGTTTACCGCCACCAGATAGATGGCGTAGGAGAGGGCAGACAGAAACACCAGCAGCAGTCCTATGGGGCTGAGCACCTCGCCGCCGTCGCCCCGGTAGAGCAGGGCGATGCCGCTCATGGCCAACACGATGCAGACCACTGTCACCGCCCTGATGCGCTCATGGAAGCACAGCGCCATGATGACCGTCACCAGGATGGGGTAGATAAACAGGAGGGTGGAGGCGATGGCTGTGCCCAGATACAGATACGAGGTGTAGAGCGTGAGCGACGACAGCGCCATGGCCACGCCCAATGCCACCAACGGCAGCACCTGCGGACGGCGTAATCCGAAGCCCCTGCCCCGTGCCACCATCATGAGGGCCAGCATGGGGATGGCAAAAAGGTATCTTATGAAAAGCACACTGTACGCATCGATGCCGGCCTGCATCAGCGGCATGGCAAATAGCGGGTTGGTACCATAACTGGCCGCGGCCGCGGCACCCAGCAAATATCCCTTTACCTTACAGTTCATCTCTCTCTTTGCAATTCTTAATAGGTGAAAACGTCGTGCAAAGGTAGCCAAATATTATCGGAATCGAGCATCGGAGGCAAGGAAAAACACCTCCAATACCATGTCTGTGTGAATGGTGGCCGTGGCAGATAGATTTCGTAAATGCCACCTTTAGCGCGCCAAACATGGCATTTACGACCCCTAAACGTGGCATTTGGGTTTTCGGTCTGCAATCTTGATGGCGGTTACTTGCCTATCCGCAGCACCTGGTCGCAATAGTCGACCACAGCTGGTCGGTGCGTGATGAAGATGACGGTCCTGTCGTGACGTGCCAACACATTGGCCAGCAGCTGGCGCTCCGTCTCCGGGTCCAGGGCACTGGTGGCCTCGTCGAAAAGCATGACCGATCGGTCGCGCAACAGCGCCCGGGCGATGGCGATACGCTGCGCCTGTCCCTCGCTCAGACCGCCTCCGGCTTCGGCACACGAGGTGTCGAGCCCATTGGGCAGTTCGCTTACAAAGTCGGCGCAGGCCCTGTGGAGTGCGTCGAGCATCTCGTCGGTGGTGGCATCCCACTTGCCCAGCCGCAGGTTGTCGCGGATGGTGCCGCTCATGAGCGTGTTGCCCTGTGGCACGTAGACAAAATTGCAGCGCATGCGCGGTGTCAGGGGCAGGCTGCGGTGGCGGTCGTAGATCTCCACGCTGCCCTGCTGGGGCCGTATGAGTGCGAGGATGAGGCGTACCAGCGTGGTCTTGCCCGCCCCGGTCTCTCCGAGGATGGCCGTGCATGATCCCGGACGGAAATCGAAGTCGAGTCCGTCGAGCACATTGCCGCTCTCGGCATCGTAGGCGTAGCCCACTCTGCTGAAACGGATGCCGCAGGGTGCGTCGAGGACAATGGGGGTACCCTGTTCTTCGAGCGGGTCTTCCTCTAACTCCATCAGGCGCTCGGCAGCAGTAAAGACGCTCACGAAAGAGGGGACCAGCCGGGTGAGGCTACGCGCCGGAGACTGAATCTTGTTGACCAGTTGGAGAAAGGCCGTCATACCGCCAAACGTCAGCGTGTGGGCTGACAGTCGTACGGCTGCCCACAGGAAGGCGATAAGATAGCCCAATGCAAAGCCGAAGTTGAGTACCAAGTTGGAAAACACGCTGAACAGGGTGCGGCGCACCACATTGTGGCGCAGTTGGCTTTGCGTATCCTCCAGCCGTCCCACCATCGCTGCGTCGCTCTCCAGCGTCTTGATGAGCGTGCGGTGCTGCACCGTCTCTTGGAGCACGCTCTGCACACGCGAGTCAGAGTCTCTGACCATGCGGGTGAGGCGGCGCATCTGGCGCACGTAGACTTTGCTCACCAGCAAGAAGATGGGGATGATGCCCACGATGATGAAGGCCAGCGTGTGGTCCATCGTATAAAGGTATGAGAAGGCTCCGAGGAAAAGGCAGAGCACGCCGAGGGTGTTGGGGAGGGTCTCGGTGAGGAAGTTGACGACATTGGCCACATCCTGTTCGAGACGGTTGATGACATCGCCGGAGTGGTGGCCGTCTCGTCCGCTCCATTCAGACCGCAGGATGCGGTCGAGCATGCGCTGCTGCATGCGGTTTTGGGCGCGGATGCCCAGTAGGTTGCGCACCCATACGGAAGATATGCTCAGCGCGAAGTCGGCCAGGATGAGCAGTCCCATCACGGCCACCGCCGCATAGATGGATCCGGGCTCATTGCCGGCTGCCACGTCGATGGCGTGTTTCACGGCCCACACCTGTGCCAGGCTGGTCACCACCATCAGTATGCCTATGGCGGCATTGAGCACCGCCTGCAGGCGGTTGCCCCGCCACGCGCGCCACAACCACTTCAGTATCTCGCCCGAGGTGTAGTGCGAGGAGGGAGGATTAAGCCATTCCTTGAGTTTCATAAACATCCTATTGCTTGGTAACATGACTTGTCCGGTAGGCTATCGCTGGTCTATGCCCCACATCATCTTCTCCCTCAGTGTAGAGAAGTAACGCTGGTTGAGACGCTTCACGATGCGGATATCGTAGGGAGCCTTGCGGATGGTGAGCCGTTCGCCCTCGCACCGCTTCTCGGAGCGGCCGTCGATGGCCACGAGGAAGTTGTGGGAACGGCTCTCCACCTCGAGCGTCACCACACTGTCGTCGTTGATGACGATGGGGCGCACGTTCAGACTGTGTGGAGCCACGGGCGTGATGCACAGGTTGCGCGCGTCGGGTACGATGATGGGGCCACCGTTAGACAGTCCGTAGGCCGTGGAGCCGGTGGGGGTGGAGATGATGAGCCCGTCGGCCTGATAGGTGACGAGATACTCGCCATTGATGCAGGTGCGGATGGATATCATCGAGGCGTTGTCGCGTTTGAGCACGGCGATATCGTTGAGGGCGAAGGGGTGTTCGCTGACGGGGTTCCCGTCGGCCGAGACCTCGATGACGGCGTGGTCCTCTATGCGGTAGTTGCCCTCCATCATCTCGCCAAAAGCGCTTTCGATCTCGGAGGGGAGCACGTCGGCCAGGAAGCCGAGCCTCCCGGTGTTGATGCCGATGATGGGTATGCCCTTTGCGCCCACCCTGCTGGCAGCCTGCAGAAACGTGCCGTCGCCTCCGACGGAAACGGCAAAGTCGGCCTCGAAGTCGTCGCCGTCGAAAAGCTGGTGGGCGGCCACATCGAGATGGAGCGTGTCAGTAAGGTAGTGATGGAAAGCGCGGTCTATGGCAACTTGCGTGTTGCTGGAGGAAAGGAATGCGAGGATATTGCGGATGGCTGCCAGCTTATTGTCCTGAAATTCCTTTCCGAAAAGGGCGAAACGCAGTTTTCTTTCTATCATAAATGATGATTTTTAAATATCTTTATCCCTTGCAAAGTGGTATAAATGATAAACATTTTGTACATTTGCAATTGAAACATGCGGCAAAAATACAATTTTTTGTTGGAAAATAGTGTAGAAATCATGACAAAAGTGTATGAATTTTTAGCCACTGGCTTCGAGGAGGTCGAGGCGCTGGCTCCCGTTGATGTCTTGAGACGGGCAGGGATAGACGTGAAAACCGTAAGTATAACCGGCGAGCGCACGGTGACAGGTGCCCACGGCGTGGGGATAGTGGCCGACGTGCTGATAGAGGAAGTGACCGACTGGGACGAGGCCACGCTGCTCATATTGCCCGGCGGTATGCCCGGCGCGACCAACTTGCGCGACCACGAGGGCGTGCGCAGTGCCGTAGTGGCACAGGCTGCAGCCGGCAGGGATGTGGCGGCCATCTGTGCGGCACCATTGGTGCTTGGCAGTGTGGGTGTGCTGGAAGGCAAGAAGGCAACCTGCTATCCCGGATTTGAGAACCATCTCACAGGAGCTACCTATACAGCCGAGTTGGTGACCGTCGACGGCAATATCGTTACCGGTGCGGGGCCGGCGGCAGCCCTTCCGTTTGCCTATACATTGCTGAGCCGTATCAAGGGCGAGGCAACGGCTGACACCATCCAGCGCCAGATGCTTGTCAAGGACTATCCTTCTGCGTAACCATAGGTGTGATGGACTATATCATTATCGTGGCCGGAGGCAAGGGACTCCGCATGGGGGGTGACATACCCAAACAGTTTTTGCCCATAAAGGGAAAGCCTGTGCTGATGCGTACTATCGAGCGTTTTCACGAGTGCAGTCCGCAGTTGCGGGTCATCTTGGTTTTGCCCCGTGAGCAACAAGACTACTGGCACACGCTCTGTCGCGACCACAGTTTTGGCATCGACCATACGGTGGTGGACGGCGGCGACACCCGCTTTGGGTCGTGCCGAAACGGGTTGGCAGCCATTCCCGACGACGAGGAGGGTGTCGTGGGCATACACGATGGTGTGCGCCCCTTTGTGTCGGCCGACACGGTGGAGCGATGCTTCGCCCGGGCCCGCCAGTGTGGGGCCGCTATCCCCGTGTTGCCAGTGACCGACTCGCTGCGCCGTGTCTCCGGCGATGGGAAGAGCAGCCACGGTGTGAACCGTAGCGAGTATCGTGCGGTGCAGACACCGCAGGCTTTCAGCATACAGGTGCTGAAAAAGGCCTACAGGCAGCCCTATCAGGACTCCTTTACGGATGACGCATCGGTGGTAGAGGCTATGGGCGTGAAGGTAGACATGGTGGAGGGAAACCGCGAGAACATCAAGCTGACTACTCCCTTTGACCTGAAAATAGCAGAAACGCTGTGTTAGACATCCTCGGACAAGATATCATGTACCTGTCGGGCGTAGGCCCGAAAAAGAAAGAGATATTGAACCGCGAGCTCAATATCCATACGTGGCGTGACTTGCTCGAATACTATCCCTATAAATACGTTGACCGAAGCAGAATCTATGCCATCAGCGAACTGGCTGCCGACATGCCGTTTGTACAGATAAAGGGACGCATCCTAAGTTTTGACGAGTACGAGATGGGCAGAAACAAGAAGCGTGTGGTGGCCCACTTTACAGATGGTCAAGGCATCGTGGACCTGGTCTGGTTTAGTGGTGCGCAATATATCTACAAGACCTACAAGTTGGGGACGGAATATATTGTCTTCGGAAAACCCACGGTGTACGGCGGGAGGTACCAGTTTGCCCATCCTGATATGGACGATGCGGCCTCGCTCCAGCTCTCGGAAATGGGCATGCAGCCCTATTACATCACTACGGAGCGCATGAAAAAGGCCGGACTGACCTCGCGCGGCGTGGAGAAGATGACCAAGACGCTGATAGGCAAACTGCCCGAGACGCTGCCCGAGACATTGCCGCCCTATATCACTGCCCCGCTGCATCTCGTCTCGCGTCGCGACGCTTTGCGGCAGATACATTATCCCAAAAACGTGCAGGAGATGCAGGAGGCACGGTTGCGCCTGAAGTTTGAAGAACTGTTTTACGTACAACTCAATATCCTGCGTTACGCACGCGACCACCGCCGCAGATATCGGGGATATATCTTCGGTCACGTGGGCAACCTCTTCAACGAGTTTTATTACCATCACCTGTCTTTCGCGCTCACTGCAGCCCAGAAGCGGGTGATACGCGAGATAAGGGGCGACATGGGCACGGGCCGGCAGATGAACCGTCTGTTGCAGGGCGATGTGGGCTCTGGCAAGACGCTGGTGGCCCTCATGTCGATGCTCATAGCGCTTGACAACGGATTTCAGGCTTGCATCATGGCTCCCACGGAGATTTTGGCCGAGCAGCATTATCACACCATCCAGAGTTTTTTGCAGGGTATGGACGTGCAGGTGGAACTTCTGACGGGCATCGTCAAAGGAAAGCGGCGCGAGCAGACACTGGAACGGCTCGCCAAGGGCGAGGTGCAGATTCTGGTGGGTACCCATGCGGTGATAGAAGACCCGGTGCGCTTTGCACGGCTGGGGATGGCGGTCGTGGATGAGCAGCACCGCTTCGGCGTGGCGCAGCGCGCCAAACTGTGGGCGAAGAGTGAGAATCCGCCCCATATCCTTGTAATGACGGCCACCCCCATTCCGCGCACGTTGGCCATGACGCTGTACGGCGACTTGGATGTGAGCGTGATAGACGAGTTGCCCCCTGGCCGCAAACCTGTGCAGACGCTGCACAAGTTTGACACCCAGCTTACCAGTCTCTATCAGGGCATACGCCAGCAGGTGGATCAGGGGCGGCAGGTGTACATCGTCTTCCCACTGATAGAGGAGAGCGAGAAGACCGACCTCAAGAATCTGGAAGCCGGCTATGCCTCGCTGTGCGAGATATTTCCCGATTACCGGTTGAGCAAGGTGCATGGCAAGATGAAATCGAAAGAGAAAGAGGAGGAGATGAGGCGCTTCGTGAGTGGTGAGACACAGATTCTGGTGGCCACCACGGTGATAGAGGTGGGTGTGAATGTGCCCAACGCCTCGGTGATGGTCATCCTCGATGCCCAGCGGTTCGGACTGTCGCAGCTCCACCAGTTGCGTGGCCGTGTGGGGCGTGGTGCCGACCAGAGTTACTGCATATTGGTGACCAATTACAAACTGGCGGAAGACACGCGCAAGCGTATCGACATCATGTGCGACACCAACGACGGATTCCGCATAGCCGAGGCCGACCTGAAACTTCGTGGGCCGGGCGATTTGGAGGGCACACAGCAGAGTGGCATTGCCTTTGACCTGAAAATCGCAGACATTGCGCGCGACGGTCAGCTTGTCCAGATGGCCCGAGATGAGGCGCAAAAAATCATCGACAATGACCCTAATTGTGACAGCGAGACCTACAGGATGTTGTGGGATAGGTTAAAAGAATTAAGAAAATCGGATGTCAACTGGTCAGCCATCAGTTAGTTGGCCAGAAGTCCACTTTTCGCCTATTTATCGCATAATGAGGCAGTTTCGTACGTCTTTGATATGTTAATTTCACAATAAATTCTGTTAATTAGACATTTTTTATCAAAGAAAATTGCTACCTTTGCCATGTCTAAATTACATGTCGAACCTTTTTTGGCATTCAAACCCTTTCATCTGTGTCACGATTGCCTCGGCTTTATGCAGATGAAACAAGCCTAAGAAAACAAATATGACTTTTAAAAAAATCGTAAAATCAATAGCATTTGGAGCTCTTCTTTTCATGTCTGCCCAACCTGTAACTGCCCAAGACCTGCTTGCGCGTCAGGCTCCCGTAGATAGGAAGATGAAAAGAGTGGATACACTTGCATTGCAGAACCTCATCAACCGCGAAAACATCCAGTCTCCTTCGGCTGAACTTTATGATGACTGGGATAATACTTACGCACACAAGGCTACAGAACTTCCCGATTCGTTCAGAATAGACCTCCGTCATTTTCACATGCCCACTACCAGTCGTGTGGTGACTTCCAATTTTGGTAGTCGTTGGGGTCGGCAACACAAAGGTATCGACCTCAAGGTCTACATTGGCGATACCATCCGCTCGGCTTTCTCCGGCAAGGTGCGTATGGTCAAATATGAGCGTGGTGGCTATGGCAAGTATATCGTCATCCGTCACTCTAACGGTCTGGAAACCATCTATGGTCACTTGTCCAAGCAGTTGGTGGAGGAAAACCAGGTGGTACGCGCCGGCGAGGTGATAGGACTGGGCGGCAATACGGGTAGAAGTACGGGTTCGCACCTGCACTTTGAGACACGTCTTTGCGGCGTGGCGCTCAATCCCGCTATCCTTTTCGACTTCCGTGCACAGGATGTGGTGGCAGACAGTTACCTTTTCCGCAAGAATACTTACATGGCCGAGTCTTCAGAGGCCAACCGCCTGCGTGGCAAGATAGGAAACGGCAGCTATACACGCGAAGAGGTGCAGGGTGAGATGGCTTACGGATCCGAAACAGAGCAGGTGGCAGAGGAGAAGCAGTACCACAAGGTGGCCAAGGGCGAGACCCTCAGTGCCATTGCCAAAAAGCGTGGTGTGTCCGTCTCGTCTCTCTGCAAGCTCAACCGCATCAGCAAGCGTACAAGGTTGCGTCCTGGTCAGATATTGCGATACTCATAACCTATTATAATAAAAACAAAGCAAGAAGACGTGCCCGAGGAGAATCCTTTCTCTATCGGGCGCGTCTTTTTTAGATACCCACTGTCTGGAGCCGTTGCGGCATTTAGAAGGGCTAAATGCCGTCTTTACGCGGCTAAAGGTGGCATTTGGCAAAAGGAAGTGACTTCTTCATTTTTTTTGAACGCTGCATTCTTATGTTTTTGGGGATAGAGTTAGTGGCTATTTATATTGCAATAGCTTAATCTAACTTTCGTGAGAAAAATATGTTCACAGTTTTTGTGAATATAGAGGTTTTTTCCTATCTTTGCAATTATAACGAAATCATACAGATAGAGGTCAATTTCAAAGAAGTTTATTTGCGTGACTTGTACGTAAAAGGACAAGCAGACAAGAAACACCGATTTCAACCGCAGATAGTAAGAAAATATATCCGTGTTGTCGACCTGATGAAAGCAGAATTTGACGTGTGCGGATTGGCCAAGTACCATTCTCTCAATTACGAACGTTTGTGCGGAGACAAACAAGGCCTCTCCTCAGTGCGGGTTAATGACAAGTATCGTATAGAGTTTGAGGAGCAGACGAGGGATGGACAGACTGTTGCCTCTATTTGCAATATAGTAGAATTATCAAACCATTATAAATAACAATCGAGTTATGGGAACATCACAGATACATACGCCTGACATGTCGGCCAATCAGCTTATTCCGGCCTACCCTACACACCCGGGGGAGATTCTGAAAGAAGAGGTGACGTTTCGCGGCATATCCCAGCGCAAACTGGCTGAAGAGATGGGAATCGCCTACTCGGCTTTAAACGAGATATTGAATGGGCGCAGGGCGCTGACAGAAAAAACAGCCTTGCTTTTTGAGGCTGCTTTAGGGGTGGATGCTGAACCACTGATGCGTTTGCAGTTGACTTACAATATGCAGATGGCACGTGCGGATGCCTCATTTATGAGCAGGCTATCTAAGGTGAGACGTATAGCTGCGGCTTTATAAGATGTAGATAGTTATCTTTGTACTATTGATAAAAGAAAGGAATTGCCAATGAGAAAGATGTTGATGGCACTGTTGCTCCTGTGGGGAACTGCAGTTGCGCTGTGTGCGCAGGATTTGGACGAGAAGTATGCCGCCGAGTTGCTGAAACCCGGCACCGAGGCACCTGATATGTACATAGGCCGGTCCAAGGAGGGCAAGCCCATGCGGCTGAGCGAACTTCGTGGCCGCCATGTGTTGCTCTATTTTTGGGCATCGTGGTGTGGAGACTGCCGGCGTGAGACTCCTGCCCTGAAGGAGATAGCGTGCGCTTATCCGTCTGACAAGGTGCAGTTGGTGGGCATATCGTACGACACAGACAGCTGTGCCATGCAGGACTATGTGAAGAAGCAGGAGATAGGCTGGATAGTGTACAGCGAACTGAAAAAGTGGAAGAAAGATACCACCACAGACCGTCTGTACCATGTCAGTTGGATTCCCACGCTCTACCTCATTGCCCCTGACGGCAAGGTGGCGCTGGCCACAGTGATGGTGGACAAGGTGGCCAAGCTGCTGGAAACCCTCTACAAGAAGTGACGATGATTTCCCTGCGCGACATACACAAGACCTACCACGGCGCACAGCCCCTGCATGTGCTCAAGGGGGTGAGCCTCGATATCGCCGATGGCGAGTTTGTCTCTATCATGGGAGCCTCGGGTTCGGGCAAGTCCACATTGCTCAATATCCTTGGCATTCTCGACAACTACGATTCGGGCGAGTACCATTTGGCCGGGACGCTCATCCGTGACCTCTCCGAGACCCGTGCTGCCGAATACCGTAACCGCATGATCGGATTCATCTTCCAGAGCTTTAACCTGATAGGCTTTAAGACGGCTGTGGAGAACGTGGAACTGCCGCTTTTCTACCAAGGGGTGGGGCGGAAGACGCGCCATCGTCTGGCGATGGAATACCTGGACAGGTTGGGGTTGGCAGATTGGGCCGACCATTATCCCAACGAGATGAGCGGAGGGCAGAAACAGCGTGTGGCCATCGCACGGGCACTCATCACGCAGCCCAAGATGATTTTGGCCGACGAACCTACAGGCGCACTCGACTCGAAGACGAGTGCGGAGGTGATGGCGCTGCTCAAGCAACTCAATGCGGACGAGGGAAAGACCATCGTGGTGGTGACGCACGAGAGCGGCGTGGCCAACGAGACCAATAAGATCGTGCACATCAAGGACGGCGTGATAGGTCGCATAGAGGAGAATACGGACCACAAGGCCAGTCCCTTCGGACTGGGAGGCATGATGAAATGATGCACGGGCGCTTATGAACCTTTGTTTTTTACCACATAGTGTACTGTGGACCGAGATTCTGGCCACAGTAAGGCGCAACAAGTTGCGGACAGCCCTCACGGGCTTCGCGGTGGCATGGGGTATCTTCATGATTATCTTCTTATTGGGTGCCGGCAACGGCCTGATTCATGCGATGGAGACCAATTCGGACCGTTATCTCAGCAACTCGATGGTGGTGTATGGCGGGCAGACTTCCAAAGCCCATGCCGGCATGAAGGAGGGCCGACAGATACAGCTCGATGACCGTGATCGGGAACTCACGGCCGATCTCTATGGCGACTATATAGATAATGTGGGTGCCGAGTTGGACCACGGTAACACGACAGTCTGTTTTGGGGAGAATTATACCTCTGCCAGTATAAAAGGTGTCTTTCCCAATGACCGCGACATCAATAAGCGGGAGATGGCGTGTGGCCGTTTTGTGAACGATGTAGATCTGCGCGACCGTCGCAAAGTGTTGGTGATGGGCAGCGAGATGGCCAAAGAACTGTGTCCGCAACATCCCGAAGAGTTGGTGGGTGAGTATGTGAAAGTGGGTGAACTGGCCTTTATGGTGGTAGGAATCTATCAGACAGACCGCAGCATGATGGGTACCAGCGCCTTTATCCCCTTTACTACATTCCGCACCATCTACAATAGCGGCGACAAGACCGGCAATATCGTCTTCTCGTTTCACGGACTCCAGTCGATTCAGGACAACGAGCTTTTTGAACAGCAATACCGCGCCACGCTCAATGCCCACCACGGTGCGGCGCGCGACGATGAGGGGTCGGTGTGGATATGGAACCGTTTCACGCAAAACCTGAAAATGTCGATAGGCACCTCTATCGTGCGCACAGCCCTCTGGGTGATAGGACTTTTTACTCTGCTTAGCGGTATTGTGGGTGTTTCCAATATCATGCTCATCACCGTCAAGGAGCGTACGCGCGAGTTTGGTATCCGCAAGGCCATTGGCGCCACTCCGTGGTCCATCTTGCGACTCATCATTATAGAGAGTATCATCATCACCTCTTTCTTCGGTTATATCGGGATGGTGGCTGGCGTGCTGGCCAATGAGTATATGGATGCCACTATCGGCAATATGAAGGTCGATTCGGGCATGTTTACCGCCACCATGTTTGTCGATCCCACCGTGGGGATAGGCGTGTGCGTGCAGTCTGTGCTGGTCATGGTCATTGCCGGAACGGTGGCTGGCATCATTCCAGCGCGCAAGGCGGCGCGGATACGGCCGATAGAAGCACTGAGGGCAGAATAACAGAAGCATGAGGATAGACTTGGATACATATAAGGAAATCATGGAGACGCTGACACGCAACAAGTCGCGCTCGCTCCTTACCGGATTCGGCGTGTTTTGGGGTGTCTTCATGCTGGTGGTGCTGCTTGGCGGTGGACAGGGACTGAAAGAGTTGCTGTCCAATAACTTTCAGGGCTTTGCCACCAATTCGGCGCTTGTCTTTGCGCAGCCCACCACTAAGCCCTACGATGGTTTCCGTAAGGGACGCCAGTGGAATATGGTGTACCAGGATGTGGAGCGGCTCAGGGCGCAGGTGCCCGAACTGGATGTGGTGACACCGATGGTGAGCCAGTGGCAACGGATTGTGACGGCTGGTGACAAGAAGACCACAGCTGGCGTAAAGGGCCTGCAGCCTGCATACGCCAAGGTGGAGGAGCCCCAAATCAGATACGGCCGTTACATTAACGATATGGACATGGCACAGCGCCGCAAGGTCTGTGTGCTTGGCAAAAAGGTATATAAAACGCTCTTCCCCGGCGGTGGAGATCCTTGCGGACAGCTGGTTCGCGTCGATTCGATCTATTATCGTGTGGTGGGCGTGGACTATGCGGCTGGTGAGATAAAGGTAAACGGTGGCGCGGAGGAGAGCGTGATAGTGCCCATCACGCTGATGCAGGAAACTTATGGACTGGGAGATGCGGTGCATCTGATTAGTGTCACGGGCAAGCCGGGCGTGGTAATGAGCGATGTGGCACCGGTGATGCGTGCGGTCATCGGCAGGGCACACAGGGTGGACCCGACCGACGAGAAAGCCATCACGGTCTTCAATACGGAGGTGATGTTTGGCATGGTGGACAGCCTGTTTACCGGTGTCAACTTCCTGATATGGTTGGTGGGCATCGGGACACTGCTTGCCGGAGCTATCGGTGTGAGCAACATCATGATGGTGACTGTGCGCGAGCGTACCACCGAGATTGGCATACGCCGGGCTATCGGAGCCACGCCGCGCACCATTCTTGGCCAGATTGTGGCCGAAAGTATCTTGCTCACAGCCGTGGCTGGCATGAGCGGCATACTCTTTGCCGTGGCCATCCTCCAACTTTTGGAGATGGCCAATACCACTGACGGCATCGTGGCCGCCCACTTCCAAGTAGGTTTTTGGACGGCGGTAGGGGCAGTGGTGCTGCTGGCCCTGCTCGGCGTGCTGGCCGGACTGGCACCTGCGGTGCGTGCGATGGCGATAAAGCCTGTGGATGCCATGAGGGATGAATGAGAATAACAATCGTAACTGTATGAAAAGATATTTCAAGTTTGTAGTGGCAGCATTGGTGCTGCTGGTGTTTGTAGCGACTTTCGTCTTTCTGTGGATGAAGTCTCAGCCTGTGCCCGAGGAGTACGAGGTGTTCACCGCCAAGTCGATGGATCTGCGCAAGACCACGGTGGTGACGGGGAAGATAGAGCCGCGCAACGAGGTGAACGTGAAACCGCAGATATCGGGTATCATCACCGACCTGTACAAGGAGGCCGGCGACCGTGTGGAGGCTGGCGAGGTGATAGCCAAGGTCAAGGTGATACCTGACATGGCGCAGCTCAGTGCGGCGCAGGCTCGGGTGCGGCTGGCCGAGGTCAATGTGAAGCAGGCCCGTGTGGACTACGGCCGTGAGAAGACGCTCTACGACAAGGGACTGGTAGCCGCAGAGGAGTATGAGAAATCGAAGCAGACCTACGACCAGGCCCAGGAAGAGCTGGAGGCTGCCAATGACAATCTGCAAGTGGTGCGCTATGGCGTGTCGGCACGCAATGCCGGCGAGAGCAGCACCCTCATCCGTGCCACCATCAGTGGTCTGGTGCTCGATGTACCCGTCAAGGTGGGCAATACGGTCATCCTCTCCAATACCTTTAACGATGGTACCACCATCGCCACAGTGGCCAACATGGCCGACCTCATCTTCCGCGGCAACATCGATGAGATCGATGTGGGGAGGCTCGTGTCAGGCATGCCGATGAAAATCACAGTGGGTGCCATGCACGATCTGCGGCTGCAGGCGTCGTTGGAGTATATCTCGCCCAAGGCTGTGGAGACCAATGGCGCCAACCAGTTTGAGATCAAGGCCGCTGTAAAGGTAACCGACGACAACCTGATCCGCAGTGGCTACAGCGCCAACGCCGAGATAGTGTTGGCCGAGGCGAAGGGGGTGCTTGCTGTGCCCGAGAGTGCCATCGAGTTTGAGGGCAACGACACCTACCTGTATGTAGTCAAGGGTAGCGGTGACAACATGCAGTATGAGCGGCGAAAAGTGGAGACCGGCTTGAGCGATGGTCTCCATATTGAGGTGAAGAAAGGGCTGAAAGCCGGTGAGAAGGTGCGCGGTCCCAAGAAGATTGGCGCTGAGAATACGACCAGCGAGGGCGGTTCCAAGCATAGTCTGTAAGGTATAGGAGGGACTTTCACCCTCAAGCCTATGCGAAAAACATAAAGTAAAAGCCCCGGGCAAACCCATTGGTTCGTCCGGGGATGATAGATTCTGTTATAGGACAGTTCCCTAAGTGGGGAACTACTTGATGATGATTTTCTTTCCCTGATGTACATATACGCCCTGTTGCGACGGACGCTCTGTCCGTTTGCCGTCGAGCGTGTACCAACTTGCGTCTGGATGCGTGTCGGGTGTGGAGTTGACAGACTCGATGCCGCTTGTATTGCCCATAAAGTTTTTCATCACGTATAGGGCAGAGGTGGCGCGTCCCGTCTCGCTGTCGAAGAGCGGCGCGTTCCACCATCCAGAGAGATTGGCACCATACCCGTTGTAGTCCATGTTCCACCAGAAGAGGCCGGTGACCTTGCTATGCTTGTTGAGCATGGTGATGAGGTCCTGGGTAAAGTTGCACTGTCCCTCGTCGGTGTAAGGATAAGTATCGGTATAGTCGTACGTAGTGCCGCCAAGCGCCCACTTGAGCGAGTAGCCTACCTCTACCACCATGATATCCTTGTCGGCAAAATTGGTCTCCATGCTGTTGATGGCCGTTTCGAGTGTAGAGAGCGGTCCGTGCCAGCACGGATAGTAGCTCAGTCCGATGATATCGTAGTCTACATTGGCATTTCTCATCCGCGTGTAGAAATCCTTAAGCACACTCGCGTTGGGCACCCGCTCCGTATGGAGGATAATCTTGGCCTGTGGGCACACCTCACGGCAAGCCTTGCCGGCCTGTTTGAGCAGCGTGGTGAAACGGTCCCAGTTGGCATCGCTGGTGGAGTAGCACTTCTTGAGTGCCGACGAATTGCTGTTGGTGGTATAGGCTCCCCACAACATGCCGTAGCTTATCTCGTTGCCCGTCTGTATCAGCTCGGGCGTGGCACCGGCTGCCACCATCTGCTGCAACACGTCCTTGGTATAGTCGTAGATCTTCTGGTACAGCTCCTCGTCTGTCAGACTTGTCCAGTCGGCAGGCGTCCATTGCTTGGCCGGGTCGGCCCAAGTGTCGGAGTAGTGGAAGTCGAGCATCAGTTTGTGACCGGCATCCTTGATGCTCTTGGCCAGCTTCTTGACGTACGCCAAGTCCTGACAGGCATTGGCATCCTTGTCGTTGCCCGTGTATTTGCTCGGGTCTACAAAGAGGCGCACGCGCATGGCGTTCATGCCAATCTGCTTATAGTACGAGATGGGCTCGGCGATAACCTTACCGTCGTGGTCGAAGTATTTGGCTCCAGCCGCCTGCATCAGCGGATATTGGGAAATGTCTCCGCCCACATAGCGCTGGGCGTAGGAGGCCGCCGAGGCGACGAGTGTGATGGTGAAAAGGAGTAAGAAACGTTTCATAAGCGTATGGTTATGGGTTAATATATACATATGCAAGAAAGTGGAGGTGCTTACTGCACCACCACTTTCTTGCCATTGACGATGTACAGGCCACGGGGCAGTCCCTCGGTGGTGTTGCCGTCGCGCACCTTGCGGCCATCGGGTGCGTAGATGCCTTCGTGATGCTTGGCCGGGGTGGCGGTCAGCGGACTGCTGATGCCTGTGGTATAGGTGCTTGACACATCGTCTACCGTGTACTTGTTACCGGAAAGCGTGGAACTGATTTCCAGATAACTGTCTCGGGTGACGTAGTTTACATCGACGGTCTGCGGCGAGCCCGTTCCCACGCTGAATACGAAGTTCACATAGTCCTTGTTGCTGTTCATGGTGTAGGTACGGGTAATCCACTTTTTGCCATCGGCAGTGGTGGCGGTGGTGGTCACCCTGTCGCCCGGCCACGAGGTGTTGGTGGGCGCATGAGTGCCGTCGCCGCCCCATGTCCAGAAGTTCACGTAAGGACTGGTGGCCGTTGAGGCTGCTGCCGACCATGCGGAACCGGCCTTGTCGGCATTGACATAAACCGTAAAGCTGTAGGGCTGGAACTGACTGATGGTGTAGGTGCGCTGGGTAGTGGCGGTGATGGCGCCACCCACGAGCAGACCCACGGTGAGGGTGCAGTCGGCGCTGATGTCTATCTTGGTGCCCGAGGCTACCCGTGTGCCATGAGTGGCAGTAGGCGTGGAGCCGTCGGTGGTGTAGACCAGTTGGGCATCTGCCGTCTCGCTCACGGCGGTGAGCATGGCTTGGAAGGCAGCCTCATACTCGCCGCTGGCCTTGTCTACAAAGGGAATCTCGGCCTTCTTGGAGAGATAGTAGGCATAATGCTCGCCGCTGAGGATGAGCACGCGGTCGGTCTTGGTGTCGGCAGGAATGGGCGAGTAGGAGCACAGGCGCACGCTGAGGTCGGCCTTGCTGCCTTTGACCACGTTGATATAGTCGAGCGAACTGCTGAATTCATTGCTGTAGGTGCTGGTGTTGGTGATGCCGGCGGCCTTGCGCGCGTCGATCATTGCCTTGATTTCCTGCTTGTAGTCTAACCAGTGAGAGAGAAATACGCAGGGCGTGCCCGGCATGGCCAGCAGGTAGGCGTTGGCGGCAGCCACATTCTGCTTGATGGGGTCCAGAGGCTCCGAGGCCGAGCGATACTGCGTGTCGTGGTTCTCTACGAAGGTCACGGCGTACTGGCGGTACTGGCCCGATTCGTAACTGTTGCTCACCAGTGGCCAGTCAGACCCGTTCTTTTGCCCCAGTGCAGCCCAGTTGTTATTGTTGGCAGCGTTGCGCACCGTGTATCGGAAAGGGAAATCGAAGGCTGCGCTCTTCTTAGAGGTGGCATCAATCCAGTTGCGTATGGTGCCGGTGCCGTCCCAACATTCGCCCACCGAGTACTCGATGCCGGCAGCATCGTTGTAGTCGGCCACATGGGAGCCGCAGAAGCCTTTGACCATATCGTAGCGGAAACCGATGTAGCCCATTTCCTCCACGAGGAATCTCTCGTATGCCTTGACCACGGTCTGCACGTTGGCACTCTTGTGGTCCAGGTCGCGGCATCCGTTCCAGTCTTGTCCCTCGTCGTAGTTGGCGCTGAGGCTTACACCGTCTGTGGTAGCCTGTGTGAGTGTCTTGCCGCCATCATCGTTGTGCACAATGTCGGTAGACAAGAGCTGGTAGGTGGCTCCCTGCCATGTCTCGGCCGGGAAGGTGAACCAGCCGTCGGTGTTGTGGTGGTTCACGACCACATCGGCGATGGTGCCGATGCCTTTCGACTTGAATGTCTTTATCATCGACTTCAGTTCGGTAGCCGTACCAAAGGCCGAATTCTGGTCGAAGTAATAGTAGGGGTCATATCCCATCGAACCGCTGTTGAGGCACTTGCCGCTCTGGGGTACCCAAATCAGTGAGAAATATTGCGACAGCTCGTCGGCTTGCGCTTCGAGTTTTGTCCATCGTGTGTCTGAGAACGAGTCCCAGTAAAAACCTTGTAGCATGACACCGCCATAGTTGGCAGGCCAGCCGTCTGCCCATAGCGTAAGTGGCATGAGCATGCATGCCAAAGAGGTGAACAGTAGCTTCTTCATTCGTCTTTAGTCTTTTTGTGGTTGGTAAATTTGCAACGAAGTTACAATTATTTTTTCATGCACTAAGTGGCTGGTGCTCAAACATTTGATCTTTTGG
Organism: Bacteroidales bacterium; assembly: GCA_004554665.1. GTDB lineage: Bacteria > Bacteroidota > Bacteroidia > Bacteroidales > Bacteroidaceae > Prevotella. The sequence goes on from SFKY01000007.1 coordinate 49,339, forward strand.
GCGTGCAAACGTTTGCAGGTGCGTTGGCTGAGGTTGCGGCACAGGCGTAAAGGTGCCTGTGCAGGAAAATGAAAAAATGGGATAGGGTGGAGCCGGAGAGGCTTCTGAAAATGGCGGTGGTGGCAGATAGAAAAGCTAAATGCCACGTTTAGGGGTCGTAAATGCCATGTTTAGCGCGCTAATCATGGCATTTGGCTCATCGTTTGATGATGCCTCTGATGACAAACCATGCGTGCATGGCCAGCGTGGTGACCAGTCCGTAGTGGGAGCGCATGACCTGGAAGCGCTCGCGCAGCGACTTGCGGTGGTTCTTGACCGAGAGGCCGCCGTCGAGATAGTTTACGACCACGGCCGGGACATAGGCCAGTTCGCAGCCCACCCGTTCGGCATCACGCATTACCCGTATGCACCAGTCCACGTCTGCCGAGTAGCGGTAGGAGAGATTGTAGAGATTGGCCTTGGCAAAGTCGATGCGGGCGTAGAAAGCCTGATGGCACACCACCATGCCCTGCCTGAACGACTGCCAGTGCAACTGGCGTGGGGGTGAAAGCCTACGGTGACGGACAAATCGGCCTTGGTCGTCTACGATATCCGTTTCGCCATAGATCACGCCGGGCATCACTGATTTGGCGGCGGCCACTTCGGCCACGCGGCAGAGCGTGTCGGGAGCCGGGAGCGTGTCGCCCGCGTTGAGGAATACGATGTAGTCGCCTGTGGCCAGGCGTATCCCCTTGTTCATCGCATCGTAGAGACCGCGGTCGGGTTCGCTGAGCACGGTCACTGAGTGGCGTGTCTTCTGATTGGCCGTGACTTGGGCGTAGGCATTGGCTATGCGCACGGTGTCGTCGGTCGATTTGCCGTCGATGATGAGATGCTCCACGATGGGATATTGCTGCATGGCTACGCTGTCGAGTGTGCGTTGCAGTTCGTGGGCCGCATTATAGGTGATGGTAATGATTGAGAATTGTATCATTGGGGTAGTTTCTGTTTCAGTATTTGGTGGTACAGGGCGATGTATTGCTGGGCTATCTTGCTCTCTGAGTAGCGCCCGAGCACGATTTTGCGCAGTTCGTGTCGGTCTATGTGGGCATGCAGGCACCAGTCTATGCCTTCGGCCAAGTCTTCGGGGGAGAGATAGCGGGCCAGATAGCCGTTTCGGCGGTGAGAGATGATGTCGGTCTGCCCGCTGTTGTCGAACGAGACGGGCAGGCAACCGCAAGCCTGTGCTTCAATAATCGTCTGGCCGAAGGTCTCGTACAGCGAAGAGGAGACGAGGACATCGGATGCCGAATAGATTTGGGACAGGGTGCTCTCGTCGCGTACCAGTCCGAGATGGGTGTAGGGCACGGAGATGTCGTCGAGGGTGTGCGCGTCTTTCACATTGCCGAAGAGCAGCAGGTGGATATCGTTCGGGGCATAGCCTTTCTCTCTGACCAGAAGGGAGAGGGCTTGTTTGAGATAGCTGAAGCCTTTGATGGGAGCATCGATGCGGGCGGCTCCAAAAGCAATGACATGTTTGGCCGAGAGATGGAGCAGTGAGCGCATGTCGGTGCGGTCGGAGAGACGGAATTTCTCCAATGACAGCGAGTTGGGGATGGTGGCGACCTGTCGGCCTTGCAGCAGGGCAGAGGCGGCGGCACGCTTGGCCAACCAGGTGCTGACGGCCACAAAAGCGAGTCGGCCCTCGCTGTAGATGCGTCGCTTGCGTTCGAAGACGCGGTGCGACAGGTCTTTCTTGCCGGGGAAGCGCAGGAACCGGCACTCGCCGCATGCCTCCTCGTAGCGGTTGCACTCGTGGGCATGGTGGCAGATGCCGGTGCAGGGCCACATGTCGTGCATTGTCCACACCACAGGCTTGCCCGAGCGCAGAATCTTTCGGATACCCGAGAGGGATAGCATCCCCTGGCACGTCCAGTGCAGGTGGATGATGTCGGCTTCGGCAAATTCGGATGTCCGGGTGATGTCTTCGCCGGCATTGGCGATAGATACTTCAAACAGGTTGCGTCTGCTGAAGAGGTTGGTTGCCCATATCACGAAGCGTTCCCATACAAAATGGCGCATGATACGCAACAGTGGTCCGCAGCTGGCCACGTAGAGGGCGTCGGTCTGTTTCTCGCATACCAGCATCTTGGCCTTCACACCGTTGTTGATTAGTGCCTGTGTCAGTCGTTTGGCTGCCACAGCGGCTCCTCCCGTACACTCGCTTGTATTGACTATTAGTACCCGCATAGCTCTTTTTATGTATATCTTTGCATGCAAAGATACTTCATGCTGCGCGCATTGCAAAATGAAACGCGCTTTTTTTTTCATTATTCTTGCTTGTTTGCCTATCATATTGTCAGTCCTTTGCCCTTCTTCCTTTATATATATAAGGTATAGGTGTTTCACTGCTTACAGGCTCCATGTGAAAATTGTTATATATAGGTTACAAACAGTTGCAAAACAGGGCTGCGATGTTATATTTTGTCGCTGTGTTCGCACACAAACTTTTGATTTATGTCAAGAAAAGGGTGCTTTATCGTACAAAAGCGCAAGAATGTATTGTGTATTCAAAAAATCATCGTACCTTTGCATTGTCAAAAGGTTAATAGATTGTTTAGGTTAGTAGTAATAGATTTAGGTTTTTAGTTATTAGGTTTTTAAGGTAGATTGATAGATTGTTTAACAGGATGACAATGGAGGCCGTGAGGCTTTCATTCATTTAGAAAAGATTTTTAGTTAAACATATTTACGCAGGTGCTCGTTGAGAGTATCGGCGTATTTTTTTTGTGTCCTATTTGGTTTTCTTGGATTACAATCGTATAGGATGCCAGTGAAGGGTGAGGATACAAAAAAGCCATAGGGCTGCACCACGACGATGCGCGCCCTATGGCTTATGTGTATAGGATAATTCCTGTTGGGAAATTTACTCTGCTGCGAGTGTGAAGCGCTTGTAAGCGACAATGTTCAGGTCGCCCTGCTTCTTCAACCAATCCTTTACAGAAATCTTGCCGTCCTCATCAGCGAACTGGAACTCCTGATCTACGAGACAGTTCTCCTTGAAGAACTTGGCCATACGACCCTTGGCGATGTTTTGAATCATCTGTTCGGGCAGGTTGGCAGCCTTCTCAGCAGCTACGGTCTTCTTGATTTCGCGAGCCTTGTCAGCCTCTTCCTGTGTGAGCCAGCCCTTAGCCATGTTAGACTCGATATGATCGTCGCTGTCAACGAGGTTGGGGTTGATGCCGGCCTTCTTGATGGCGTTGATAACAGCCTTCTCTACCTGCTCTTCCTTGGTCTTCTCAATAGCAACTTTCAGCTCCTCGTCCTTCACTTTCTGAGGAACAGAAGCCTCGTCGAGAGCTACAGGCTTCATGGCAGCTACCTGCATGGCAACCTTGTGAGCTGCGTCCTCGTTGTCGGCATTGAGCTGTACCATTGTAGCCAATGTGTGGCGACCCATGTGGTCATAGACAGAGATGTTGTCGCCTACGAGATAGTTGTAGCCGTCGAGCTCCATCTTCTCACCAGTGATACCTGAACGGTGCTGAACTGCTGTCTCGGCATTGTCGCCGTTAGCAAGAACCAACTGCTTAACCTCGTCAAGGCTCTGGCACTTATTGGCGATGGCAGCATCGAGAATCTCCTCTACCAAGGCGATGAAATCCTTGCCGGCAGCCACGAAGTCGGTCTCGCACTTCACAGCAACCATTGCGGCAAAGCCTTCCACTTTCTTTACCAATACGCAACCATTTGATGTCTCACGGTCAGAACGCTTGGCGGCGATGGCCAGACCGCGCTCACGGAGCAAATCCTTAGCCTTGTCAAAATCACCGGCAGCCTCGTTCAGAGCATTCTTCACGTCAGCCAATCCGGCACCTGTCATAGCACGGAGCTTCTTGATATCTTCTATTGTAACAGCCATAATAACTATTATACTTCTTTTTAATGATTAATGAATCGATTACTCAGCTACTTCTTCCTTAGCCTCTACGTTTTCCTCGGCGTTCTCGTCCTTGCGAGCCTTACGGGTGCGCTTGGGTTTAGCCTCAGCTGCTTCCTCAGCCTGCTCTGCAGCAGCCTTCTCGTCAGCTTTCTCGGCCTTGCGCTCCTCCAGACCCTCGGCGATGGCACCGCAGCAAGCGTTAAGGATTACCTCTACAGAATCCTTGGCGTCATCGTTGGCAGGAATCATATAGTCGATGTTCTTGGGATCAGAGTTTGTGTCCACGATGGCAAAAACGGGGATACCCAGGCGGTTAGCCTCTTTTACAGCGATATGCTCCTTCATTACGTCTACGACGAAGAGAGCAGAAGGAAGACGGGTCAGGTCGGCAATTGAGCCCAGGTTCTTCTCCAGTTTTGCACGCTGGCGTGTTACCTGCAACAATTCGCGCTTAGAGAGGTTGGAGAATGTACCGTCGTTCATCAGTTTGTCGATGTTTGCCATTTTCTTCACAGCCTTGCGGATAGTGGGGAAGTTGGTGAGCATACCGCCCGGCCAACGCTCGATGACGTAAGGCATGTTTACAGATGTAGCCTTCTCGGCCACGATGTCCTTAGCTTGTTTTTTAGTAGCGACAAACAATACTTTCTTGCCTGATTTGGCGATACCTTTCAAGGCCTCTGCTGCCTCATCAATCTTGGCTACGGTCTTGTTGAGGTCAATGATATGGATGCCGTTGCGCTCCATGAAGATATAGGGAGCCATTGCGGGATTCCACTTGCGGCGGAGGTGGCCAAAGTGGCAACCTGCCTGGAGTAACTGGTCAAAATTAGTTCTTGACATTTTCTTCTTTTTTTGCTTTAAATTGTTTACTTTCTTTTTTAATTCTATCGCTCAGAATCAACCCGTGGGTAATCGCAGAAGCAAGTCGCACGGATTTAGATACTAAACTGGTTGTGTTAAGAACAGAATGATGAAGCATGTGCCATTTGAAATGATGGTACATACTCCCCATCCCGTCTCTCCACGGATTAACGCTTGCTGAACTGGAAGCGACGACGTGCCTTTGGACGACCCGGCTTCTTACGCTCAACGGCGCGTGAGTCACGGGTAAGGAAGCCCTGGTCCTTCAGTGCTTTCTTGTCCTCTGCATTGATTTTAACAAGAGCACGGGCGATGGCGAGACGGAGAGCCTGGCTCTGGCCAGTGAAACCGCCGCCGTCGAGGTTGGCCTTGATGTCATACTTCTCTGTAACTTCCAGCAACTGCAGGGGCTGCTTAACCACGTACTGCAGGATGGCAGAAGGGAAGAATTCCTTCAAATCTTTTTTGTTGATTGTGATCTTACCGGTTCCCTCTGTGAGGTAAACACGAGCTACTGCGCTCTTGCGGCGACCTATTGCATTAATAAGTTCCATCTTTTCTTAATGTATATATTATTTATACTGGTTGATATCGATAGTTCTGGGCTTCTGTGCCTCCTGCTTGTGCTCAGTTCCTTCATAAACAAACAGGTTGTCCATCAACGAACGACCCAGAGGACCTTTGGGGAGCATACCCTTGACAGCGTGGCGAATCATCTTGTCCACACCGTTCTTGCTCTTACGGAGCTCGGCGGGAGAAGTGAAGCGCTGGCCACCGGGATAACCAGTATAACGAGTGTAAACCTTATCCGTTTCTTTCTTTCCTGTGAAACGTACCTTGGCGGCGTTGATAATGATTACATTGTCTCCGCAATCTACGTGCGGTGTAAAGTTTGGCTTGTACTTACCACGGAGCAATTTGGCGACTTTAGAGCAGAGGCGACCCACAATCTGGTCTGTTGCGTCTATTACGACCCACTCCTTGGTTGCTGTTTCGGCGTTCACCGAAATAGTCTTGTAACTTAAAGTGTTCATTTTTAAATTTGAAATTTACTACTAAAAAAAATTACACATTATTTTTATATTAATCATCCTGTCGATGATTTATATTTTTTGTATTTATGTTTATTTAACATCAGAAGTATCCATGAGTGTCTGCGGAACCATATTTCAAGGCCAGTTCGATGCGTTTGATGGTGACTTCGCTTGCCGTATCGGCGTTTTCTATGCGTAGTACATTGTCGCCTTGTCTTAAGGCTTTGGCAGGGAGACGAACCGCATACTGCTGTTCTCCGTCTTGTAATTTTACACCTTTATTATATATAGAGACATAATCGGGTACCATTTTCATAGCTTTCTTGCCATTGAGCCATAAGCGGAGAGAGGCGGGCTGGCGTGTGCGATAAAAGAGGATGAGCTCTTTGGGGCGGATGCTGTCCACACGGTCGCCTACAAAGAGCGATACTTCGGCCTGCTGTTGCGGTTGGACGCAAAGGGGAAGAGGAGTGTTAGGGCGAAGCCCGTATTCGCGCTTTCCGTCTGACAGCCAATAGATTTTGTTGCGTCCCTCCAATGTCTCTCGGCTTCCCAACTCGTGCAACATACGCGGATGGGGTACCCTGCAGGTCTGTCCGCCGGGTTCTGTGTGATAGCGCCCGCGGTTGTAGTCGTTGAAAAAATAGTTGAACAGATACACGCCGTCGGCCCCCTGAGCCAGTGCGTGCATGCAGAATCCGCGCATCATCCCCTCCGACACCGGTTCGTTTTCCTGATACGTCACCATGTCGGTGCTGGCATAGAGCGGTACGTGCAGGTCGTTGCCCAAATCTGCCTTCAATTGGCGGATGGGCATATTGGGCTCGATCCGTATATGAATGCCCACGCTCAACAGGTCAATCAGATTCTCACGCAGCCATTGCCTGATGTCAAGTCCTTTCTCCATGTTTTCCCCGATAGAGGGAGCCACCCTCACGGCCAGTTTGATGGGATGTCCTGCTTTTTGTCCCTCCAACTGTATCACCTGTCTTATCTCGCGCATCATCTGTGTCATGTCGTCGGCGTGCTTTGCCCCTTCGCCCCGGCGGAAATAGCAGAAAAACCGCATGAAGTCCACGAGATACACATCTGTCAGTGCCCCGTAACGTGCTATCTGCTCCTTGATGACCGCCACTTTTCGGTCTCGCACCTCTTTGTGGGCAAAATCGTAGGCTCCGGCACTATGCCATCCTTGCGAGGGGTCGCCCGTATGCAGCTCAGGATGTGCCGCCCACCATTCGTTGTAAGCCACAGGACAGTCTATGGCCGTGTCTGTGAAATGCAAATCGTTCATTCTTAGGGTGAGCATGGTTTGCATGCCGCTTTTCCGGGCCCGTGTGAGCGTGGCCCGTATCAGATCTGTGCCTTCTTTTTCCAGTCTTACGGCATTGTCGTAGCTTTTTTTCAGCGTGCGGTATAGTGCCTCGTTGCCGCCGTGTGCAATCTGTCCGTCCAGATCGTCACCATAAAGCCGTCCGTATTGCGAACGATAATAGAAGAAGTCGCTCCCCGCGCAGATGGCATAGGTTCCCACCTGGGTGTCGCGCTGTATGTCCACCAGCGAGTCCAACTGCCACAGTGTGAGGGGCTGCTCGTTCCAGTAGGTGTTGAGCAGCAGTTCCGAACCATCATTGTCAAAAATCAGCGTGCGTCGCTGGGCCTGTGCGCCCATTGCAAGCAGTGTGCCACATAGGGGGAAGAGCCATTTTGCAAACGTTTTCATGGGTATCAATTTGTTTTTCTTTGGGTGGATGGATGTCATGTCTTGTTTTGTAAATGCCACCTTTAGCGTGTGTAAACGTGGCGTTTGCATAAGCTAAATGCCACGTTTGGCACGCAGTAGGGGATAGGCACACTCCTTAACCTTGTTCGTCAGCGCCTCGGGATAGCCGGTGCGCCCTTTGATCCAATAGTTGACGATGTCTCCGGCCTCCTCGCTCACGTGTCCTCCAAGCAGAGCGTGCAGCCAATTGGTCGGGAAGAAGATGTCGCCCGTGCGCTGTATGTCCTGCAAGGCATCGAGGCCGATGCGCAGATACTCGTTGCTTTGCGGCTCAAAGGCATAGCTGTTGAGCAAGGCCAGCATCCGTGCTGCCCAGGGCTCCACCCTTCGGTTGGTAGGGTCGAGCAGACTCTCAAACAGTTGCCGACGGACATCTGGGTCGGGATTGCAGGCACGCGACACGAAGTCAAACTCCCGCCGCTTGTCCTCGTTGCCTATCCGTTCCCGCTGTATCTGCAGGATCTCCTGCCATTGGGCCGGACGCATGATGGCCAGATGGTACGCCATCTGGATATAGTCCTGTTCGCCCAACAGAGTGTCGGTGCGCTCCTGCCATACATGGTACACCGAATCGCATATCGTTTCAGAGAGACACGAGGTAGAGAGCAGGCGCATCAGTTGTTTGCGTACCGACGGCAGGGGATGGGTAGTGGCGTCGTTGTACAGGTAGTATTCAAAAAACCGCTTGCTGTCGCTGTCTATGTCGCGGTACACGCTTCCGATGTAGCTGCACAGGGCTGTGGCCACCTGCTCGTCCTCCTCATTCATCAAGAAGGTGTTCATCGTGTTGAGCAGTTCGCTGGGTTTCATGCGGTTCATCAGATAGTTTTCGTATAAGTTCATCACGGCAGCGTATCGATGGAGCTTGTTGGGCATCACTTGCCATGCGTAGCCCTGTACCGCCAGTGCCGTGGCCGAAGTCTCAAACCGTCCATAGCCACTCCCGTCATAGTTGGGCAGCACCACGTAGGGCTCCCGGTCTATCGGCACACGCACCTCGGGCACTCGCATGTCCACGTCCACGGTGCGCACCTTGTCGCCCTGGGCCATGTACAGCCCCATGCACAGCCGTTGGGGCCAGCACAGTCCGCGCCCGTAGGGGTCAGATTGTGTCACGACGAGTTGTCCGTCCTCGTATCTCGTACGGATAATGGGCAGTCCACGTTGCTTCACCCACACATCCGAGAATCCGTGCAGGTCGCATCCCGGCGCATGGGCTGCCAGTATGTCGATGAGGTTGTCCCACGTGGCGTTGGCGTAGGCATAGCGGCGCAGATAGTCGGCCAGGCCCTTGCGCAGCGCCTCTTCGCCCATCTGCTCCTCCAACTTGCGCATCATCACGGGCGCCTTGTTGTAGATGATGTTGCCGTAGAGCAGTCCTGCATCTCTCAGATTGTCAAGCGGTTGCTGTATGGGGTGGGTTCCTTCGGTGCGGTCGGTGGCCAAGGCGCTGCTTTGGTAAGCCTTGAGGAAGTTCACGTCGTGGTCGATATCTGGAAAACGTTCCCTGCACACTTTGTCGGCCATGAAGTTGGCAAAGACCTCTTTCGTCCACACGTCGTCAAACCACCGCATCGTCACCAAGTCGCCAAACCAGAGGTGTGCTGTCTCGTGGGCGATGAGGGAGGTGCGTGTGATACGGTCTTGCTGCGTGGGATTTTCGTCCAAGAAGATACGGCTGTCATTGTATTGGATGGCGCCGGGATGCTCCATGCCGCCAAATTGGTAGCCCGGCAGCACCACAAAACCATATTCGCCCCACGGGAAGTCGATGCCCGTGTACCGTTCCATCCATGCGATGGCCTGTGCCGCCTCGTCCATGATGTCATGGGCCTGCGCGGTCTTCTTGGGGTCGGTCTCCCGATAGAGCATGCGCAGTTTGCGTCCGTTCCGCAATGCTGTTGCCTCGCTGAATCGGCCTGCCGTAAACGAGAAGAGGTAAGTGGGAATGGGGTGGGAGGCATCACTGTGCAGGGAGGTCCATCCTTCGGGCATGCGTAGGTTGACCGTGAAGCGTGCTTTCAGGTCGGGCTGGTCAAAACAGGGAAAGACGGTGTGTGCCAAAGCCGGCACGAAGAGCGTATAGAGGTAGTCGTCGTGCCGGTTGAGAGCCTTGTCGTCTGCCGTGAAGCCTATTCGCACGCTGTTGGCACCCTCTCTCAGCAGCGCGGCCGCGATACGGATATGTCCCTGTGTCCATTCGGTATCAGTGTCCACGCCGTTCACGGTACAGGTCTTGTCTACGTTGCGGCCTTCGAAATCGAGTGTCACGTCATCCTTGCCTTTGCGCTCAAAACTTATCTCCACCGTACCGCAGACGGGAGCAGTGCGCTCGTTGGGGAGAGTCACATCCAACTGGTAACGGAGGTTGCCCAACTGGTTGGCGCGCAGCTTGGCCAAAGCGAGGGGTACACCCTCGTCCCAAGCCCATGAGGGTAGTGTGCAGAGTGTGAGTGCGGCCATCGTCAGGATACGGATGATAGCTCGGGGGGTATCTGATGGTTTCTTCTGTTTCATCTGTCACGATTCTTTTAGTCCTTTTGCAAAGTTAGTGCAAGCCGAAGACAAAACAAAGGGAAACAGGAAGTTTTTTTTCGGCACGTCTCCGTCCTGCGATAAATAAGCGTAAAGAATTGGTTAAATTACTGTAAAACGATTTACAAAACCGCCCAAACCTCCGTCATATCAATAAGTTTTCATAACTTTGCATCAGAATAACAATAAAATAGGTAAACACGATTATGACAGGAAAGAAAATTTTTGCATTGACCTTGCTGGCCGGTACCATCATGGCATCGAGTTGCGTCAGCAAGAAGGATTTGGAGAGCTGCCAGGCCGATTTGAGAAACTGCCAGACAGAGAACAAGTCGCTTACCAGTGACTATATGAACGTCAAGGAGCAGTTGGCAGCCGCACAGGCTCGCGTGAGCAGCCTCACCGACCAGTTGGCACAGCAGAAGCAGGCTTATGCCGCCCTGCAGGGTAGCTTGGACAAGAGTTTGGCCAACACCAGCGCCAACAATATCAATATCTCGAAACTGGTAGACCAGATCAACGAGAGCAACCAGTATATCCGCCACCTCGTAGAGGTAAAGAGCAAGAGCGATTCGCTCAATATGGTACTCACCAACAACCTTACACGCTCGCTCAGCAAGGAAGAGCTGAAAGAGGTAGACGTGCAGGTACTCAAGGGCGTGGTTTACATCTCGCTCGCCGACAACATGCTGTACAAGAGTGGTTCGTATGAGATCAACGAGCGTGCAGAGGAGACACTGAGCAAGATAGCCAAGATCATCATGGACTACAAGGATTACGACGTGCTTATCGAGGGTAATACCGACAATGTGCCTATCAACACCACGGCGGCTTCTATGAAGAATATCCGCAACAACTGGGACCTCTCTGCCCTCCGTGCCTCATCGGTAGTGCAGTATCTGCAAGACCACTTCGGTGTGGCTCCCAAGCGCCTCACGGCCGGTGGCCGTGGTGAGTACAACCCCATCGCTTCCAATGATACCGAACTGGGTCGCCAGCGCAACCGCCGCACCCAGATCATCATCACTCCCAAGCTCGACCAGTTTATGGATCTGATAGACAAGGCTCCGGAAGGTGAGTAATTCATAACGAAAACAAGCGCGAGGCTGTATCTGGAATGTGATGCAGCCTCGCGCTTGTTTTATATGACCACGGTTGTCGTTCAAAAAACTGTTGACAACAAAGGGAATAGGACAGCTTGTATATTAGGATAGTCAATGTGAAAAATGAAAAAACTCGATTACGACTACTGCCGTGCCGCCCCTGTGCTGGAATGGACCTCTATCTCCGACATGGGCGACATGCGGAAGCGTAGCTTGCCATAGAGGGTACAAAACTTGCAGCGATGCCATGTGCATCCTGCCGTCACCTGAAGCAGCTGTGACGTTGCCTCGTAGGGCGGTCGCCATACGGGGCCGTCGAAATGCATAACTGGTTCTTTCATGTCTTTTTTGCTGCAAAAGTAAGCATTGTCAGACAGTCAGGTAACCCAATATGCAAGGAAGACACTCACTGAAAGGTAAGTGTCATGAGATGACGATTCGGGGATTCTTGTTTTTCATTCAGTATTTCCGCATCCCGCATCCACCGATGATTCTCGCTGCCTCGTCTTTCTCGCTCTGGAAAGTGAGTTTTTCGTATATCAGATAGGCGCGATGGGGGTCGACAATGCGAGGTGCCATGAGTCTGAGTGCCGCAAGTTGTTTGTCGCCGAACGAGAAAACACCCATGATTAGCGCACACTGCTCACAAGAATAAAACGCTCCGAGGCTGGCCACCTCGATGAGGTCCATCTTGCGGTCGTCGAAACTGGTGCTCTTCACCTTGTTATATAGTATGGCGAACTTCTCATCACTAAGACGTAACATTCTTTGTTCCCTTGATTCGTGCTTGCGTCTGTAATCCTGCGCCTTGGCATCAATCGTTCCCATTGCCAGACAGGAGAGCAGGATCATGATAAACCATTTGCTTCTCATATCAATGACTTGTTTCGTTTTTTTCGGCAAAGGTAATGGTTTTAGGCTGATGGCGATAGGGGATTTCCCTATAAGCAGGTAGGGATATCCATACCAAGATAATAGAGCTGTCGCTCTGACAAGGAGTCTGTGGGCTACCTGAGCGAGAAGAGAAACTCATCTCCGTCGTACTCCCAGTAGACCAGGTCGTAGCGTATGAGGCGGGCCAACACTTTGATGACCAGGAAACGCTTGATGTGGGCTATCTTCGAGATGACATGCAGCGGCTCGTGAGGGTTGAGACGCATCATCTCCATGAGTCTCGATTCCGTATCGGTGTAGGGCATCATGTTCTCGTCGCGTTGCTCCTGTTTCCACATTTCCACAAACACGGGCGAGGCCACCACGTTCTCGTCCTTGATACGGATATAGGCCGTCTGGCTACCGTCCGGAGCGATGGCACAGACAGGGCGTGTCGTGGCCGGAGGGATGGTGGCCATGACCACCGTGCGCCCGTCGGCATGGCAGGTCTTGAAACTGATGTCCGACTCAGGGCTGCAACACTCGTAGGCAGCCTTGTGCATCATATAGATTTCCTCTTCGCTGCTTACGCCGGCTATGGTGCCGTCGTCGCGCACGCCGATGAGCAGTCGGCCACCCGCGGTATTGGCAAAAGCCGATACCGAGATGGCCAGCTTGTAGGCATCTTGCACCTTGTACTTGAAATCTTGCTGCCGATGCTCGCCTTGGGCGATGAGATCCTGCAGATAAGCCTTGTCATCCATGAGGGGAACGGGCAAAAACAGTTGACGGCGCTATGGCCATTAATTCTGGTAACGCTTGGTGCGTACCTTGAATTGGTCGAATCCCTCGCCGTAGACACCGATTACTGCGCTCTGGGAGACAAAGGCGTGCGGGTCTACCTCGTTGATGAGCTGGAATATCTTGTGCGACTCATTCTTCTTGGCCAATACAAACAGCATCTTCACCTCGTTGCCGGAGTAGAATCCTTGGGCATTGACAACCGTTACACCGCGATGCGGGTCATGGTTGATACGTTCTCCGATTTCCTTGTACTTGTCGGAGATGATGAAAAACTGTACCGACCGGCGCATCGAGTTCACCACTTGGTCCACGCACAGCGACGAGACGATGAGGGCCACATATCCGTAGATGATACGCTCCCAATCGTGCAGCACCACATAGCTCGACGTGATGATGATGAGGTCTACGATCATGATGACGCGCCCCAGCGATATGTCGCGGTACTTGTTGATGATGGCTGCCACGATATCCGTACCGCCTGTGGAGCCGTTGAATGCCAAGCCGATGCCGATGCCGCTACCCATAAACACGCCACCGATGATGCTGGCCATGAAGGGGTCGTTGGCCAGCAGATGCTGGTCGGCCGTGAAACTCTGGAAAACCTGCAACAGGGCTGTGAGCAACGTCACGGCATAGATGGTCTTCACGCAGAAACGCCAGCCCAGAATCTTGAGGGCGATGAGCAGCAACACGAAGTTGACGGTGAAGTAGGTAAACTGCACTGGGATGCCTGTACCCCAAAAAATCACGGACGATACACCGGGCACACCGCCGGTGGGAATGCTGTTGGGCAGCATGAAGATGGTCCAACCGATGCCATAGGCTATCATCGCGACACCTATCATCACATAGTCGCGTATTTCCCTGCAAATGGCTTTGTTACTTGTCTTAATGGTATTCATATTTTTCTTTCTATAAGTCCAAAGATTGCATGGTGGCACCGGGGGTGCCGCCTAACAGCTACAAAGATACGATGTTTTTCTTTATTTTGTTCTCCGATGGGCAGTTTTTTTCTTGCTATTCCCCATATTTTGGCAGCGGTTGTGCATGCCCTCGAGGCTCTGCCGTGGCTAAATGACATGAAAATGGCGCAGGGCATGGTACACGCCATCGTCGTCGATGTCGCGGGTCACATAGTCGGCAGCCGCCTTCACGTCGTCGGTGGCATTGCCCATCGCCACACCAGTTCCAGCACGGCAGAGGATGGGGATGTCGTTGCCACCATCGCCAAAGGCCATCGTTTCGCCCGCTTCCAGCTGTTCGTGGCGCATCATGGCCTCCAGTCCGCTGGCCTTGTCGGTGCCGGCGCGGGTGATATCTACAAATTCGGGATGCCAGCGCCCGAAGGTACAGTGCGCCATGCGCGGTGCCAGCGCTTCCTGCTGCTCCACGGTGATGAAGGGCGTCATCTGGAGCACGCGCTCCTCACCCAGGTCGGCCAGCGTCTCGCCGAAGTCTATGTTGGTCACGCCCAGTCCGTCTACGAAGATCCGTTGCACGATGGGCTTGGCATTGTGTACCACAAGCCGGCGTTCGCCCACCACTATCACAGGATAGTCGTGGGCATCGGCATCGGCGATGAGCGTATCGATGTCGTGGCGGTCCATCCCGTTGCAGCAGATTACGCGGCCGCCCACCATGCAGCAAGCCCCGTTGGTGGTGATGTAGCCGTCGATGAGTGGCGCAATCTGCCCCAGGTTGGTGATGATGGCCATCGGTCTTCCCGTGGAGATGTACACCCGTATGCCGCGCGCCTTGGCCTCGCGGAGCGCAAGGACGGTCGATTCGGGGATGCGGTGGGTCTTGAAACTGACCAGCGTGCCGTCTATGTCGAAAAACAATGCCTTGATGTCCATGTCTGTCTCTTGTTGGTTGGTGTTGCAAAAGTAGTAAAAAGAAGTGAAAGTCCGCCCCCATGCGTGCGATTATTTATTAAGGTAAAAAACTTATTCCCATCCTTTTGCAGTGCCAAACGCCATGATTAGCGCGCTAAAGGTGGCATTTGCGACCCGTAAACGCCACCTTTCAGAAAAAAAAGTACGATACATGGGTGGACGGCTACAGCGAGGCGTTTCACATTATTTAACGGAGGATATGGAGACGCAATGAGTATTTTTCGTAAATTTACACACAAAAATAAGCAAAGTAAGCAAACACGCTTTTCATGGCGATGAAGGGCGAACGAATGGCGGTTAGGTGACTAAGTGCCATTTTTTTTTATTGTGTCCCTCATGAGGCTCCAGTCTTCTATCTTTTTACCCCCCATCGGCCATTAGGCCATTAATGCGCCAACACACCTTCTTCTTCTTTTGTCATCCGCCTTTCCGTTTTCGGTCACAATTGCCCCCCCATTGTGGCCCCCCAACACGTAGAGACATCTGCCAAAAAACCAGAGTTGTTATCATCATAGCGCTAACGGCCGATTTTAGGGATAATCTTGCCCGACAAGTGTTTTGACAGTATAGAGATAGACAACAAATCAACCGTTTTTGCGTTGTATAAGCGACAAGGTTGCTGGCCGGAAAAGAAAAATGACAAAAACCATACAGAATTGGGAACAATACGGGCAAAGAGTAAACACGAACAACTGAACAATCAGTTGTTGAACCATACATTCACCTCTGACAAGGAGTTTCTTGAAAGATATAACAAGGCAAAAATTGTGGCCAGACATTATTGCATGGCCGAAAACGCCATTGCCGTGTTGAGCAACATGCCGCTCGATACCAGCTACATCTGCTACGGGCATCTCGGCGAGAGACTGGGTTTGGGCAATGGGGCAGAGGAGGTAGTGTCCATCTGGGAGCAGAAGCTTATGAGACTCATCCATCCCGATGATGTGGCAGAGAAGATAGCTTGGGAGTTGCAGTTTCTGTCGTTTATAAGCCAATTGCCAGTAGACGAGAGGTCCGATTATTATCTGCAGCACTTCATGCGCATGCGTGGCAGAGGGGGCGATGTCCTTACGGTACGTCATCGTATTTTTTATCTTGACTACGATGCCGATGGAAATGTACTTCTCACGCTTTGTCTTTACTCCGTGGTAGGACAGAATGCGGGTGTGGCGGGAATCGTCCATTCGCTCGACGACACATTAGCCAACAACCCGTCTGTTGGCTTGCAGGGTCTTCTCTCTGTTCGTGAACGTGGAATCTTGGAGCTGGTCAGCAGCGGCAAGGCAAGTAAGCAAATAGCAGATTTGCTGAATATTAGCACCAATACAGTCAACAATCATCGGCAGAGTATCTTGCATAAACTGCATTGCCGTAATACGGCCGAGGC
>SFKY01000061.1 GCA_004554665.1 Bacteroidales bacterium
TGATTTTATCCAGAATTCGATTGATTTCTTCCTGACGCTCCCTCCGACTGCGAGCCTCGTCTTGAGGAGAAGGTGCCTCAGGCTCATGAGAGGAATCGTGTTGATGCTGTTCAGAGAAATCCTTCACCTTCTGCTTCCAACGATTGATGACGGATTCCTTCTCGGGACGATATTCTTCCCACGAAGTGAAGCCGCTACGACGACGCAACTCCTCGTTACGCCAATAACGAATGAGGAACCAACCGAACAACATACCGCCGAGATGGGCGAAATGAGCCACGTTATCGCCTTGTGAACTCATGCCAAGCAACAATTCGATCACGGCACTGACAATCACCATGTATTTAGCCTTGATGGGGATGGGCGGAATGAGCAACAAGATGCGTTCGTTGGGGAAGGTCATGCCAAAGCCCAGCAAGATACCATAGATAGCACCCGATGCGCCGACCGTGGTCCAAAGGTTCAAATACTCCGACATCGGGATATTGCCATAAGTGGTGGACACGTAACTGAATCGATTCATTCCCTCGACGTAATAAGTACCGAGTTGCACGATCTCCTGCATGAATCCGGCCCCTACTCCGCACACCACATAGAACAGCAGGAAACGGCGAGGCCCCCACACGCTCTCCATAGTGCGGCCGAACATCCAAAACATAAACAAGTTGAAGAAGATGTGGGTGACATTGGCGTGCATAAACATGTAGGTGAACAACTGATAAATGTGGAAATCGCTAGCTTTGACAAAGTGCAAGCCTAACAAATTGTTCAAATCCAATCCCCAGCGCTCGCCAACAACCAGGGCAAAGTACATCAACAGGTTGATGATAATAAGATTCTTCGTGATGGGAGGTGTACGAAACATATTGTCTTGATTTTATGGGTGCAAAATTAGTACATTCTATCAAAACCGGACTGATAACATCCGTGTTTTTACCTCCATTATCCTTTCCTGAGAGCAGAAACACCTGGGCGGCCACTACCCGGAGAAAGCCTCGGCGAAGGAACGAGGTTCATCGCTGCACGATAGAAAATGGACAAGAGCAACGTGACTGCCAAGTAACCTCCTAAGTGGAAGTACCAATTGCCCCCCAACCCGATCCAATGAATGAAATAAGCCCTCACGATGGGATGAACGACAAACAAGACGGGCGAAAGTGCACCCACCCACATCAAGACACTGCGCGTACGACCTTGAAGTGTTACCAGAGGAAGGCATGCCAAGGTAAAGAAGAAAGGCGAGAGCAGCCAGGCGGTGCGATCAAAGCAAGAGGCCAGGAACAAGACGAGGCATACCCCACTCTGCACCCGACCGTACCACATGCCGTAACGAGCCATCCAAATGCCCATGGCAAAAGGCAACATAGAACCCACGAAATTGTAACGCAAGTAACACAGAATATCCATCCTTCGGTCGGGAATCATGATGGAGTAAAGCAACAAGGCCATACATAGTGCCGTTACAAGTATCAGCGCCACCTTGCCACGGCGATAAAGGAAGAGGCGATAGACGACATAAAGTTGCATAATAAGCGAGAAGAACCACCACGGTCCCAGCAACAAGTCGTGACAAGGCAACCAATGGGTCAATTCGCGCACCCAATGAGGACCGGCCACAAAGCCATGGGCCGGCAGCAGATTGGCCAAATAAGTTACCATCAGACCGACGTGATACCACGTGTGGGTCCACTGCCCGTCATGACGCTCCCAATCGCTGATGAACCACAGCAACAAACCGATCCATAACAAATGCCACAACTTACGGGCATTGTACCAGATGAACGACCACACCCCTACCCGCTCGGTCATCTTGACTTCATACTTCATCACCAATCCGTATCCGCTCAGAAAGAGGAACAGCGGAACGCCATAATGACCGAAATAAGAGAAGAGATTGAGCACTACGTGTTCGCCGCGAGAAAGGAAATCGAGCAACACATACGTGCGTTTGAGATGGAAAGTATATTCATTCTCCAAAGCACACACCGGCAGCCAATGGCAAAAGTTATGCAGGATGATGCAAAGAATGGCAAAACCTTTGAGTAAGGACGTATCGTTCAGTGTCAGGGCGGGTTTCTTCATAACGTCGGTGAGGGGTTGGAGGATTGGAACTGTGCACGCAACGAATCGAGGGCATGCCCCGCCTTGATACGTTCACGGTAGAAGCGGGTGCCGTGTAAGAGAGAATCGTAATCGTACTTGTTTTTCAGCAAGCGAGGCCGACTCACACGAAAACTATCGTGGAGTAAATCGCGATGAACGTCATAATACGGACAACTGATACCGGCCAACCCCATCAGCAAATGAGAGAGGTCGTCGCTCATAAAAGGACGTGACGACGCGCGGCGAGCAGCGCGAACCACGTCAGGATGGTTTTGATAGAAGGAAGGCGAAAACCACATGGTCATGGGCACCTCAAACTCATAATGAGCCGTCAGCGGAATCAGCGGATCGGCCGGAGTACGACCAAACATCAGGCTTCGGTCGAAGACTTCCTCACCATGATCGGCCAAATAAATCACTACGGCGTCATCGTTGACAAAATAGCGATAAATGCGACGCACCACATCGTCGTTATAGCGGGTGGCATTATCGTAATCTGCCACTATCTGTTTCTTCTGGCGCGAGAGGTTGCGGCGCTTCTTTAAGCTGTCGACCGTGAAGTAGACATCCTTTTCGGTAAAACGATAGTCGTACTTCTGATGCTGCCCGTAGAGGTGGAAGATCACGAGGTCGTGCCCAGAAGGGCGAAACTTGCGGTACTCGCGAATAAAGGCACGATCGTAACGATAGATGATGCGATTGCGGAAGTCGAAGCAAAGGCTATCCATCTCGGGATCGTTGAGGAAGAAGCTGCCGTTGAAGTCGATGCTGCTTTGGCGGTTTACATTCTGATACTGATTGGTCAGAAAAGCCACCCGGTAACCGGCCTTGCGAAAGACGGAAGGGAAGAGAACTCCATCGTGCCAGGAGCCCGGTTCTCCCAAACTATGGGTAGAAAACAGCTGCTTGAATACATTGCTGGTCAGATTCCACGGACTCACCACGTCGGTGAACACAACCAAGCTGTCTTCAACTGCCAAACGCAACTGATGAGGCGTAGTGGGAAGCGAATAACCATAGAGTTGGGAATGATACTTGTTGTAACTCTCGCCGAGTATCAGCACAATCGTCGGGCAACGATAGCTGACGGAATCGATTTGCAGGTGGTGCATCTTGTTTTTTAAGTTGACCAAATCACGATCGGCCAACTGCAACATCCGATAGGAATACAACAAACGGAAGAAGGGGGTATAAAAAGTCTGCCAACGCACCGTTTCGGCGGTCTGAGTGGTTGGCTGATGATAGAATTTCAAAAACTTGGCCTTCTCGCTTGCCCAAGGGAAGCATGAATAGACCAATACACCGGTCAACAGCAGATTGACCACCCACGCACAAGACGAAGGCAGCGCCCCACGACGCACCCACTTGGATCGCACCAGCCACACGTTGGCCACGATGAGCGGCACATACCACAGCAGCGTACGCCATAACGCATCGCCCGAGAGATAGGCGGTTAAAAATTCGCCTGCTTCGCCGGCATTGGTTTCCAGGAAAAGGCGGAGCGAAGTAGGTGTGTAGAGCATCAGGAACCGCTCGGTGAGGAAGACTTCAAACAAGGGCAACAGGTAACCCAACCCATAACAGAGGGCGCGCACCACTCGGGCCAGCCTTTGAGGCAGCAGCGTAAAGAGCACGCACATGAGGTAAAGGTCGATGAGCAGTTCAAAGCAGTGCGTCCACACCTCGCCCTGATACTGCACCTGACGCCACACTGAGATGCCCCATGCCGCCATCATAAAGACGACGAAGCATCCGTTCTCTCTCAAAGGGCGCGCCACTCCGGCCACTATGCGCAAGAACACATGGAGCAGTAATCTTAGCAGGGATTTCATGTTATCGGCATTCACTTTCACTCACCGGACAAAGCCGTCACACTCTCAGACTCGGGCCACGCAGTTATTGTTTCTGATTGCGGCGGTCGCGATGGGAGTGATTCCAATTCTTATAGTTGCCAAAGAAGGAGTTGCCTTTTGTGCGTTCTTCTTTGGTTTTCTCCGACGGCTGATTGAGGGTCGGGTATTGTATTCGGGTATGATATACGGTCTTGAGACTGGAGATGAATTGCTCCTTGGCCACTTCTATATCATGGAATGTGAGCGGACAATTTTTGAAGTATCCTTCGGCCATCTGAGTATCGATGATGTTGTTGACCAACGTACGGAGGGTTTCATCGGTAATGGTCTGCAAACTTCGCGAGGCTGCCTCAACCGAATCGGCCATCATCAGGATGGCTTGTTCCAGGGTACTTGGATTAGGACCGGGATAAGTAAAGGCATCTTCGTTGATTGCTTCATCGGGATGGCCGTTGAGATACTTGATGTAGAAGTATTTCGTCTTGCTCTTGCCGTGATGGGTAGCAATGAAACCGCGCAAGACGGCCGGCAAATGATGCTTCTCGGCCATTTCCAAGCCGTCGGTCACGTGCTGAATGATGATTTGCGCACTGCGTTCTTCGGGTAGGCTGTCGTGAGGATTGACTCCTTTCTGGTTCTCGGTGAAGAAGGCAGGATTCTTCATCTTGCCGATATCGTGATAGAGGGCTCCTGTACGCACCAGTTCTACCTTGGCGCCGATCTTTCCGGCCACTTCGGTGGCCAGGTTAGCTACCTGCATGGAGTGTTGGAAGGTGCCCTGAGCTTCTTTCGACATTTGTCGCAGCAAGGGCATGTTGACATTGGAAAGCTCTATGAGCGTGACACTCGACGTAAAGCCGAACATCCGCTCTATGATATACATCATCGGATAGGCGAACAAGAGGAGGATGCCATTGATAAAAATGCAGATGTACCACGACGGGTCGAAAGTCTTCAACGTGAGTCCCTGACTCAAGTCGTAGCCGAGCATAAAGAGCACTGTCACGATGGTGACCTGAAGGGCGGCCTGCAATAACTGAGAACGTGAAGAGAGTTCCTTGACCGAGAAGACGGCCACGGCACCTGCGATGAACTGCACGATTACGAACTCATAAGGGGCATGCACCGCGATGGAGCAGAGCAAGACGGAGACGACGTGGACAATGAACGAGGTGCGAGCATCCATAAAGACCCTGACAAACAAGGGTACCATGGCATAAGGGATGAGATAGGCACTCTGCGCCGTTGAGTATTCCACCCACGAGGTGACGCTCGGAAAGAGTGTCAGCATGAAATAGAACAACAACAGGCAACGCATGGAGTTGAGATATTCCTTACGGAAGAAGTAAAGGTAGAGCAGGAACATCAACAGGAGCAATCCCACAATGATGAACTTGCCGATGGTCTGCAGGCGAAGCTGACGGTTGTTGTCGTGACGTTTGATCGACTCCTTCTTCATCGACTCGAGAATGCTTACGGTCTTGTGAGTCACGATTTCGCCACGGTCGATAATCTTCTGTCCGCTCTGCACCATGCCGCTGGCAAAGGAGATGGACGAGAGGAGGTCTTGGTAAGCCGATCGGGTCTTGCGATTGTCGGGCTCTACATTCACCGCGAGATAGTTGTTGACGTTACATAAACTCAGCAGGTCGTGACGGAAGTTGGCCGAGTCGCCCAGCATGATGTGCATGTAAGCCGAGCGTGTGGTATAGAGTTCCTTCACTGTACGAGGCTGCGAGGCGGTGCCGCTTACCACTCGAACCACGTTCACACCGCTGTCGAGCATGGCCGTATAATCAGAACTTTCTACGATGCCGCAGCTGTAGACTTCCTGCAGACACTTGGTCACATAACGCAAGTAGGCTGGCGGCACTTTTTCCATCTTGCCGGCCGCACAATCGTTCTTGAACCGGCGCAACTGCACGTCCATCTCGCCTGCATCCATCGTGAAGTAGGGTTGGAAGAGCTTGCGCACGCTGTCGCGCTCGGCTCGGATGACCTGGTCGGGCTTGTAAATGGGGAAGTCGAACTCTGCAATAATCTGTCCGTACTTCCAGGGCTTGCCAATGGTGTAGTCGTAAGCAAACGTTTGCTCCCTCGGCAGGAAGTAAACCACGATGGCAGTGGCTGCCAACGTCAGTGCAACGCGAAATAAAAGTCGGGTAAATTTGTTGGAACGGATGGCCATAACTCGATATTTGGTGCGAAATTACTGATTATTTATGGATTGCTACGCGCCTCTGAGGCAGAAAACTCACGGGCGGCGTTTGCGCGGGGTCTCAAAAAAGGCCGTATTGTTGTTGTAGGTCCAGATGAGCGGATAGAAAAAGCCACGAATCATGCCCATGACGCGCTTCCAACCTCGTCCCTCGGCAAACCGGCGATGAACCTGACGGCGGTAACGCATCGTCAGAGTGCACAACCGGAGCAATGAGAGCCAGCTGCGTTGGTTGAGCAAGACGGCCATACGGTGCACTACCGGATGACGACGGTCGGTGGTATGCGTTGCGATGTAATCATAGAGCCATTGCCAGACTTCTATCTGCTGAAAGGCCCGATAGGCTGCCCAGCCCTTCACGTAGGGTTGCCAAGTATTGCCCTTGGTGCGGTCCCAATCTGACTTCATCATGACCACTGAAGCTGAGTCAAGATGTTCGCGATACCAGTTGAGCGGTTCTTCAACCACGGTTATTCCCTGATGGAGGTGTGCCTGAATGGCCAGCCACCAGTCGTAGGCAATGCGTTCGTCCCAAGTGTCGATGCTGTGAAGGAAGCGACGCGAGAAGAGCTGGCTGTGTCCGGGTATGTGGGAGGTGAAGAGCAGACTTTCAAAGTCGCCTTGCGGCCGGCGGATGTTGTGTCCATGCCGGGTGTAGACCGGGTCGAGGCAGCGATAGCAATAGACGAGCGAGGCCGAGCCGAGGGCGGCCATTTTCTTTTCTATATTGTCTTCATACCAAATGTCGTCTTGGTCGCACAAGGCGATGTAATCGCCCGTGGCGCGCTGCATGGCCGACATGAAGTTGCGGTTCCACCCCATGTTCTCAGGATTGACGAAGAGGTGGATGCGCGGGTCGCGCCGGGCGTATTCCCTCACGATGTCGCAAGTGGAGTCGGTGGAGCAGTCGTCTTGCACTATCAATTCGCTGAAAGGATAGGTCTGACGCAGGAGCGAGTCGATTTGTTCTCTGACGAAACGCGCTCCGTTATAGGTGATCATGACGACCGAAACGGTGGGAGAGGAAGTGGAAGCTGCTGTCATTTCTTTTGTTTTAAGATAGCTCGATAATAATAGCCGCACGAGTAGGAAAAATAGAGCGCACGCAGCAGGCATCGCCATCCATCGGGCTCATAGGAGTAGAAGAGACGGGTGCGATGCTTGACGAAGAAGCAGGTTTTCCGGATGAAATTGAGCCATCCTGTCCGGGTTTGGAGTTGTGTCATCTGCCGACAGTCGGCCAACGCCTGTGTGGCGAAGGGCCAGGAGGCAGTCATTCGATCGATATAACGGAAGCGCTGCCGCACGTGGCGCTGCAAAGTGGCATGATGAAACAGGGTGGTCACCACATAATCCAACGACGAACGGCTGGCCCAATGCGAGTCGACAGGGCGGATGGCGGTGGCGGCATCGGCATGGCGGCGGAAGCGCACCAAGGGCCGGGGCACAAACACCAGGCGCTCGGCTGCGGCGGCAGCCATCTGCAACTGCCAGTCGTAGAGGTAGGGGCAATCGGCACCCTCGGGCAGGTAGTCGAGCAGTTCGCGACGGAGCAGGAAGGTGTGTCCGGCCAATGCCCCGATGTAACACAGGCGCAACATGTCGCGATTGGGCTCGCGACGGTCGTAGCTGACGGGGTAGCCCGTGGTGGAGAAGGGGATGGAATAGCCGCTGCATAGCAGGTTGCGGCCCATGGCCCGGGCCTGAAGGCGCAATTTGTCGGGTTCCCAAATGTCATCCTGGTCACTCAAGGCTATCAGCTCACAGCGGGCACGCCGCATGGCACTGAAGAAATTGGGGTTGATGCCATGCGGGCCTTCGTTATGGAAGACGCGCAAGTTGGGATAACGCCGGGCATATTCCTCCAGAATGGCCGGGGTGGAGTCAGTGCTGCCATCGTCTTGCACCACGACTTCTGCCGGAAGCAGCGTCTGCGAGAAGATGGAGTCCAACTGTTCCCTCAGATAGCGCTCGCCATTATAGGTGCACATCACAACCGATATTGCCTGCTCTGACTTCATGGAGATTTTCCTTCTATTATGGGGATGAAAGTACGGATTTGTTTCAGGCCGCTAAGGTACGACTTTTCCATGGAAACCAAGCTCTCGCCGCTCACATTCCTATCCTTCGGACGGAAGACGCCGCCACGAGCGGGCCGACTGAAAAACAGCTGTTCCCGGGCCTCTTTTCACGCTATTTACACTAACTTTGCACCCCGAAAATGGAAAAGACGACAAAGAAATACCCCACTATCTGCATCTGTCAGCTGGTCATCGCCCTGGCCATGCTGCTTCCCCTCCCCCTTAAAGCCGGCCGCGAGGCCGACGCTCAAAGCATTCTGATGCGTTCATTAGGCCTGCTGCAACATCCCAACGGCTCTTCGTTTGACTATCAGATGAAGCTCACCCGGTTTTTTACCCAATCGGGCAGCCTCATCCTGAAAGGTAAAAAGACGTATGGCAAGTCGAAGAAGAATACCATGTGGAGCGACGGCACTACCACCTGGAAACTTTCGCCTGATGAGAGCGAAGTGGTGGTGTATCGCACGGCTGACCTCAAGCGCAAGCCCCTGGGCGAACTGCTGGACGAGGTCAGACACAACTGTAAGTACAACTTGGAGAAGAGTCAGGAGGGAACGTATTTGGTGCATGTGAGGTCATTGGACAAGAAATCCGACATTCGCGAAGCCACCGTCTTGATTGACGCCCGCAGTTTCGTCCCTAAACAGTTCCGCATGAAGGTCGGACTGGTCTGGGTATTGGTAGATATTCAGAATTTTCGTACCGGCAACTACCCCGACTCCTTCTTTCAGTATCAACCCAAGGAGCATCCCCGGGCTAAAATCGTTGATCGCCGCTAAGGAAAAGCGCTCACACAAGATGGAAAAACGAGCTTCCATCCTCTTCAATCACCTCTCTATCCCCCAGAATTCCTGCTTGCATCCCGTGCAACCTGCTGTCGTACCCCTACGCTACCTACTTGCATCTGGTGCAACCTGCTGTCGTACCCCTACGCTACCTACTTGCATCCGATGCAACCTGCTGTCGTACCCCTACGCTACCTACTTGCATCCGGTGCAACCTGCTGTCGTACCCCTACGCCACCTACTTGCAGCCGGTGCAACCTGCTGTCGTACCCCTACACTACCTACTTGCACCCGATGCAACCTGCTGTCGTACCCCTACGCCACCTACTTGCACCCGATGCAACCTGCTGTCGTACCCCTACGCTACCTACTTGCAACCGGTACAACCTGCTGTCGTACCCCTACGACGCCTACTTGCACCCCATGCAATCAGGAATTTCGACCAAGAAATACCACTTTTCGGCTGTCGCAATCATAAAAAAGAGTTCCCGAATCGCTCTTCCGGATTCGGGAACTCCCTTTTCAACAGCTGCGAGGGGTACTTACTCGCGAGCCAAAGCCAACAAACTACCCAGCTCACCTATGTTCTCGACGATGAGATCGGGCTGATGCGGGGCGGCCTGGGCCACTTCAAGCGTTGTTTCGCCCGAAAGTACCAAGACACCAAAGGCATGAGCGTTGCGAGCCATCTCGATGTCGGTGTAGATGCGGTCGCCAACCATGGCAATCTGCTCGGGCTGCAACTGTTTTTGCTGCTCGATGCCAATGAGCATATTGGGATCGGGCTTGCCCAACGTGATGTCGGGACGGCGACCCGTGGCATGCTCCAGACAACGGCAGATGGAACCGCAGTCGACCAACACGGTCCGCTCATTGGTGGGGCATACGCGGTCGGGATTGGTGGCTATGTAGGGCAGACCTTGCGCAATCCACCACGCGGCACGGCACAGGCGAGAGTAGACGAGCGACATGTCGAAGGCGGCTATCACCACGTCGGGCACGTCGTCGGCACTGTCGGCTGTCGAAATGTATCCGGCCTTCTCGAACTGCGAAATCATGCTGGGCGTACCCAACAGGAAGAGGCGGCGGGCCGAGGGATAATGGGCCTTCAGATAGTCGATGGTGGCCACGGTGGTGGTGTACATCTCCTCCTCAGTGGCTTCAATGCCCATCTTATGGAGCTTGAGCAGATAGTCGTCGAGCGACTTCGAGGGATTATTGGTCAGAAAACTATAGGTAATGCCCATCTCGCGCAGGCGGCGAAGGAAGGGGATGGTGAAAGGGAACAGGGAGTTGCCCATATAAATAGTACCATCCATGTCGAGGGCTACGTGGCGAATGCCGGCCAGGCGTTGTTTCAGTTCGGGAGTCATGATTGCGTCTTGGTTTCCGGGTTCTCAACTTCGTCGTAACCGTCGGCCTTGGCATTCCACATCAACAGGAAGACCAGCATACCCAGCAGTGCGATGCCTATCATACCGATAAACACATAGTCCCAGCTGCGAGCCGGGTTGACGGCGTTCATGGCGTCCACAAAGATACCCACTCCGATACCCGACACCAGGCCGCTGGCATAGCCGAAGAGGCCGGTAAGGCCGTTGGCCGTGGCCGCTGCACGGTTGGTAGCCTGGTTGGCAGCCGCGATGCCGATGAGTGCCTGCGGGCCATAGATGCAAAATCCGGCCAGGGCCAGCACGATGATCATCACCGTGGGGTTGGTGCCCTTGGGCATCAAGAGGAAACACGTCATGAAGACGACAACTCCTATCATGCAATAGACACAGGTATGATGGGCCTTGCCCTTGAGCCAGCGGTCGGTGGCATATCCGCTCACCAGCATACCGATGATGCCGAAGATTTCAAACACGGCTACCGTCCAGCCGGCCCCTGCCAGCGACATGCCGCGGGCCTCTTTCAGGAAAGTGGGGCCCCAGTCGAGCACGGCAAAGCGCACGATGTAGACAAAGAAATTGGCCACACCAAGAATCCAGATCCACTTGTTGCGGAAGACATGCTTGCGAATAAAGGCCTTATATTCGGCCGAAGCCTCCTTACCCTTCTTGTTAATGGTGTGGAGCTCGGGCAGACCCACCGACGACGGAGTATCGCGCAGGCCGATGAAGATGCCCACCGAACCGACCAGGGCAATCGTGGCCGGAATCCAGAAGCACCAACGCCAGGCACCCACGTGGGCAGCCGATTCGAGCACACCCTGCATGCGCTCCGTGTCGGAAGCATCGATGTTGAGATGGGCAGCGATAGAGGCCACCATCTCAGGATTGGCCGCCATATTGGTGCCCAAAGTGCCCATAATGTAACCGCACAGAATGGCCACGATGCTGGCACCGATGGAATGGGAGGTGTTCCACACCGACATCTTGGTAGCCAACTCCTGCTGGGGAATCCAATGAGTCAGCAAACGGGCACACGGAGGGAATCCGCTACCTTGCAGAAAATTGTTAAGCACCAAAATGATGCCGAAAATCAGCACCATCGTATTGGTGAACTGCGCTCCCGAGGTCTCACCCGTCAAGAGCGCGCTGAGGTCGGCACCAAAGCCAAAGGCATAGTTGGCCACCGCACACAGGAAGAGGCCGATGGCCATATGGTAACGCGCATTGATGCGGTCGGCAACCAGTCCGTTCAGGAAGCGCGACACACCATAAACCACGGTAACCAACGTCATGATGATACCGAAACTGGTCTTGGTGATGCCATACTCGGCACTCAAGCCCGGGATAGCAAAAGAAAAATTCTTCCGGACAAAATAAAACAGGGCGTAACCCACCATGGTCGTGATGATCGTACGCCATTGCCAATACTTAAATAATTTTGATGCTGTCATATGATATACTTAAATGATTTCCCATAAACCACCCTTACCGAACAAACGGTCTGTCCACTGCGGGAGGAGACCGGTGCGCACACCGAGGTCGAGGATGGTGAACCGACGACGAATGTGCTGCGCCCGAATAATGCTGTCGCGCAAACGGGCACGTGGCAGGTCGATGTCTTCGGGCATAGTGGGAGCGCCTACCGTCTTCAGGCGACGGACGGCCTCATCCACCGACACCAACTGCCGCTTCAAGCGTTCACGTGTCTCAGGCCAACGCTCCTTGAGCAACTGCAACTGCTGACGCAATTGCTCGGGCGTTACATACTTTGCCTTGATCTCTGTCGCTCCCAATGTGGGGAAGTCAGAGTCGACAAACATCTGCAACGCACGCTGCTCCTGCTCTTCCAACGAGGGCCAACGGCTCACACACTGCTCCACATCGAGGCCTTCGATATCGCTGACCAGCAGTGACTCGTAGAACGAGAGCGAAACAAGGGTACCGATGCTCACCTGGAATCCGTGAGAAGGGGGTTCCCCGTTCTTCATTACGAAATTCTCCATATTGAGCAAGTGGCTGAACTGGTGTTCAGCACCACTGGCCGGCCTACTCGAGGCCGGATATGCCTGCATGGAGAAGCCTCCCAACATGAGTCCTTCGACTAAACCGCCGAGCGCCTTCGGGTCGCCATTGTGAGCACCCTTGGGGTCGGCCAAGGCATCATGAAGACCACCCTGCACGATGGAGAACGCCACCGGATCAATGGGCTCCACCTCCAGCGCATCGGCCAAAATCCAATCGGCACCGGCCGGCACCTTGGCAAAAAGGTCGGCATAACCGCTGGCCGTCATGGCAGCAGGAGCCGTAGCCAACACATCAATGTCAGCCACAACGGCACGCGGAGCCGAACAAGGGAAGGTGGTCTTGGCTCCATCCTTCGTGATGGAGGCGCCAAAAGCCACATAACCATCCATCGAAGCAGCCGTCGCAACAATCATATAGGGCCGTTCGTTATGGTAAGAACTTAACTTGGTCGTATCATTAATCGTTCCCGAACCAACGGCAATGGCGATGGCATCGGTTTGAGCCAACACAGCATCGAGACGGTCGATATACTTCCACTCAGCATGCATACCGGGCTCGTTGAAAATGTAAGAATCGTCAAGGGGAATACCGGCCTGACGCAAATGCTCTTCAACCTCACGACCGGCTACTTCGTAAGAAGACTGGTCGGCCACCACCATAGCCCTACGATTAGGGAACTGTTCACTAAAGATACGCGGCACCTCCACCAATACCCCTTGACCAATACAAAGGGCCTTCGTCTGGGTGGCTTTGTCGAGCGCGAGTTTTACTCTATCAATTTTCATTTATGTAATTAAAGGGTTCGTTTTTCTTCTTGATAAGTCAGCATCATCAACAGAATGGAGATGACGCAACTGAGAATCAGTAACACGAAAGTCCAATTCCATCCGGCATTTTGAGCCACGTAACCAATCACCACGTTGGCCAACAAAGCAGTTCCCAACACGTAACCCATAAATCCCGTCAGTCCGGCTGCCGTTCCGGCGGCATTCTTGGGGGCTAAGTCGAGAGCCTGCACCCCAATGAGCATCACGGGACCATAAATAAAGAAGCCGATGGCAATGAGACACAGTAATACAATGGTGATATTGTCGGAAAATTGCCAATAGATAAAAATGAACACGGCTACTACAGCCATAAATATAATGGTGGGCAACGCCCGGCGACCATGAAAAACGCGGTCGCTCAGCCATCCGCACACCAACGTACCCGGAATGGCCGCTATTTCATAAGCAAAATAGGCCCAACCGGCCTCTTTGATATGAATGCCTTTCTCAGTCAATATGGCGGGAGCCCAGTCGAGACAACCATAGCGAACCATATAGACAAAGGCGTTGGCAAAAGCTATATACCAAAGGAAGCGGTTCGACAAGACTGTGAGGAATATCTCACGGCTGGAAAGCACCTCTTCAGACTTCTTGCTGTAAGTGCCCGCATAGTCCTTGCGCCACTCTTCGATGGAAGGCAACCCACACGATTGAGGGGTATCGCGAATAAGGCAATAAGCCACAATGGCAATCAATATGGCAACACAAGCGGGGAACAAATAGGTTCCAACCAAGAAATAACATTGCTGGTCGGCGCCATAGAACCAAGAGCCGAACCAGGTAGCACCATAGGCAGCCATAGGACCAACGAGGGCGCCACCCACGTTGTGGGCGCAGTTCCAAATCGACATCATAGTGCCGCGCTCGGTTTGAGAGAACCAGTGAGTCATTACACGGCCGCAAGGAGGCCAACCCATACCGTTAAACCAACCCACGAGGAAGTTGAGCACTGTCATAAGGGCGATAGCCCACATTTTGTTTTCGGGACCGAAAGCCACCACCGGCACAATCATGAACATCATAGAGATAGATGCGAGCACGAGACCGAGGGGGAGGAACACGCGAGCATTGCTTCGGTCGCTCACGCTACCCATCAAGAATTTCGACAAGGCATAGGCGATGGCGTTCATTGAGAGAACAATACCGAGTTCGCCTTTCTCAAAGCCAAATTCGCCGAGGAACGGGATAGCCATTGAGAAGTTTTTACGCACGATGTAAAATCCGGCATATCCGATGAATATACCGAGGAATACCTGCCAACGCAGACTCTTATAGGTAGAATCTACTTTCTCCTGTGGGAGTTCGGGCTTAAAAGCCGGAGGTGTTAAAAATTTCCACATGATATTAAAGAATAGTTGAAATGGTTTGTATTAAGAGTTAATTTTTTGGGTTGCTTCGTAGTCGATGGCTTCGGCGAGAATCGAAATGGGGTGTTTAACTTCCACCGGGGTTGACATTTCGATTTGCCACTTGCAAGTTTCGCAGTCGGTAGCCACGAAATCGGGCTTGGCGTCCTCGATTTGCTTGAAGAGCGATGCGCCGATGCCTTGCGAAGTGGGGTAGTTCTCTTTCTTGAAGCCGTAGGTGCCTGCGATACCGCAGCATTGCGAGTCGAGCACCACAAGGTCCACGCCGGGGATGCGGCGCAACAGGTCGATAGAGTAGAACGACCAGCCGAGTTTCTCCATGTGGCATGGGGTGTGATAGGCGATGCGGCTGTGATAATCGTCGCGGAACTTGATTTTCA
>SFKY01000062.1 GCA_004554665.1 Bacteroidales bacterium
GAACGGGAGGTCGTAGGAATCGTCTCCATACACTCCTTTTAAAAAAGCCGCAAACTCCTTGGAGTAGCGGGTTCCTTCAGCCTTCAGCTCATAAGAGTCGGAGAAGTATCGATTATTCTGCTTGTCGTACCATTTGCGTCTTCTGACGATTAGATCAACACCTTTGTCGCGAATCGGGAAGTCACGTATGGTTACGGCTTCACAGAACCCTTTGGATTCAATCTCTGGGTTCTCTTTATATTCTACCTTAACCGATTCGTCAAGATAGATGCGAATAAGGGAAGCCTCTTCTTCTACACGTACTACTTCAAAATTTGTAAGTATCTCTGATGGTAGAATTAACTGTACCAATGCTAATAATCCTTGATTGTTCATGGCACAAAGGTATAAATTTTCTATAGAATCAAAAAGCTTTCCCCCTAGATATATCGGGTGAGCCGAAGATTTCACGACAACTATATCTTATTTCATGACAACTGTGACAACCAAAACAACATCTTCCACTATCTCGGTTGTCTGAGTTGTCGCGAGTAGCATATACAGGTGGCAAAAGAGGCAGATAGAGACCGTACACCATCTGCGATACGGGCGTATTCCATTTGCGATACGCTCGTACTCCATCTGCGATACGCCCGTACTCCATCTGCTGTACGGTCTCCATCAGCCTCCTTTGTCATGAAGAAAAGGGGCTTCTGCGCCACAAGAAAGAGATAGGAAATGCAGACAAAATGAAAAAAATATCGGTACTTTGGTAAAAAAACGGCATTTAATGCTAATACTATCGAAAAAAGTGTTACTTTTGTGAGGTTTTAAATAAAAATTGCATAAACAATCACATTTTACAGACAATCTATCGATGAAAAGAGCCCTCTACTCGCTATGTGCAGTATTCTGCGCAATAGGCATGCAGGCACAGGATGCCCAACTGCTGAACCTGAAAGCAGAAGTGCGCGTAGACTACCAGCGCGAACACCTCGACGGCAGCACCTATGAGCCCAACACGGGATTCAAGGGAAAATACGTCAACATCCTCATGAACGGGGAAATCACGCCCCAGTTCTCGTATTCGTACCGCCAACGGTTGAACAAGGCACACAAGGACCAAAGTTTTTTTGACGCTACAGACTGGGCGTATATCACCTACAAGCCCGATACCCACTGGAGCCTCTCAGGAGGCAAACAGGTAGTGGGCATAGGCGGTTTCGAGTACGACCGTGCGCCCATCAACCTGTATTTCTGCTCCGAGTTCTGGAACAACATACCGTGTTACCAACTGGGTGCCAGCGTCGCTTACAGCATCGGTCAGGGCAACGACCAACTGATGGCACAGGTCTGCCAGAGCCCGTGGCGCCTGTCTGAAGCCGACATGTATGCCTACAACCTGATGTGGATGGGCAACCACGGCCGCTACAGCAGCCTCTGGTCGGCCAACCTGCTGGAGTATCTTCCGGGCAAGTATATCTTCTACTTAGCTTTGGGCAACCAACTGCAGCTGGGGGCCTCTACCCGTCTGCAGGTGGACCTGATGAACCGTGCCGTGAGCCACCACCCCATGCTGCTGAAAGACTGTTCGGTGATGGCGGAGCTTTCGCACCGCTGCCGCAAGGTAAACATGTTTTGCAAGATGACCTACGATGTGAACGCCACGGGGCAGGAGGGCGACTTCTGCGTGACAGACGGCACCGAGATGAAAAGCGTGGGTGCCGGAATCGAGTTTTTCCCGGCCAAGGGGACAGACGACGTGAGACTGCATGCCAACGCGGTGTACGCCTGGGGCAAGAACGGCAACGTGGACGGTACGATGCTGCCCAAGCAGACCAGGGTGGACGTCGGTGTGACGTGGAGGATGAACCTATTGAGTTTTACCAACAAAAAATAAGCTATCATCATGAACAAGTCTAAGTTTAACATCATGCGGTTCATACCGAGCGGCATTCCCTGCCTGCTCATCGTGTTGCTCATCTTTACCTACATCGGCTCCGTGATGGGTGTGCCGCAAATGCTCAATACGATTATGAAGACAGCGCACGACCTGCTGCTCAACACCGTGTTCTATCTGATGGGCATCTGCGTGGTCACCGGTGCCATCGGCAGGCTCTTCGTGGAGTTTGGCGTGGTCAAGCTGCTCGAAAACCTCCTTCGCCCCCTCATGCGGCCGCTCTTCAACCTGCCGGGTGTGGCTTCGCTCGGTGCTGTGATGACTTTCCTGTCAGACAATCCGGCCATCATCTCGCTATCCCAAGACAAGCGATTCTGCAGTTATTTTAAGACGTATCAGTACATCTCCCTTACCAACTTCGGCACGGCTTTTGGCATGGGCCTGCTGGTCATAGTCTTCATGGTAGGCCACGGATTCTATGCCGAACCGTTTATCGGACTGGCAGGAGCCTGCTGCGGCTGTATCGTGTCGACCCGACTGATGCAGCACTTCGTCCTCAAGGTGCATCCTGAGTACGCCGAACAGACTGCCGGCAAGCAAGAAGAGCTCGCCGAGGAGGAGACGGCCGTCAAGGAAGAGTCGCTCTTTATCCGTATCCTCAACTCGCTGCTCGACGGAGGCCGCACGGGTGTCGATGTAGGTATCGCCATCATCCCCGGTGTGCTCATCATCTCCACCTTTGTGATGATTCTCACTTTCGGCCCGTCGGCCGAAGGCTACACAGGCGGGGCCTACGAGGGCGTAGAACTGCTGCCCTGGCTGGCCAACAAGGCGGATGTGGTGTTCCATTACCTCTTCGGATTCAACGACCCGCATCTGGTGGCCTTCCCCATCACCGCCCTTGGTGCGGTGGGTGCCGCGCTGAGCCTCATCCCGAGTTTTGTCACGCAAGGCTGGGCCGACGGCAACGCCATCGCCGTGTTTACGGCCATCGGTATGTGCTGGAGTGGCTATCTCAGTACCCACACCGCCATGCTCGACTCGTTAGGTTACCGTGAGCTCACCCCCAAGGCCATCGGCGCACACACCGTCGGTGGTATCGTGGCCGCCATCGTGGCCCACTGGATCTACCTGCTCTACTGCCTGTTCTAAAGACAAAGCATCCCAAAGCCCATAGGGCTACACCTTGAGTAACCACGGGCAACGCCCGTGGTGGCAGTATACAGGCAGTGCAAAAGCCTGTAAGGCTGTACATGAGAACATAAGTATTGCCTTCCAGGCGAAATCTTTTGAAACTCCTTATCCCGAGGGCGATGCCCTCGGCTACTCATCGTACAGCCCTACGGGCTTGTCGTACGCCTTGATACTTACCCTGTAAGACCAGCCCTATTCCCTTTCTATTGACAGTTTCTCCTTTTCGAGGAGCATTGGTCTTCGTCCAATAAAGCAAAAAGATGATTACAGAAACTCAACGCAGAAAACAAAAAATATGGTTAGTATCCCTCCTCCCACCAACTTTACCGCCGATTTCCTTTTCTGCTTCAGGAAAAAAAGCTATATTTGCAATCTATCCATCCTATCTACATAAAACCAGAAAGCCTATGGAACGAAAACACCTGCTATGGCTGGCTGCAGGCATGACAAGCCTGTCACTCGCCGCACGGGCACAGCAATCGCAACGCCCCAATGTCATCATCATCTACGCCGACGACCTCGGATACGGCGACCTGTCGTGCTATGGAGCCACCCGGGTATCGACTCCCCATATCGACCAGTTGGCTGCCGAGGGCTGTCGGTTTACCAATGCGCACGCCGTGGCCGCCACCAGCACGCCTTCACGCTACTCGCTGCTCACGGGTGAGTACTCTTGGCGACGCGAGGGAACCGACATCGCACGTGGAGATGCCGGCATGATCATCAGACCTGAACAATACACGATGGCCGACCTCTTCCGCAACGCCGGTTATGCCACGGGAGCCTTTGGCAAATGGCACTTGGGACTGGGAGACAAGACCGGCAAGCAAGACTGGAATGCTCCGCTGCCTACCGGACTGGCGGATATCGGGTTCGACTACTCGTATATCATGGCCGCGACGGCAGACCGCGTGCCCTGCGTGTTTATAGAGAACGGACAGGTGGCCAACTACGACCCCACGGCACCCATCACGGTAAGCTACGAGCATCCCATCGAGGGTGAACCTACCGGCAAGGAGCATCCCGAGCTCTGCTACAACCAGCAATCTGCCTTCGGGCACAACCAGGCCATCGTCAACGGCATCGGTCGTATCGGCTACATGAAGGGAGGCGGCCGCGCGCTGTGGAAAGACGAACATCTCGCAGACTCTATCGTAGACCACGCGCTCCGCTTTATCCGCCAGCACCGCAGCGAACCCTTCTTCATGTATCTTGCCACCAACGACATCCACGTTCCACGCTTCCCGAGCGACCGATTCAGGGGCAAGAGCCCGATGGGCGTGAGAGGTGATGTAATCCTGCAGCTCGACTGGACCGTGGGAGAAGTGATGCGCGAACTGAAACGGCTCAAGCTGGACAACAACACGCTCATCGTCTTCAGCAGCGACAACGGTCCCGTGGTCAATGACGGCTATGCCGACCGCGCCGAGGAACTGCTGGGCGACCACAGTCCTGCCGGCCCGCTGCGTGGCAACAAGTACAGCGCCTTCGAGGGCGGTACACGGGTGCCCGTCATCGTGCGCTGGCCCGGCAAGGTGACCGCCGGACAAGAGTCGGGTGCCCTGCTCTCACAGATCGACCTGTTTGCCACCTTCGCCCACCTGCTCGGCGCGCGCATGCCTCATGGGGCAGCTCCCGACAGCCAGAATTCCGCCGACGCATGGACAGGAAAGGATTCACAAGGACGGGCTTGGGTGGTGGAGCAGGCGCTCAACCACACGCTGTCGCTGCGCACGCCACAGTGGAAGTATATCGAACCGTGTGCCAACCCTTATCCCTTCATGCAGTTGGAGAAAGTTGAGACCGGCTATGGTGACCGGCCGCAACTCTACAAGGTAGACGACGACATACGCGAAAGCACCGATGTGGCCGAGCAGCATCCCTCTGTGGTCTTCGACCTGCAGAAACTGATGCGAGAGATACAGGGAAAACGACCCAAGAAGTAACCCCCAACACCCTGCCACACGACAATGGCAGAGTGCCAACCTACCGAATCATGCAACGAAACCTCATCCCCCTCCTCACGGCCGGCGTCGCCTGTCTTCCCTCGGTTGCCGAGGCACAGCGGCAGATGCCCAATATCATCTATATCATGTGCGACGACATGGGCTACGGCGACCTGGGCTGCTACGGACAGCCCTACATCCGCACACCTCACATCGACCGCATGGCGGCCGAGGGCATGCGCTTCACCCAAGCCTACGCCGGCTCGCCCGTGAGCGCCCCGTCGCGTGCCTGTCTGATGACGGGACAGCACGCGGGACACACGTTGGTGCGCGGCAACAAGGAATACTGGAGAGAGGCTGCCACCGTGATGTACGGCGACAATGCCGACTACGCCGTGGTGGGCCAACATCCGTACGCCACAGACCACGTGATACTGCCCGAGATCATGAAGGACAACGGCTATGCCACCGCCCTTTTCGGCAAGTGGGCCGGGGGCTACGAGGGGTCGGCCTCTACGCCCGACAAGCGGGGTGTGGACGAGTTTTATGGATATATCTGCCAGTTTCAGGCACATCTCTACTATCCCAATTTCCTCAACGAGTACAGCCGTGAGCGTGGCGACACCGCCGTGCGCCGCGTGGTGCTCACCAACAACATCCCCCACCCCATGTACGGCAAGGGCTACGAGCGGCGCAAGCAATACTCGGCCGACCTGATACACCGCAGGGCGATGCAATGGCTCGACAAGCAGCAGGCAGGGAAACCCTTCTTCGGCATGCTCACCTACACCCTGCCCCACGCCGAGCTCGCCCAGCCCGAGGATTCGATACTCACGGCCTACCAGAAGCAGTTTTTCACCGACAAGACATGGGGCGGCAGCGAGGGTTCACGCTACAATCCCGTGGTGCATACGCATGCCCAGTTTGCCGGCATGATTACCCGGCTCGACCAATATGTGGGCGAAATCCTGCAGCTGCTGAGAGACAAGGGGCTGGCCGACAACACGCTCGTGATATTCACCAGCGACAACGGACCCCATGAGGAGGGTGGTGCCGACCCCGAGTTTTTCGGGCGCGACGGCAAGCTCCGCGGCCTCAAGCGCCAGTGCTACGAGGGCGGTATCAGGGTGCCCTTCATCGCATGGTGGCCGCATCACGTCCCGTCGGGTACCACCTCCGACCTGCCCTGTGCCTTTTACGACATCATGCCCACGTGCTGCGACTTGCTCGGCATCAAGAACTACATCCGCCGATACGGCCATCGGGACCGTGGAAAGACCGATTGGTTCGACGGACTGTCCATCGCGCCCACGCTGCTCGGCCGCGGCACGCAGCAGCAACACGATTTCCTCTACTGGGAGTTTCATGAGACCGACCAGATGGCGGTACGGATGGGCGACTGGAAGCTGGTGGTCATCCAAGGTGTGCCTCGCCTGTACCATCTCGCTACAGATATCCACGAAGACCACGACATAGCCGACCGACATCCCGACATCGTGCGCCGTATGGTGGACATCATCTACCAGCAACACACCGACAATCCGCTCTTCAAGGTAACACTGCCGAAGCGGTAACGGCAAACAGCCAACCTAAAGATGGCATTTAGGAGAGCTAAATGCGGCATTTAGCCCACCCAAACGCCATCTTTAGCTCGCCAAAGGCCACATAGAGCCCAACCGGCCGATATTACCCAATCAGAAAAAACGCCAAAAAAGTATAAATAAGCGGTCACTCCCATTGCCACGTGCAAAACTTACACTATATTCGCAGTGGATAACAATTAGAGAAAGGAGTTATTATGACAGAGAAACGGCAAATCTACCGTTGCCCCATTTGCGGCAACATCGTAGAAGTATTGAACCCCGGTGCCAGTTCGCTCGTGTGCTGCGGACAACCCATGACCCTGCTGAAAGCCAACACCACCGATGCCGCCACGGAGAAGCATGTACCCGTGACCGAGGTCATCGAGGGCGGCTACAAGGTTACCGTGGGCAGCGTGGAGCATCCCATGACGGCTGCGCACTACATCCAGTGGATCGAACTGCTGACACCTACCAGGGTGATGCGGCGCGAACTGACCCCCGGCGATGAGCCAGAGGCCATCTTCAAGACCTGCGAGCAGGCTGTAGGTGCCCGCGAGTATTGCAACCTGCATGGACTGTGGCAGGGAGAGGTGCCTACCAAGGCATAGACCGGCAAGCTTACGCATACAGAGGGCGGTGGTCATAAGGGTGGCTGACCGCCCTCTTTTTCCTCTAAAGAAAATTAAAAATCGTGGGGTATCATGGCAAAAACCGATATTTATACCTAATTTTGCATCTGTCGGAGGCTGAAGGCACATCCACTCCATGCCTCGCGACCCGAAACAGTGGGATGGCATGAGACCAAGAACATACACCAACAGTCTGCTGGCATGCTGCGTGGCCGCACTGATAGTGCTCTGCACGCTGAGCATCAGCCAACCGTTGCGCTTCGACCATGAACGGCAGCGCCGCGAGACCGTCGTCAAACAACGGCTGGTGCAGATACGGCATGCCCAAAAGGCCTACCTACGCGCCCATCACCGCTACTGCGCCGACTGGGCAGCACTCATCCGGGAGGGGTATCTGACCCAACCGATGCAGTACATCCCTTATACCGACAACAAGCAGTTCAGGATGGCCGCCACGGTCATCACCACCACATCCGGGCGTGCGGTGCCCGTCATGGAGTGCGGTGCCTACTACACCGATTACCTCGACGGGATGGACCGGCACCAAGTCGTCTCGCTCATGCGCGAAGCCGGCGAATCGGGCAACTATCCCGGACTGAAAATAGGAGACCTCATCATACCCAACGACAATGCAGGAAACTGGGAATAACACATCCACAGCCCTACCGCGCATCACCCTGCGCATAGGTACCGGCACACTCTCGTTTGCCGTAGCCTCGCCCACTGCCAAGGAGGGTGTGGCCTACGAACCCTACACCGCCAAGAGCGGCATATCGATGGCCGCCAATCTGCGCGAGGCTTTCAAGACATCGCCCTTGCTGTCTCAGGGGCACGCCAGGGCACAGGTGCTGCTCGACACAGACGTGTTGGTGGTGCCCATCGAGGAGTTTGAGGCCGAAAAGGCCGACACCCTCTTCCGCCACACCTTTACGGGCAACGCCAACAGTACGGTGCTGCACAGCGTGATACCCGATGTGGACGCGGTGGCTCTCTTCGCCATCAACCGCGACCTCAAGCTGGTGATAGACGACCACTTTGGCGATGTAAGGTTCATCCACGTCTGCCAGCCCCTGTGGAATCTGTTTTACCATCGCAGCCCCACGGGAACCACGCGCAAGCTCTACGGCTATTTCCACGACGGCAAACTGAGCGTATGCAGTTTCGACAAGAACCGTTTCCGCTTCTGCAACACCTACGATGTCGCCCACTCGCGCGATGCCGTCTTCTACCTGCTCTATGTGTGGAAACAACTGGGGCTGGACAGCACGCAAGACGAGTTGTGCATAGCCGGTTGCCAGACCACCGAGCACGACTGGATGCTGCCCACACTCAAACGCTATCTGCGCAAGGTGTACCTAATCAACCCCTCGGCCGAGTTTAACCGCGCACCTGTCACCCATATCCGGGGCATGGCGCTGGACATGGCCACCATTTATGTCAAAGGAAGATGAGAATCATTACAGGAATCTACAAAGGGAGGCGTTTTGAAATCCCCCGCACGTTTAAGGCAAGGCCCACGACCGACTTTGCCAAGGAGAATATATTCAATGTGCTCACAGGTTACGTGGATATGGACGGGGCTACGGCACTCGACCTCTTCGCGGGCACGGGCAGCATCTCACTGGAACTGTTGTCGAGGGGCTGCGCACAGGTGGTGAGCGTAGAGGCCGACCGGGAGCACGCCGCCTTTATCGGCCAGTGCATGCGTAAGATAGGGACAGACCGCCATGTGCTCATCAGGGGCGACGTATTCCGTTTCCTGAAAAGCTGTAAACAGCAGTTTGATGTGGTATTTGCCGATCCGCCTTACGCGCTGGACAAGTTGGCGCAGATACCCGACTTGGTGCTGGCACAAGACATCCTAAAGGCCGACGGCGTGCTGGTGTTTGAGCATGGCAAGGGCCATGACTTCTCTGCCCATCCCAACTTTGTGGAGCATAGGGCATACGGAAGCGTGAACTTCTCTATCTTCAGAGCAACGGCGACAACAGCCGAATGATTCCCTCCCACAACCGCTGCAGGAACGGCCGACGGAAATACTCGGATAAAGGACCGACGGCCGCACTGCGCGAGAGGTCGTCCAGAAAAATCTCCTTCATCCGCAAGGCCATCGACGAACCATAGAAAAACACATTGGCCTCGAAATTGTTCTCAAAACTTCGGAAATCGATGTTGGTGGAGCCACACGAACAGAGCGTGTCGTCGCATACCAACATCTTGGAGTGGTTGAATCCCTCTTGGTACAGATAGACCTTGACACCGGCTTCCATCACTTGGGCGATATAGGAGCGGCTGGCCCACTCGGTAAGTTTGGCATCGGCCCGCGCCGGGATGAGCAACCGCACGTCGACACCGGCCAAGGCCGCCGTGCAGAGCGCAAACAGCACCGGCTCTGTGGGCAAGAAGTAGGGTGTCTCCATATATACATACCGCTTGGCCTCCATCAGGATGCGCACATAGCCCTGCATGATGTCGGGCCACGGCATGATCGGACTGCTGGTCACCACCTGGGCCAGACAGCCATCGCCCTCGACACCGTCGACCACAGGATAGTACTTGCGGTCGGTAATGAGCGTACGGTCAACGAAATACCAATCGATGAGAAACGCCCGCTGCACGGCATAGACGATACCCCCCGTGAGCCGCAGATGCAGGTCGCGCCACGACTGGGTGGGCGTACCCTTCACATAACGGAGGGCGATGTTCATGCCGCCGATAAAACCCACACGCCCGTCGATGACACAGAGCTTGCGGTGGTTGCGGTAATTGACCTTACTGGTAAAGGCAGGAAACTTGACAGGCATGAAGGCGTGCACATCCACCCCCGCCCTGCGCATATCCTCGAAGATCCGGTTGCTGATGTTCCAGCATCCCACGTCATCGTACACCACCCGCACCTCCACGCCGGCCTTGGCCTTGTCCATGAGGGCATCGGCCACCAACCGGCCCAGCGCGTCGTCGGCAAAGATATAGGATATGAGATGGATATGCGACCGCGCACGCCCTATCTCCTGCAAGAGGGCAGTGAAGAAGGCGTAGCCGTCGGTGTAGATTTCGGCCTGGTTGTCCTTGAAGGGCAACGCCCAGTTCTGATTGGCAAAAAGGGTGATCAGCGCCTCGTGCGACGACGGCAGCGTAAGGTCGCGCTGCTCTGCAAACTCGAGCATGCTGCGCTTGGTAAGCTGGTTCAGGCTGCGCTGGCTGATAAGACGCTCCTTGCGCGTGTTTTGTCCGAAAAAGAAATAAAACACCATGCCCAATACCGGGATGAAACAAAGCACCAGAATCCATGTCAACGCCTTGACAGGCTGGCGGTTGTCCATCAGCACTTTGACCATTGCCGCCAACACCACGACGGTATAGGCCAAGAGGATGAGCCAGTGTACATAGATCATAGGCCGCTTGTCTTCTTTTTGTGGAGGTAAGCCAGTTCGGCGATGGCATAGTCGGCATTGTCGGGCTCGTCGAGCATGTCGTGCAAGATACGTTCGGCCTCCTGCTCCTTGCCCTTGTTCACGAGTACGGTCACCTTGCGGCGGCGCAGGAAATGATACAGCATGCGGTCATGCTCGTTGAGGTCGGTGACGGGCATGTCGTCGCACACCTCTTTCATCATCCCGTCGATAATGGCCAGCGCGCGGATGTCGCCACCGTTGACCAGACAGTTGATGTACTGCCTTACGAAAAGGGAATTGCGCAAGGGCAGCGTCAACTCCAAGTAATAGACGGCCTCGGCATACTGTTGCAGCATGGCATGACAGCTGCCGAGCAGGTAACACACCTCGAAGAAACGCTGCTGCTCGTCCTGGCTCATACGGTCATAGGCCACACTCCAACGGCGGTAAGCCTCGTAGAGATGGGGCAAAGCTTCGTACGGACGCTTGTCGAGATAGAGCTGTTCGCCACGGTAGGCATGGCGGGCAATGTCGGGCTCCGTACACAGCGAGATAAGCCGCTGGGCCGGAGTCATGGCCTTGTAGTCGCCCTTAGCCTCCAAAGCACGCGCTTCCTTCCACATGTACCGGAACTCTTCGAGCGACTGCTGCACGGGAGCGAGGTCATGGGCCACCAGAAACGAGCAACAGCGGCTCTCATGGCCACGGCTGCCGGCACGGACGGCCAGGCTGGCCGATGTGGGAACGGTCGTGAGCGTCAGCCGATAATAGAGTACCGAACCGGCAGTCTGCTCGGCTGTCAGCACGATGGCCAACCGGCGCTCCACAGCCTGCTCTCCCGCCTCGCGGTAGACCAATGTGGCCGTGGCCGACTGCCGCGCAAACGCCTCGGCACCCGACGGCAGCAGCAACGTCTCCACGTCGTAGGCCGCGATTGTCTGGGCATCGGTCAGCGTATGGGTCTCCATGCCCTCGGCCGCCACGGTGAGACTTACAGGCACGCTGCCCACCGCATGCACCACCCTGTCGAGCAACTGGCGTACCGTGAGCTCCGGCGAGTCGGCAGCGATGCGCCACGAGTTGCCCACGGGCTGACGCACCAGTTCCTGTTCGTGGATGAGACTCAACACCTGCAGATGCTCGGCTGCCGTCTTCTCCATATCGGGAGTCACCCCGTTGTCGGCATTGCCGCCTCGCTCTTGATAGAGGGCTGCAAAGGCGCGCTGCAGTTCGAACATCCTACCCATACAAAACTCCAACTGGTCCTCAGCAGTCTGCTCGCTGACCACCATCGTGGCCAACTCGTGCACATGCACCTTGCGTACTTTCTCATCGATGGTATAGATGATGCGCACCGGCACCATCGACGAGTTGAACTGGTTGCAGAGATACCGCACCAGCTCCACCTTTTCCAGCGGAGCGGTATAGAGAAAGAGAAACGAAAGCTGAATGTAGGCTCCCTCACTGGGCACGCGGACGATGAAGTGGCCGCTCTGATAGGTGTACATGGCCACCATCTCGTCGCCCTCTGTCTCCCATGTGGGCTTGCAGGCCAGCAGCTTGAGCGCCCGGCTCACCACTAAGCGGTTGACCTGCTGGTCTATGGCCTCCATCCGCATGGCCGCATACTTAGGCTTGAGCCACCGGTACCACAGGAGCAAGAGTCCCACCACCGGGGGAAGGACAAGCAATAAGAATATGCTGAAAAAACTTGAATCCATAGGCATGTAAACAATTTGAATAGTGAATGATTGAAAAGGCCCAATACTCCATCAGGCCTACCGGCCTCACATGAGGATATTGTTGCCCAACTTCTGTGCCAGCGCATTGCGTATCTTCTGCATGTCGGCATACTCCTTGAGCAGATCTGCCATGCGCCCTGCATCGGCCACAGACTCGGCTATCTCCTTCTTGAGCGTCCGCAGTTTGCGCTCCACATAGTCCATACGGAAGTCGAGTATCAGATGGCGTGTCTGACCCAGCAGCCGTTCCTCTTCGCCAGCCTCACGTTGCAGCCGCTCCTCCTCATTTAGGGGCTGACTATCCTCCTCGCCCTTGATGAGCTGAAGCTGGTCCACACTCACCTCTGTAGCCAAGCGACTGATGTCTAAGTCGGCATGGTGGATGAAATAGGATTCGGCGTCAAACTGCGGGTCATCCGAATGGGCCACAGCCTCGTCGAGAATACGGTTGTAAAGCTCGTTGGAAAACCGCAAGTGGTCTGGCAGAAAATTGTAATAGATATACTGTGCCACCGAGAGACTGATGAGCTGTCCCTGCTCATCCTCCACATCGCGCAGCACCGTCTTTCCACCGTTGCGCACCAGCATCTGCACCAGCATACGCTCCACCCGCTCCATGGCCGCTTGTTGCGGGTCGAGTACCAGCGAGGCCGGCTGCAGTACAGGCTGCTGACGTGGAGCCTGCTGCACCGCCTGATTGTCTGCCTGATGACCCTCGCGCGCCTCACGGATAAACTTGTTCATCATATTGATGAGCGTGACCTCGGCAATGCCGATACGGTGTACACAGTTTTGTACATACGTGTCGCGCAAGATCGGATTCTGCACCAACGAGATACTCTTCACAATCGAGTTGATGGCCTCGGTGCGCTTCACAGGGTCGTGCTCATCGCGCAGGAGCAGGTCCATCTTAAACTGTATGAAGTCTGTCTCGTGCT
The DNA here is from genome assembly GCA_004554665.1 of Bacteroidales bacterium. Lineage (GTDB taxonomy): Bacteria > Bacteroidota > Bacteroidia > Bacteroidales > Bacteroidaceae > Prevotella. The sequence continues at coordinate 13,307 of SFKY01000062.1, forward strand.
TATCGATATAGCCGCGCAACTCCTCAGCCGAGTGCTTGCGCGCAAAACTGTCGGGGTCTTCGCCATCGGGCAGCAAGAGCACCTTCAGGTTCATGCCTTCAGAGAGCAGCATGTCGGTACCCTTGAGCGCGGCATGCAGTCCAGCCTCATCGTCGTCGTAAATCAGCGTGATGTGCGACGTGAGCCTGTGCAGGATGTGAATCTGCTGGAAACTCAAGGCCGTACCCGAACCGGCCACCACATTCTCTATGCCCGCCTGGTGCATGGAGATCACATCGGCCTGTCCCTCCACCAGATACACCTTGTCGGCCTTGGCAATAGCCTTCTTGGCCTGATAGATGCCATACAGCTCGTTGGCCTTGTGGTAGATGTCAGAGTCGGGCGAGTTCACATACTTCATGTTCACACCCTTGGTGCGCGCATCGAGCACACGGGCGGTAAACCCCACCACCTTGCCGCTCTGTCCCAGCCACGGGAATATCACCCTGCCCGCATAGCGGTCGATGAGCTGTCCGCGGTCGTTACGGTAGCAGATGCCCGTCTTGAGCAGGAAGTCGGACTGATAACCCTTGGCCTGCGCCGTGGTGGCCAACGCCTGACGGTCTTGCAGGTCGTAGCCCAACCGGAACTTGCGAATGACATCATCGCGGAAGCCTCGGCTGCGCAGATACTGCATGCCATAGGCCTGCCCCTCACTCCCGCTGTGGAGCAACTGCTCAAAATAGCTGGCAGCCCACTCGTTGACGATAAACATAGACTCGCGCTCGCTCTGTTCCCGCCGCTCCTCGTCGGTCATCACCCGCTCCCGTATCTCAATATGGTATTTGGCGGCCAGCCATCGCAGCGCTTCGGGATACGTCATCTGCTCATGCTCCATGATAAAGGTGACCGCATTGCCCCCCTTGCCACAACCGAAACAATGGCAGGTACCACGGGCCGGCGAAACGATAAACGAGGGTGTCTTCTCGTTATGAAACGGACAGAGCCCCTTGTAGTTGGCACCGCTCTTGCGCAGTGTCACAAACTCGGACACCACATCCACTATATTGGCAGCGTCCTTGATCTTCTCCACCGTAGCCCTGTCTATGCTTGTATATGTCGTCGTCGCCATGATCTGTCATCGCTATATATCCATACAAATTTACTGCAATCCCAAGACAATGCAAAATAAAACGCTCTTTTTTTCGATTTTTTCATGGTTCCATTAGTCCCCCGCCAAAGTCATCTGTCACCTCCCTTAAGCTAAATGCCACGTTTAGCCACCCTAAATGCCACGTTTAGGTTTTTGGGGGAAGCCATTCCGAATAACCCTGACTTGGTGCAATAGGTGGAGACATGATTAGCCTTACCCGCTTGGCTATGCAATCAATCTACGAAAAAATCTTTTCATCACTTATTATTTGGTCATCTCGCTTTTTTGTCTTATTTTTGCAGTTGCCCTATTGGCATCATCTCGTAAAGGGATTTCAGCAGGTGGGGCAGACATATATTAGAAAGGCGTATTTCGCGCTTTGCTTTTGACTTGTCGAAATCCTAGGAAAATTTCAACAATCCTGTCAGAAAGCATGGCAACGGTACGCCCCATGGGTATGTATATACATGTCCTGACTGCGCCTTGGCGAAAGCCGAGGTGCACGATGGGCGTATAGTACATATATGCGTGGGGCTTCTCATCGTTGCTCGTCTTGACAGGATAGGCCATTTCCTAGGAGCCTC
>SFKY01000114.1 GCA_004554665.1 Bacteroidales bacterium
TTCGTGGGCAAAGTAACTAAAAAACTGCCGAACCACCAAATTTTTGCGCACATATTTTTCCGCACCATGCCTTCTCGTGTCACCATACATAACAAAAGAAACAGCCCGCACGGCACCTTCGCCATGTGGGCTGCTTTTTCTTCTTCCCCTTCTGAACCGGGGGGGATTGGCTCACTTGATTCTGACGATGTTCAGCGAGTAGGGGGGGACATCGAGCAGGATGCCGCCATTCGCGAGGGAGAGCAGTTGCTCCACGGGATGAATGTGGGTGGGGGCATCGAGCGTGTTCTCTTCCATGCCGTCGCTGGCCGCCAGACGCACCACACGGGCTGACTTCGGCGCGAAGTGCTGCAGATTGATTTGGGCGGTGGTGGCGGCATCGCTGGTGTTGGCCACTTTCACTATCAGTTCGCCATTGGCTTCGTCGATGGTGGCTGAGGAGAAGATGCCCTTGGTGTTGTCACGCTTCAGCACTGTGTCGAAGACCAGTTCTTTGTCGAGCCATGCCTTCACGCTGTCGCCTGCCACCTGAAGGGTGATGTCGTACCATCGGCCTGGTTCCACGTGTCCGCGCTTGCTGTCGGTCAGCAACTTGCCGCCATTGCTGATTTGCTCGATGGCGTGTTGTGTGTTGGTCCATCCGCCGAAGTTCACCCAGCAGTAGTTTTTCTCATCGACATAGTTGAAGACGATGATGAAGCCCTCGGCACCGCTGTCTTTGCGGGCACGGCACTTCACGGTGTAGTGGTCGCTGTCGATGACGCTCTTGCACAGGGCCATGCACTGTTCGCGGTTGCCGGTCTGCGAGAGGATGCCGTCGGCATTCACTGTCCATTGTCCGGTCATGTATTCTGGCTGTCCACTCTTGGGCAGGGGGTCCATGTGGGTAAAGGAGGATTTCGTGCCCCATGTGGCATAGCCCACACGACTCTGCTTGGGGGTCAGCGGCTTGCTGACTTTGTCTTTGTAGGGGTCGGTCTGAGTGACTTTCAGCACCTGGGTGCCTAAGTGCTGCGGCATGAGTTGCTGCACGTAGTAACTGGGTGTGCCCATGACGCGGCTGCTGCTGAAGCGTATCATGTCGGGACGCCAGCGGGCGTCGTTTTCATTCACGAAGATGGGTGCGTAGGATGCCAGTTCCACCACGTCGGAGTTGTTCTCCATGCCCATCATATAGACTGCCTCTCCCAGGGCGGCGTTCATGTTGCCCAGATTTCCGTAGCCATTTGTCACGGCATACTCGCCCACATATACCTTCGGGCCTTGACGGTCGTAGGTGTCATATTTGTGGAATGCTGCGGCAAACCAGTCTGGGGAGCGGTAGTAGTGTTCGTCAAGCAAATCTACGGGCAACTTGCTGTTCCATTTCGGATTGTCGTCGCCCCATGCCACCACGTTGCCGATGATTTTCATGTTGGGGTATTTGGCACGGATGGCTTTGTAGAACTGCTCATAGCGCTCGTAGTAGTGGTCGCTCTGCTGACGGGGGTCGGGCTGGTTGTTTTCGTTGCCCACCTCCAGATATTCCAGTCCGAAAGGTTCGGGATGCCCATTCTTGGCGCGCATGGCACCATATTTGGATGTGACGGGACCATTGGCATATTCGATGGCATTCATGCACTCGTCAATCCAGGGCTGGATGCTGTCGTAGGGTGTCATGCCGCCATGCCACAGACCCACGTTGACCACATAGAGCGGCTTGGCGCCCAAGTCCTCTGCCAACTGGAGATATTCGTGATAGCCCAGCCCGTCAGAGGTGCGGTAGCCCCAGTTCACGTTCCAGTGTCCCTCACGCTCTTCTATCGGCCCGATGGTGCGTTCCCAGCGGAAAGCGTTGTCGGGACTCTCCTGACCCTCCACAAAGCAGCCTCCGGGGAAGCGCATGAACTTCGGGTGCATCTGCCACAACATGTTGGCCAAATCGGGACGCATGCCGTTCTCACGGTTCTTGAACGTCGGCGGGAAAAGGCTCACCATGTCAAGTTGCACCTGTCCCACGCCGTCGAAAATCAGGGCGAACTGTGCTTTCGGGTCGTTGTCGTTGGCTGTGAACGTGGCCTCATACTTCGTCCAGTCTTTTGCCTTGGCTGAAGGGAATCCGCCCACCACCGTCTCGGCATAGGTCTGTGAGCCGTCCTGTGAGCAGAGGGCGGCCTTCACGCTTCCCTTATATTTCAGCGTCTTGGCCCAGAAGGTCAGCCGGTAACTGCGTCCCTGCACGGCATTGATGCCCCAATAGCCCTCGTTCACCAGGCTGACGGGTGCTGCGGAAGAGGCATTGACCGTCAGTTCGAGGGCGTTGTGCTGCACGTTGTTGAGCAAAGGCGTCTGTTTCGAGGGCTGTATGAGCCTTGCCGCCAGCCGTGAGGGGGATGCTGCAAGTGTCGTCCAACCTTGCATGTCGGCTGGTGCGCCATAGCGTGGGCCGTCCTCGAAGGAGCGGTTGCGTATCAACTCTGCATAGATGCCGCCGTCGGCAGCGTGGTTGATGTCCTCGTAGAAGATGCCGTAGAGCATGGGACTCACCTTCGGTCCGCGCTGCCGGGTGTCGATGTCAATAGTCACTTGTGCATGGACTGCTGCCGCAAAGAGGGCACAACAGGCCATGAGAAGAGTTTTTTTGCAATTCATATATTCTTGGG
>SFKY01000115.1 GCA_004554665.1 Bacteroidales bacterium
CCGAGTTTGCTTGTCGGGGTGGGGATATTGGCCTATCTTTGCCTACAACTAATGTTGATAAAAATAAGGTATGAAAGACAAGATTTTCATGATGGTGATGATGGCTGCATGGCCGGCCTTCGTTGCGGGGCAGACTGCAGGCGGTTCGGCTGCTTCTGCCTTTAACGACAGCATCCTGCATGAGTTGCCGGAAGTGATGATTACTGGTGAGAAGCCGGTGGTGACAGTGAAGGGTGCCAAACTGGTCTTTGATGTCCGGCAGCTTATCAAGGACAAGGCGGTAGACAATGCGTTTGATGCCCTGAAACAGTTGCCGGGTGTAACGCCCCAAGGAGAAGACGTCAACCTGGGCGGCATGTCGGTGTCGCTGATGCTCAATGGCAAACTCACTTCCATGACTCGCAGCCAGCTCATCGCCCTGCTCAAGAGTACGCCGGCCAGCAAGGTGGAGAGTGCTGAGGTGATGTATGCCGCTCCGGCACGCTATCAGGTGCGTGGGGCGTTGATCAATGTGGTGCTGGGAAAGTCACGTCCGGACGAGACATCGCTGCAGGGCGAACTCTTCGGGAAGGCCGAGGTGAAGCATGAGGCACACTTCAGTGAGCGGGCTTCGCTGCGATGGCATCGCGGTAGGGTGTCGATGGATGCGGATGTGGAGCAGATACACGGCAAATCGTATTACATGACAGACAAGACAGGCGTGCATACCCTTGCCGATGGCACACGGTACGATATCGCGACGCATGAGACAATCAATGTGTCGGGTACGCCGGAGTATCATTATCGTATCGGCGTGGATCTTGATTGGGGAAAGAATCACCAGCTCAGTGTCAGTTATGCAGGCAATCAGCGGGATAGTCGTAGCCTGAACAGGATGACCGGCATGCAGACCTCGGTGGTAGACAACCACGTCGATAGCCGACTGCACAATGGGCATATCGATTATGAGCTTCCCATTGGACTCGATGTCGGCACAGATTTCACCTATTACGAGAACAATGTGGTGCAGGATTTGGGAAGTGAACTGATGGGCAGCCCAATGGCTTTTGTGTCTAATAGTCAGCAGCGCATCAATCGGTGGAAGTGCTTCGTGAGAGAGGAGCATGCGGTGGGCAAAAAGGCTAAAATCAATTATGGGTTGGTCTATACACATGTAGTGGATCATAGTAGGCAGGATTATCGAGCGCAAGAGGGCTCTCAGGCGGGCCAGTTGCCTGCACCGCTCGTTTCGCGGCGGACAGAAAATGTGCTCAATGCCTATGTTGGCGGTAACATCGCATGGAGCAGCAAACTGTCGGCGGAAATGTCGGTGGCCATCGAGCGCACCCAAGCGACGCTGTGGAATCGGTGGGACCTGTATCCGTCGCTTACCCTGTCTTATACCCCTCGCTCGGGGCGGCTGTGGCAACTGGCGTTCAGCAGCGACAAGACTTATCCCGATTTTTGGGCGGTACAGCATGTGACCAGTTACCACGGTGGCCAGTACGAGGAGATCATCGGCAATCCCGGTCTCAGGCCTTCGCGTGAATATTCGGTTTCGTTGGTCCATATCCTCCACAACAAGTATACTTTCAGGGGTTGGTTCTCGCATCAGCAGGACTATTTTACGCAGACAATGTTTCAATCGCGTGACCGATTGGTGGAAATCGACCAGTTCCACAACTTTGACTTCCATCAGCAGGCAGGGTTGATGGTGGCTGTACCGTGGAAGCCAGTGTGGTGGTTCGATTCGCGGGTAAACCTGTTTGGGGTGTGGATGCGCGAGAAAGATGGTGACTATTTCGATTGCCCTTTCGACCGTTCCATTGTCTATGGCATGTTGTCGGCCCATGCGACATGCCGATTCTCCCGTCGCAAGGATGTTTCGGTCTCGGTGAGTGGTTTCGCACGGACCACCTCTTACCAGGGAACACTCGATCTTCCGGCATCGGGCAATCTCGATGTCAACCTACGCTATGCTTTTGCGCGCGGCAATGTTGTACTGAATGTCTACTGCAAGGATATCTTCCAGACCATGATGATTACGCCGGAGTGCCATTGGGGTGGGCAGAATCTCCGTACCCGTTTTGCTTGTTACCGCACTTTTGGGCTTTCCTTGGCATACAAATTTGGCGGATATAAGGCAAAACATCGTCAGGAGGTGGATATGCAGCGCATGAAAAAATAAGCAGGAAACAACGGGAGAATGCAAATATAATAAGGTATGCGAAAAATAGACAAGTCAAAAACCTTGATGTATGTCAAAAATGAAGTTTTTTTTGAATTTTGTTGCGAAAATATTTGGAGGGAAACATAAAAGTTGCTACCTTTGCATCCGCTTTCGGGAACGAACCGAGGGCACAACGAAAAGAGTTCTTTGAAAGATTGAGATAACAGACAAGTAATAGTACAAGAAGCGTGTTCTCGTTTTGGAAACATAATGAGAATACTTGGGTAAATAGAAGAAACCGTCATATTTCAATATGAACAGGAAACTTTAACTTGATACTGAAGGATAATCGTTCTGAGCAGAATATAGTCAGTCGAAAGACTGGTATAAACAATATTTTTACAATGGAGAGTTTGATCCTGGCTCAGGATGAACGCTAGCTACAGGCTTAACACATGCAAGTCGCGGGGCAGCATGTTACTGGCTTGC
>SFKY01000116.1 GCA_004554665.1 Bacteroidales bacterium
GTACGCGCCCTTCACACCGAAGTGGTTGTTGGCGGTCTGCGCCAAGGTGCTCTGGCCGTCGGCAGACTCGATGATGCCCTGCGCCAAGGTGATGGAGGCAGGTATGCCATACCGCCGCATCTGTTCCATGGCGTATTCCGCATAATTGTCGATATAGGATTGCCTTGATGCTTTCATGCCATGGTGCGGTTATCGGTGCATACTGCGATGATGTTCTTCCTGACGTGCCACGGTCTCTTTCACTTCCTGCTTCTGCTCGGGCTTCGCCTCTTCGCTCTGCTGCGGTTTGCGGTTCTGCTCAATCTGGTCGCAGATGGCTACACGCTCACCGGCACGGATGAGTTTGGGCAGATAGGTGTCGAGGGCATGGTACGGGAAACCTGCCATGCGCAGTGCCGAACCGTCCTCCTCCTTGCGCTGGGAGTAGCGCGTGAGGGTGATGCCCAGGATGTTGGAGGCTTTGACGGCATCGTCCTTGTAGGTCTCGTAGAAGTCACCGCAACGGAACAGGAGCATCGCATCAGGGTGCTTCTTCTTCAGGTCGTTGTACTGACGGAGGATAGGCGGCACGACGATGGTCTCGTTCCTGTCACGCTGCTGCTCCTCGGTCTCGGCGGCATCCTGCTTCACCTCGCCACGCTTCGTTGCCAGCACATCTGCATAGAGGATGGCGGCAAGGTGGGTCTTGTATTCCTGCTTGTCGTCGGCAAGCCAGAGGCGTTGCCACTGTGACTGGTTGATTTCTACAGGTTTCTGCTTCTCGTCGCCGATGGTGGCCACGAGGAGAATCTTGCTGTCCTTGGTCTTGAAGGCATTGACCTTGGTAATCATGTCGAGCGACTCCTGAGGTGCCTCACTGCGGAAGAGGTTGACCTCCTTTTCGGGATGGGCGGCCACCACGGAGTAGTATTTCTGCGCAAACTGGGTGCGGAAATCGTTGATATGCGCTTCGTCACGGTCGTTCTTCATCATGTCGAAGTACATGCTGACATCTTCCTTCGTGGGATGCACTGCAAAGGTGCGGTCGTTCTCAGGCTTGGCGGCCAGCGTCCACTTGCCAGCGTCGTCCTTCAACAGGGTGATCTGCGCAAAGCGCTCCGGCACCTTGTCAAGCGGGAACTGCGATGCCCAAGCCTGTTGGCGCTTCTCGGAAGGCTTCTCGATGAGTTTGATCTTCTCTCCGTTCTCGGCCTTCTTGATCATGCCCACCGTGCGGTTGACATCCTGCAGGATGCTCTTGCCCAATTCAGGATTGTCTTTGATTTGGGCGATGATGGCCGGCAACTGCTCCATGGTGGCAGGGCGCAGTTTGGCAGGCAGTCCCAGTTCCAGCATTTTGTGAGCAGAGGCAAGTTCCTCAACCAGCATCTCATGCTGCTGATGTTCCTGACTAGGGTGCTTCATACCTTCCAGCTGCATACCCTCACGCCCGAGACGCTGGGGCGTGCCGGTGACATGGACAACCTGACGGGACACCTCCTGCACATAGTCGGCATAGGAAGGGAAATCTTTTTGGGCAGGAATATGGAGCGTGTCCTTCTTGAAGTCATAGTGGGCAATGCCCGTGGCATCCTTGCGGATGGGCACGAGGTTGTCCTTCATGCTCTGGATGAACTGGTTCACGTCCATGCGGAGTTGTTTGTCGGCATTGGGGTTCTCGGTGCGGGCTTCCTTGCCGCCGAACTGCTCCACCTGCTTGCCATACTCCTCCTTGTGGGCGTGGGCCATGGTCGTCTGGTCTATATTAAATATGGTATAGACATCCTCGCGGGGATTGACCCTGTATTTCTCCTTGTCCGCGTCAGGGAGGGCATTGTACTCCGTGCGGCTGATTTTATCGTCAGCATTGTCCTTGCTGACATACTGATTGAGGTTCGTCCACACGAATGGCACACCTTTCTGACCCTTCATCACCGCCTCGTTGCGGTTGTGAGTCTCGTTGTACATGGTGTAGCCGTTGGTCTTGAACTCACCCTGGTCGCTGTGCATCGCCATAATCAAGGCGTTGACGGGAGTGATGCGCATGGGTTTGTCATAAAAATGGGGAGTCAGCTTTTGGGTGTTGTTCAGGAGAACGCCTCCATTCTGACCGGCTCTTTCAAGGGCGGCGACAAGAATCTCTGCCTGTCGCTCTGCGCCCGATTTCTTGGGAATAGTTTCTTCTGCCATAATATCGTATCATTTAATGGTGAAAAATTAGGGAAAATGAAAAATATTTCTGCGTTATCGTATGCCTCGGCTCTGCTCACGCTCCTGGCTCTGCTCATACCGCTCGGATGAAGTGAGGGTTTGGGATTGCTGCTGGCCGGCGCTCATCTGGTCGGTACGGGCAAGGATGCGGTTGGCAATGGTGTTGATGGTCAATGCGCCTTCGTTGTAGGCTTCCATCACGCTCTGCGGCAGGGTGACGATGCGAGGGACGTTGTCAATATCCATCAGCAAGACATTGCCTTCTATCTGCGGGTTCGTAATGCGCTTGTCGAGTTCCTCGTCAGCGTAACGCTTGTAGCGTCCCGTCGTGGCGGTCTGGCGCTCGTTGCGGTAGTCCGACAGGGCTTCCTGGCCCATACTGTTGAACAGGCTGGCACCACCATAGAGCATCAGCGGCCACTTCAGGAGCGGGTTCTTGATCAGACCGATGGACTTGGTCTTGCCGGTGAAGACTCCCAAGAGCATATCGGGGAGCATCGCCAAGGTGAAACCGAGGTTGTTCATCGTATCACCCATGCCATTCAGCCTTATGGACTGCATGAGGGTGTTCCAGCCGCCGTAGTCGCCGGTGGACTGTTGCGTGGACTGCTCAGTGGGCTGCTCAGATGATGATATGTTGCCTTGTGTCGTCATTGGATGTTGTTCTGCTTCTGCGATATTGGAGTAATGCACGGCATCCTTGCCGTTTTTGCGATTGGTCTGCTCCTGCTTGACAGCCCGGGAGAAGGCTTCGTACTGCATGGCACGGAAGGTGGCATCGGCTACAGACATCGAGGTGGTCTTTCCGCTGGCTTTCACCGTGCGCTGGCCGGCTTCGAGGGCTTGGTTGACCCTGTCGCGGTAGAGTTTGGCATTTTTGTCTGCCCATGATGCGGCGGTAGTCAATTGCTTGTCAGTGGCATAGACCAAGTCACGGAAGCCCATCTGGGTCATCATCCAACCTGGGATATTGGCTTTCTTCTTACCCGCGGCGGCGACCTCCTGCTGGCCTATAGCCTTCTGTTGCTTGAGGTAGTCCTCCTGCTTTCCAGGAGCGTAGCGGTCTGTTACCTCTACGCCGACATCTACGGCGAGCTGGCCGAAGAAGCCACCTGCTCCCGCTGTGGAAGCGGCATTGAGGATCCAGGAACCGATAGCGCCGGCGGCTTCCTCAAGGAAAGAGGGGGTGTATTTCTTCTCAGCCTCCTTTTCGATATGCTGCTCCAGTGCGGTCTGGCGCACACGCTGCGGGATATAGAACAAGGTGCCTTGGGCGGACTTGCGGAGTAGATAGTCGGCGGTGGATTTCGGAATCTGCTGCTCGACGAGGTGGTCTATCATCCGTTTCTCCAGTGCGGCATCTACGGTGATGTGCTGTTTCTTCAACTCAGCCTTGACCATAGCGATATAGTCGTCCATGGTCTTGCTGTTCCACTCGCCGATGTAGTAAAGTCGGGAATTGTAGGCATCCATGGCGGCCATACCACCGTCGGGACCGGCGGCACATGCCATCATAGCACCCATGGAGGTGCTGTGACGCTGAAACTCATCGGCCTGACGGCGGTTGAGCTCGTCACGGGCTCTGTCCATGACGGGCTTGACCTTGGTGGTGAAGATGTCCTGTTGCTTTGTTTCTGCCATGATGTTATACTATGGATTGACGGATTTGATTGATGACCTGTTCTCGTGTCTGGGCAAGGGCTGCATGGAGCACCTCCATCTGCTTGGGGAAGTATGCCTCCAGCCACTCGTCCTTCTCGATGATGTCCTTGATGAACTTGATAGCCTGTTGGCGGTTGATCTCGATAGCCCGTTCTCCTTTCTTCCTGCCGTTGAACCATGCCTTCGTCCACCATACGATGCCGTCCTTGTCGGGATAGACACTGACAGTGCGCTGGATGTCGAAGCTCTGGATGTCGAAGTCG
>SFKY01000117.1 GCA_004554665.1 Bacteroidales bacterium
CTACATTTGCTATTGCTTTGAGAAAAACATTTTCCATGATGCAAAGATAATCATAATTTCATAAACTAACTATAATCCCCACTGATTTTCTACTGAGCCACAACCTCACCGAGGAGGATATCGACAAGGCACTCATCCCGATGCTCGAGACCCGTTTCGCCCTTGGCGAGTTTGAGAAGGAAGCCTGCCCTTGGAACATCGGCGTCCCCGCACTTGAGACAGCCGAACACCAGGCTATGGCGCTGAAGGCTGCGCGGGAGAGCATCGTGCTCATGAAGAATACTCCGGCCGGCTCTGCCCAAACCCCGCTTCTTCCTATAACTCCCGACAAGAAGATTGCCCTCATAGGCCCTTACGCCAATGCCATCATGCTCGGCGACTATTCCGGCACACCTACCCACACCACCACCCCCTTCGAGGCGTTTGCCGAGGCTATGCACTTCACCCTACCAAAGAACGAGACCCGGAGCTGCAACATCCCTGCCGTACCTTTCGACGAGGCTGTAGTCTCAAAACGCGGTGCATCGAGCAACGACAAGGGTGCCGGCAACCTTGAGAACACCGCCCCCGGCGACATCTTCAAGTACGAGAATGTATGGTTCGGCGAGAACGGCTGCACCAACTTCGAGATGCTCTGCGGTTCTAAGAGTTCAGGCTTGGGACAGGTGAGCTTCTGCCTTGACTCGAAGGATGCCGAACCGTTCCTCACCGTCAGCAATAAGGACACCGGCAATTGGACAAAATGGGAGTCGGTGACGGCTGCCATCGACCCCTCTGTCGTAAGGGGGAAGCACGACCTCTACATCAAGTTCTCCGGAACAAACTCCTACTGCGGCAACTACAAGTCGTTCACATTCTCCAACCCTGCGACACCTGTCGAGGAACCTGTCCCCGCCCTTGAGACAACAGGTCCACTCTACCTCTACTCTCCTTCGCAGAGCGTCAACGACCGTTTCACGGACGAGCAGATACAGCGTGCCACAGACGTTGCTAAGCGTGCCGATGTGGTTATCTTCCTGACAGGCACAAACTACGAGAAGCCGGACGACCACCACACAGGTACAGAGGGGCACGACCGCTGGATTCTTTCCATGCCAGGCAACCAGGAGGCAATGCTCAAAGCTCTCTATGAGGCAAACAAAAACACTGTCCTCATACTCGAGACCGGCTCGTCTATGGACATCAAATGGGCAAAAGACAACGTGCCCGCCATAATTGAGGCATGGTACGGCGGACAGGCGCAGGGGCAGGCTATCTGCGATGTTGTCTTCGGCACTGTCAACCCGTCGGGCAAGCTCACCTCTACATGGTACAACAGCATTGACGAACTCCCTCTCAGGTCTGACGAGCAGGGAGAGCCGCAGGTTTTCAAACGCGACAACCACGGCATGCTCTTCTACGACATCGACACATGGGGCTACACCTATATGTACTACGGCAAGGCCAAGCACGGCCGTCAGGCACAGACACCACAGTTCCCGTTCGGCTACGGGCTGTCATACACCACCTTTGAATACAGCGACCTCGCCGCTCCTGCAAGCATCGGCACCGGCGGCATTGCCAACGTCACGGCAACCATAAAGAACACCGGCAGCCGTGACGGCGCGGATGTTGTCCAGCTCTATGCCAACTGGAACGGCGCAGGCGAGAACGGCAAGAAGAACAAGAAACTCATCGGTTTCGAACGCGTAGAGCTGAAAGCCGGAGAGAGCAAGACCATCACCATGCCTGTGAAATATGAGCAGTTCTCGTACTTCGACACCGCCACACACCAGTATAAGGTAGAGGCGGCTGACGTCACCCTCGAACTTGCGGCTTCTTCTGCCGATGTGCGCAAGACAGCAACGCTCCGCACCGCTGCCGGAGTGGCAAAGGAGACCTACCTCTCCGACCCTTCTACAGAGATCGTCAGCGTTCCTACATCCAGACATCTGATCAAGACCGACCACATCTACAGCGTCATGGGTGCATACATCTGCGAAGCGAAGGACTACGATTCTCTCCCCACCGGCATCTACGTTCTGAACGGTGTTAAATACATAAAGAAATAAGTTTCTCACTGATTCCTTTATTCTAATACACGCAAAAAAGAAAGGCCTGTTCCTCCTTTTTTGCGTGTTTGTGTTTTTGTGGTTTCTGCAATCCCGGTCGAGAAGCCGCTTCGCAAGGGAAATCCCAGTGTCGGCTGGAAAACAAAAAAAGCAAACGGGATGAATTTGTAGTAGTAAAACCAGGAGCAGGAGGTTGGGTGTATCCCCAATTGGGGCTGGGAGACGTTCACTCAAAAAAAAACGAATATATGCCTTCTTTCTTTTACTTTGCAAGGTTGACTATCTTGGGTTCCAGGACACTCGTAACGGCTGTGAAAGTGGACTGAAACGGTGTTTAGAAATGTTAATTCCAACTTTTTCCGTTGTCAAGATTTTCATACAACGGTATGCTTTTTTTGCAGGTCGGCAAAGAAGAATATGAGGGTGCCTGCTGACATCACAGGCGAAGAACTGCCGTTGCGGAAATTCCGGAAATAAAAAGAAGGTCGTCATGACACATCACGGGGATGGGCATGACGACCTTTTT
>SFKY01000063.1 GCA_004554665.1 Bacteroidales bacterium
TGAAGCCTGCCACAATCCAGGGCTTTCCGGGAGCCAGCGTACGATAGGCTCCCACCGTATTGGCCCTGCTGCTGCGCCCAATCACAAACTCGGCCACCATCACAGGCATGGCCAGCAGGAACACAAAGGCCAGATACACCAGAATGAAGGCCGCACCTCCATTGCTGCCCACCTCTGTGGGGAAGCGCCAGATATTGCCCAGCCCCACGGCACTGCCCGCCGATGCGAGAATCACGCCCAGCCGACTTCCAAAATTACCTCTTCCAGATGATTGTTTCATATTTTTCTCCAAATTATGTACAAAATTATAAATATTCTGTGTATTTTTGCATAAAATTGGAAAGTAAAATGCAGAAAGACGTAACAATTCGACTAAAAGAGCATCCGCTGAGTATCACAATCGTGTGTTTAATCATCATTCTTTCGCTGATGAAGGTGCCTGAAATAGAAATGGCAGAAGAAGTGCCTCTGGCCGACAAATGGGCCCACATGGTGATGTATGGCACGCTGAGCATCACCGTATGGGCAGAGCATGTAAGGCACCATAGGAATAAGGCCTCATACACATTCCTGCTGGTGTGGTCGCTCATCGTACCCATCCTCATCGGAGGTGCCATGGAACTGGCACAGGCCTATCTGACCACCGTCCGCAGCGGTGACTGGATAGATTTCCTCGCCAACAGCATTGGTGCAGGCATCGCCTACCTGCTGGGGGCTGTGCTTCTGAAAACGGCGTTCAGGAAATGAAATGATTCAAAAACGCCTAACTCTCCTGAACATCCGTGCGCCACAGGATATAGGGATTTTTGCGCAGATGGGAATTGTAGTATTTGCGGTCGCCCGTCACCTCACGCCCCAGGAAGGCAGGTCTGTCAAACGGCTCATCCTCTGACTGCAATTCCACTTCTGCAATCAGCAGGCCCTCGTTTTCGCCAAAAAACTCATCCACCTCGAACACATGGCCCGCATGGCGCACCAGATAGCGGTTCTTGTCGATGATGCCCGGCTCGCAAATGCGCATCAGGTCCTGCGCATCGGAAAGCGCAATCTCCGTTTCGAACTCATAGCGGGAAAGGCCGGCTTTACCTGACGGTCCCTTGATGGTGAGATAGCCCCTGTCATCGCGAATGCGTACCCTTACCGTGCGTCCGCCCGACGAACTGATGTAGCCCTGCTGGATGTGCGTACAGTTATAAGCCTGGTCGCGGAACTCACCCGCGACCAGGAATTTCCTTTCAATCTCCAGATGCATGGTCCACTACAGTCCGGCCAGTGAATAGGCGGCCAAGGCCAACACCATCAAAAGAATCAAGGCGCCTCCTACATAGAAGGCCACGCGACGGCCCTGACTGGCCTCGCGGGCAGCACGGGCCTCAGCCCTCCTTGCCCTCTTTATACTTTTATTGCTCATAACTTGGATTGGTTATATATATATTAATTATTGTATATAAGGAATTCTTCGCTCAATCATGTGTCCTGTTGTCCAAACTCCATCAGGTAGGCCTTGATGAAGGCATCAATCTTGCCGTCCATCACACCGCCCACGTCGCTGGTCTGGTAGTTCGTACGGTGGTCCTTCACACGGCGGTCATCAAACACATAGCTCCTTATCTGGCTGCCCCACTCAATCTTCTTCTTGCCGGCCTCCACCTTGGCCTGCTCGGCCATGCGGTGCTGCAGTTCCTTGTCGTAGAGCATAGAGCGGAGGATGCGCATGGCATTCTCCTTGTTCTTGGGCTGGTCGCGCGTCTCAGTGTTTTCAATGAGGATTTCCTCCTCCTCACCCGTATAGGGATCCTTGTACTGGTAGCGCAGGCGCACGCCCGACTCCACCTTGTTCACATTCTGTCCTCCTGCACCACTGGAGCGGAAGGTGTCCCACGAAATGCGGGCCGGCTCGATGTTCACCTCGATAGAGTCGTCCACCAGCGGGGTGACAAAGACAGACGCAAACGAGGTCATGCGCTTGCCCTGTGCGTTGTAAGGACTCACGCGCACCAACCGGTGCACCCCGTTCTCGCTCTTCAGGTAGCCATAGGCATATTCGCCCTGGATTTCCAGTGTACACGTCTTTATGCCCGCATCATCGCCGTCCTGCACATTGCTCACCACACACTTGTAGCCGTTGTTCTCGGCCCAGCGCATATACATGCGCATCAGCATCTGTGCCCAGTCCTGGGCTTCAGTGCCGCCTGCACCCGAGTTGATCTTCAGCACTGCATCCATGGGGTCTTCCTCCCTGCGCAGCATGTTCTTCAGTTCCAGGTCCTCCACAGCAGCCAGTGTACGCGCATACAGTTCGTCCACCTCCTGCTCGGTGACCAGTTCCTCCTTGTAGAAATCGAAAGCCGTTTCTAGCTCACCAGCCAGAGTCTGCACCTTTTCGTAGCCCTTGATCCATTTCTCCAGGCCCTTCACCAGCTTCATCTGCGCCTCGGCACGCTTGGCATCGTCCCAAAAGCCAGGGTCCTGCGTGCGGATTTGCTCCTCTTCATACTGCATTTTCTTTCCTTCGATGTCCAGGTATCTGCACAGCGATTCCGTTCGTTCCTTTACTTCCTTGAGTTGTTCAATTGTTATCATTCCTCGTACATCTTTTCTATCTGTGCTGCGTAATTTTGGTAGAGCACAGGTCTTTTTACTTTCAATGTATCTGTCAATTCTCCTTTTTCCATGGAAAGCGCTTCGGGCAGCAGCGTAATCTTCTTCACCTGTTCATAGTGGGCAAACTCCTGCTGGAGGGTATCGATGCGGTACATCATGAACTTGTTCACCTCCGGGTTTTCACACAGCTCCCTACGGCTGGCAAAGTGAATCCCATGCTTGGCAAAGAAGTCCTCCAGCAGCTGATAATCGGGAATGACCAGGGCCGACACGAACTTGCGTCTGTCTGCCACCACCACTATCTGGTCGATAAAGCGGTCCACCACCAGTTTGCTCTCCAGCATCTGAGGAGCTATGTACTTGCCATTGCTGGTCTTGAACAGGTCCTTGATACGGTCGGTGAGATAGAGCTCCCCGTCCTTCATGTAGCCCGCGTCACCCGTATGGAACCAGCCGTCAGCGTCAATGGACAAAGCCGTCACCTCGGCCTTTCGGTAATACCCCTTGGTGATAGTGTCGCCACGGAGCAGGATTTCATTGTTTTCACCGAAGGAAAGCTCCACACCGTCCAGCAAGCGGCCCACCGACCCCACGGAAATGCGCTGGTTCCAGCGGTCGCACGACACGGTGGCCGTACTCTCCGTCAGGCCATAGCCCACAATCATCATCAGGCCCGCCGAGTGGATAAACTCCTCTACCACAGGACTCACCGCCGCACCGGCAGTGGGAAAGAAGTTGTGGTTCTCCAGTCCCAGGTTCTTGAGCAAGAGTGAGATGACCGTACGTTCATAAAAGAGGTAACGCATTTTCAGTGTCACGGGCGGCACCAGCCCCCGCATCCGGTAATCCACATTGTACGCCTTCCCTATACGGAGGGCGTCCTGCAACAGCATCCGCTGCACGGGACTGCTCTGTGCCATCTTGTTCTGCACAGCCGCATACACCTTTTCCCAGAATCTGGGCACGGCACACATGCAGGTAGGGTGCACCTCGGTCATGCTTTGCAGAATGTCGGCAGGATTCCTGTTGATTGCCAGCGTGCAGCCCGTGGCCAGGCAGAGATAGGACCATGCCCGCTCAAAGATATGGGTGAAAGGCAGGAAATCCATCACCACATCCTTCTCGCTCAGGTTGATGGCATGCTCGTGGGCTGCTATTCCGCTCCTGTACATGCGGTGGGTAATCATCACACCCTTGCTCAGGCCCGTAGTGCCACTGGTGTAAAGCACGTTTGCCAGTTCATCAATGTCGTACTGGGCACTGCGCCGTGCCACCTCCTCGGCATACGGCTGTCCCTCGCCCATCTTCAGGAACTCCTCAAACGAGAGGCTCATCTGGTCCTGGCTGTCCTTCTTCACCGAAGGGTCGAAGATGACAAGCCGCACCACATTGGGCGAGAGGCGCAGCACACGGTAGGCCGTGTCGTACTGGTACTGCTCGCCCACAAAGATGAAACGTATGTTGGCATCGCTTACCACATACTGTACCTGCCTCTCGCTGCTGGTTGCATAAAGCGGGATGGTGACAGCCCGGATTCCGTAGGCGCCAAAGTCCACAAACAGACACTGGGGCATGTTCTGCGAGAAGACGGCCACATTCTCCTGGATGCCTACGCCCAACGCCAGCAAAGCATTGCTGACGCAAGACACCGTGCGGGAGAACGCGTTCCATGAAATGGGTTTCCACACCTTCTCCGCATCATCGCGAAACAGCAAAGCGTTCCGCTCACCATAGATTGCCGCCTGAGTGTGTATCAGCACAGACAAAGGACTCTTACTCTGCATCGTTTTCCAGGTTTTTCACATACAAAGATAGGGCTTCTTGTGTTAAGAGCCAAATTTATTTGCGTTTTTCTAAAAAATAATCTACCTTTGCCCACCAAAATGCCGCAAAACAATGGATTTTACACATGCTACGCAAGAAATTGCCACGCTTCTGGCACGTCTGATTGAGATTCCGCGCACCAGCAGGCAGGAACAGGAAGCGTCTGACTTCCTCTTCCATGAGATGACCACCACCTATGGACTGGACACGCACCGCGACGGCTGTAACCTCTGGACCATCGCGCCCGACTACTCCCCGGCACGCCCCACCCTGCTGCTCAATGCACATATCGACACGGTGAAGCCTGCCGCCTCCTGGACATACAACCCCTACCGGGCCACCCTTTGCGAGGACAAGCTATACGGACTGGGCAGCAACGATGACGGTGCCAGCCTGCTCACGCTTCTGTTCGCCTTCCGCCACCTCCGCCACCAGCCCCGTGCCTATAATCTCATCTATCTGGCCTCTGCCGAAGAGGAGGTGAGCGGCAAGAACGGCATCGAGCATGCCCTGCCCCTACTGCCTCCCATCGATGTGGCACTGGTGGGCGAGCCCACGGGCATGCAGCCCGCCATCGCCGAGAAAGGGCTGATGGTGCTCGACGTAACTGCCCACGGAAAGGCCGGCCATGCAGCACGCAATGAAGGCGACAACGCCATCTACCATGCCATCGACGACATACAATGGTTCCGCACCTTCCAGTGGCCGCAGGTATCACCCGTACTAGGAGCCGTGAAAATGAGCGTCACCATCGTGAATGCAGGCACACAGCACAATGTGGTGCCCGACACATGCACCTTCACCGTGGATGTGAGAAGCAACGAGTGCTACACCAACCGCCAGCTCTTCGACCTCATCTGTCAGCATGTAAAAAGCGAAGTGAAGCCCCGCTCGTTCCGCCTCAATTCGTCCAGCATTCCCTTGTCCCACCCTCTGGTCCGGCGGGCCGTCCAACTCCATCGCACTCCCTTCGGTTCGCCCACCCTCAGCGACCAGGCACTGATGTCCTTCCCCTCTATGAAAATGGGGCCGGGCAACAGTTCCCGCAGCCACACTGCCGACGAATACATCTGCCTGAGCGAAATTACCGAAGCGCTCCGTCTCTACACGGAAATGCTCAACGGTCTCCAGCTCGATTCTCTCTCCAACCCCTAATGCAAAGGGGCGCCCCACGCCTCCTCTACAACCGCATTGCCCAATACAGTAGGGGACATCCATGACCCCATCCCCGCACATCACATCGCAACGGTTCAGAACATTCAAGCCCCAAGAGGGGTGGCATAATTGAGTATGACAACATCATGCCACCCCTTCAGGTCTTCGTCCTGAACCCCAAACCATGAAAGGAGAGGGGTTCAGCATCGGTTCTACAGCATGCCCGTCACTCCACACGGATGCTGTCCATGGGATTGGTCGTGGCCACGCGCCAGCACTGGGCAGCCACAGTGAGAAGCACCACGCTGCTCACGACAATGAAGGCCAACGGGAAGAGCCACCAGTAGATGGGCGTATGCTCGGCAAAACCTTCGAGCCACAGGGAACCCATCCGATAGGCCACAGGAGCGGCAATCTGCATCGACACCACAAGCGGCCAGGCATAGCGGCCCATGAAGAGTGCCAGCACCTCGCCCACTGTGCTGCCCATCACCTTGCGGATGGCTACCTCACGGCGGCGATACTCCGTCTCGAACATCGTGAGGCAGAACACACCGATGAGCGTGATGAGGATGCAGAGCAGGGAACAGAGCTGTATCTGGCGGATGAAACCGTTTTCCTCCTCATAGGCGGTCTCCAGGCACTTGTCGAAGAAATGGACATCGGGAACAGGACCCTCGGAGAAACGGGCCACTACCTCCTCCACCTGACGGCGCGTCTGCCGCATGTCCACACCCGGAGCCACGCGCACCGACATCTTCTTGCAGGCCGTCCATCCGGCATAGCGAGGACCGAACACCACGAAGGCCATAGGAGAATTGCTGTTGTCCATGCGGGTGGAGAAGATGCGCACATTCTTGCAGACACCCACTACGGGCAGGTCCCCGGATACAAGCAGCTGGTCCACCTTGACCCAAGGATAGGTCTGGATCATGGCTTCGTTGACGATATAGACATCGCCGTCCTGCTCGCGGAAGTCACGGCCTTCCACCACCTCTATGCCCCAGGTGCGCAAGAACTTCCAGTCCACGGGTATGGCGGTAAAGTTGCACTTCTGGTCCCGGGGGCCTCTGCCCCATCCCATGCACAGGTCACCTTCTCCGAGGAAATTCATTGAATAGGTCACAGAGGCCACACCGGGCAGTTTCTCCAGTTCCATGCGCAGCGAAGCGTGTTTCTCCACAGGCACCATGTCTGCCAGTTCAGCCACCAGGAGGCTGTCCTTGTCATAGCCGTAGGCGGAATGATAGATGTAGTGGCTCTGGCTGTAGATGATGCCAATGAAGGAAACCATCACCAGGGCCGCGCACAGTTGCAGGCCCACCAGCCATCCGCGCAACGTCCGTCCCTGCGGAGAGAGCCCTACACGCCCCCTCATGGCAGCGACAGGGGCAAACGAGGTGACATAGCGGGTACTGTAGGCTGTGGACAGGAT
The DNA here is from genome assembly GCA_004554665.1 of Bacteroidales bacterium. Taxonomy (GTDB): domain Bacteria; phylum Bacteroidota; class Bacteroidia; order Bacteroidales; family Bacteroidaceae; genus Prevotella. The sequence continues at coordinate 7,019 of SFKY01000063.1, forward strand.
GCCCACCACCACGGCCACACCCATCAGGACGGCCACAAGCAGCAAGTTGTCGGCCAGCTGGATGCTGCCCTTGAAAAGAGGAACCACCGACCCCACCTTGCTGAACAGATGAACAAGGAAGAAGGCCAGCAATGCAGCCGCGAGGCTCACGGCCACCCCCTCGGCCAACAGCTGGACGCGCAGCCGCCAGAGGCTCTCTCCCATCACCCTGCGCAGAATGACGGAGCGCACCCGCATGGGAGCCTGTGCCATGGAAAAGTTGGCATAGTTGAGCACGCACACCACGAACAGCAGTACCAGTGTGAACTCCAGCATATAGAGTGCCTTGCGGTTGCCCTTGTCCATCTCCGGGTCATGTCCGCTGAAATAGGTCTCATTCAGAGGGATTGCCTCGGCATGAAGTTTGGAGGCCTCATCCCTGTCCCCGTCCGAGAATTCCCTTCCGCCGGCAGAGGCCCAGAACTCATAGAAGCGCAACAGGCAATCATCCAGCAGGGTGGAAATCGACTCCACAGCCACATTTTCGCCCAGGCGGATGAAACAGTAGTAGTTCCAGTTGCCAATCTCGTACTGGTTCTCCGTTCCCATGCCCCTGTAGACGGCATTCTTGAGGATACAGTTGTCGGGAAAATCGCGGTACACCCCCTTCACCGTGACCGTGCGACGCTGTCCGCCGGAAAATGCCATCTCCTGGCCGGCCACGTCCTCGCGCCCATAATATTTCATGGCCAGCGAGGCCGGGATGACAATGCCTGTGTCGGAAGGCTCGAAGGTGAGAGTGCCATCCACGCGCTGTGCGCCGAAAACCTCCAGGGTATGTCCGTTTTCCGCATAACAGGGCACACTGATGACGCTTCCGTCCTTGTCAGCCATCATGCACCCGTCCATCCTCAGATAGGCCACTTTCTCCACCTGCGGCAGTTCCGCAAGGTATTCACAGATGGGGCGTGCCAGCGAGGGACACCATTTGCCCTCTCCGAACATGCCGCATACATCCACACGACACACACGTCGGTAGTCCGGGATTCCGTGGTTGTACTGCGCACTGTAGATTACCTGCGTGAGCATGATATAGCCTCCCGCCACAGCCAGCACGATGCCCATGAAATTGAGCAGGCTGGCCACCATGTGGCGTCGTAACAAGTATAATAATGTCTTCATATCCTTCATGTGATTAGGGTTCATTACAGGACGGTATTCTCCACCACCTCGCCGTCGAAGAGATTGATGATACGGTCGGCATAGGCCGCATCGTGCTGCGAATGGGTCACCATCACGATGGTGCTGCCCTCGGCATGCAGGCTGGAGAGCAGTTCCATCACCTCCAGGCCGTTCTTGGAATCGAGGTTACCCGTAGGCTCGTCGGCCAGAATGAGCCTGGGTTTGCCCACCACGGCACGGGCAATGGCCACACGCTGCTGCTGGCCGCCCGAGAGCTGCTGCGGGTAATGTCCTGCCCGCTGGCTCAGGTTCACCTTGCGCAGGATTTCCAGCACACGCTCGCGGCGTTCCTTCCTGCCGATGCCCAGATAGCGCAGCTGCAGGTCGATGTTCTCCTCCACCGTGAGTTCCTCGATGAGGTTGAAACTCTGGAACACGAAACCGATGCGCCCCTTGCGGAAACGCGTGCGGTCCTTCTCGCGCAGATGACCCACCTCCTCGCCATCAAGGAAATAGTTGCCGCCAGTGGGGTTGTCGAGCAGCCCCAGGATGCTGAGCAGTGTGGACTTGCCACAGCCGCTGGGTCCCATGATGGCCACAAATTCACCGTCCTTCACTTCAATGTTCACTCCGTTGAGTGCCGTGGTTTCCACCTCTTCCGTGCGGAATACCTTTGTCAAATTTTCAGTCCTTAGCATAATCGTTGGTTCTATATACATTAATTATTATATATTGCAGATGGAATGGGTGTCTCACCTGACCACCACTTTCTCGTTGTCGCCAAATGGCTCGTAGCCGCTGGTTATCACCTGTTCGTCCGGTTCCAGTCCGCTGAGCACCTCATAATACTGTGCGTTTTGGCGTCCGATGCTGATGGTGCGGCGGTAGGCCGTGTGGCCCTGCTTGTCGAACACGAAGATCCAGTTGCCGCCCGTGCTCTGGAAGAAGGTGCCGCGCGGCACCATGATGGCCGTCTCGGGCTTGCCCAGTTCCAGGTTGAGGTAGAAGGTCTGCCCGATGCGCAGATTGTCCGGGCGACCGTCCTGGAAGACCAGATCGGTGCGGAACTTGCCATCTCTCACCTCGGGGTATACCTTTCGCACACGCAGGGTGTAGGTGGTGTCGCCGCGCTCCAGTGTGGCCGTCAGCCCCGTACGCACACGGTCGATATAGTGCTCGTCAATATAGGCCTCCACCTTGAAGTCGCTCAGGTCGTTGATCTGCCCCACCTTGAAGCCGGCCGCAATGCTTTGCCCCAGTTCCACATTGAGCAGTCCCAGTTCGCCGTCGATGAGGGATCGCACCTCCAGCCGGTCCCGCCTTTCGCGCACCAGCAGCACATTGCGCCGCATGTTCTCCAGGTTGTCCTCCATCTGGTCCATCTGCACCGACCGGTAGATGCTGTCCTGCTGCAAGCGCTGTTGCACCAGCTCGTACTTCTGGCGTGCCAGTTCATAGTCCTCACGGCTCTGCAGATACTCCTCGCGGCTCATGAGCCGACTGGCATAGAGGCGTTCGCGCTGCTTCATGGCACGCTCCCTGCGCTGCATGTCAGTGGCCAGCGTTACCAGTTCGGTACGGTTGGACAGACGGTCCTGCTGCATGGCCACCTGGGTGTTGCGCAGCAGGTTCTGCTTCTCGGCCAGTTCGGCCTCGGCAGTGAGAATCTGCAGGTCGAGTTGGCTGTTCGACAAGCGCAGAATGACATCGCCCTTCTTCACCCTCGTGCCTTCCTCCACCACCTTCTCCCTGACGATGCCGCCCTCCTCGGGCGAGAGCTGCACCACCTGGATGGGCACCACCCGTCCGCTCACACGCACATAGTCGTAAAACTGGTCCTTCACCACGGTGCTCACCGTAATCATGTCCTTTTCCACTCTCACCGTGCTGGCATGGTTGCCCAGCACCAGCCACAGCAGCGACAGCAACACCAGGCCACCTGCCACTACATACGGCACATGTTTGGGGCGCAGCCCCTTCTTCTTTTCTATTCTTCTGTCCATAACGGCATACCTTTATAATAATTGAGAATTCTTGTCAGATAATAGTTCTGCAGGCGGCTCTGCAGCAGCTGGGCACGACTCTGCAGGAGCGTCACCGCCGCCGTCTGCACTTCGATGGCCGAGGCCAGCCCCTCTTCATACTTTTGCCGGGTGAGGCGCGAAGCCACACTGTCGGCCTCCACCCGTGCGGCGGTCTTCTGCAGTTCCTTGCAGCTGTTGCGCTGGTCCGTTGTGGTCTGCTCGATGAGCACACGCAAGTCGTCCTGCCGCTGTCCCAGTGTTTCCTGTGCACGCGCCACATTGTTGCGCTGCCGCCGCAGATTGGCCAGCAGGCCCAGGCGGTTGAAGACGGGGATGCTGAGCGTGGCATAGACGTGTTCGCCCCGGTTGTTGCGGAACTGACCGCCGAAGCCGGTGGTCCCCCTGGCACCAACCTGCCGATAGTAGCTGGTGGAGATACCCGCGCCCACCGACAGCGAAGGGAAAAAGGCCCCGCGGGCCGAACGGAGGCCCAGGCGTGCCACCTTCAGGCTGTACCCGGCCATCAGCACCGACGGGTTCCACCCACATGCCTGGGCATACAGTTCCCCGACCCGACAGACGGTGAGGGGCGACGTAGGCACAGCGGCAGTGTCGAGTTGCAGCGGCTCGTCCACGGGATAGTTCATCAGCGTCTTCAGCGCAAGCAGGGCATTGGAGAGCAGGCCCTCCTGCCGTGTCACCTCGCAGTCGTCCGATGAGTAGGAGGCACGGATCTGTGCCGTGTCGGCCTCGCTGCGGAGCCCCACCTCAGCCATGGCACGCGACTGCACCAGCAGTGCCATGCTCTCCTCGCGTTTCTGTCGGGCCAGCCGGAGCGCACCCGTCTGGTAAACGGCATCTACATACTGCTTGAGCACCTGCTGAGCCACCTGCTCCTGCTGGGCCAGTACCCCCTGGCGTCCCAGGAGCACCGAGACACGTGCGGCATGAAGATCATTGTAGCGCTGCAGGCCGTCAAACACGGGGATGGAAGCCGAAAGGCCGTAACTGTTGTAGAGCGTGCTCACGGTGGTGTAGGTATTGGTCTCGGGGTCGATGGCACGCCCGAAGTTCACCTGACCGCCCACACTTCCTCCCACCGAAGGCAGGAAAGCGCCTGCTGCCCGCATGCGTTCCGTTTCGTAGTCCGCTAGGGTGAGTTTGCTTGCACGCACGCTGCGGTTGTGCTCCACGGCATACTGCATGCACTGGTCGGCGGTCCACACGCGCTGTGCCGGGGCAGTGGCTACCAAAGAGGCCCACACCACAAATAGATTAAGTGTCCGTTTCATTGTCGTTTGTCCGTAGAATGATTGTTTTTGTACGGCAAAGTTACGCCTCCTCCTCTTCATCACCAAGAAAAAAACGGGTCGCAGACCTTCCCGCACAAAATAATTCTTCCATATTGTATGAAAATCATACACTCCCCCGTGCCGCTGTCCCGAATAATATGCGTAACTTTGCACCGCATACAAAAAACACAACGCCTATATGGACAAATACGGAAAACTACTGGCAGTAGACGACAATCCAGCCATCCTCACCGCCCTGAGGCTGTGTCTGGGAGGCGCATTCGAGGGTGTGGTCGCCCTCAGCGACCCGGCGAAGATACTGTCCGTCATGGAGCGGGAGAACATCAGCGTGGTGCTGCTCGACATGAATTTCACGCTCGGCATGAACACCGGGCACGACGGACTGCTGTGGCTACGCACCATCCGAAAGAAATTTCCCCACATACCCGTAGTGCTGCTCACTGCCTACGGCGACATCGGTCTGGCCGTAAAAGGGATGAAGGAGGGAGCGGCCGACTTTGTGACAAAACCGTGGGACAACAACAAGCTCCTCGGCATCCTGCGGGAGGCCGTCGAGCGTAGCCGCAAGGTAGCGCCCCTGGACGAGGTGACCATGGACTATGTGCACAAGGTGGTGGAGCGTTGCGACGGCAATATCAGCGAAGCCGCCAAACTGCTGGGCATCACACGGCAGACACTCTATGCAAAAATAAAAAGAACATGACCCTCACGCTCACACCCCTTCATCTAGGACTCCTGCTGGCCGCCGCCCTGGCTGCTGCAGGCTACCTCGCGCACCACCAGCGCAGGCTCAAGCGCCGCGCCCATCTGATGCGCGAAGCTATGCGCAACCACGATTTCACCTTCAGCCTCCCCATTGTGGGCTGGATGCCGGGCGAACGAGCCCTGCTGCGCACGCTCAACGAGCTGGGGCAGGACATACGCATACTGGTGGCCCGCAACGAGGTGGAATCCTGGCAGCGCCTCACGCGCGTGCTCACCCATGAAATAATGAATGCCACAGCCCCCATCTGCAGCATCAGCCAGGCTCTGCTGGAGAATCCGCCCGCAAAGGCCTCGGACTACGGGGAAGGCATCCTCACCATCCACGACATGTCGCACCACCTCTTCACCTTCGTGGAGAACTACCGCAAGCTCACACAGATGCAGCGACCCGTGCGCACAGCCGTGGACCTCAGCACCTTTGCAGCCAGGATGCAGGCCACCCATCCTTCCCTCACGTGGAAGACAGAGATTCCCCGGGCCACCATGGTGCACACCGACGAGCAGATGCTCACCCAGGTGGTGCTCAATCTGGTGAAGAACGCCGTGGAAGCCGGTGCCACCGCCGTCTGCCTCCAGTGGACCGGCAGTTCCCTGCTGGTGAGCAACAACGGCCGGAACATCCCCGCCGAGGTGGCCCGCAACATCTTCATCCCCTTCTTCACCACCAAATCCCAAGGCTCAGGCATCGGCCTTCCCCTCTCGCGCCAGCTCATGATCCACCAAGGCGGCGACCTCACCCTCCTGGACACTCCCGTGGCAGGCTACCACGTCGGCTTCTGCATATCGTTTGGGGAACAGGGGGAGTGAGGGGGTCTGCGCTTCCGGCCGCCAGACAATGCCCATGCCGAGCGCATAAATTAATTGGGGACATTGAAGTGTTTCCAATGTCCCCAATTGTGCTATAGGATGTGCCGGTTATTCTTTCTTACACAGTGTGTAGTTGAAGTTTGTGTTAATGAGTTTCCACGTCAGGTGGTAGGGGTCGTCATAGCCTTCCTTGTTGAAGAAGTCAAGAGGTACGATACCAAGCCGGTAGACTGTTTTCTCTTCGCTGTAGTTATTGTCAAGAATGCTATTGAGAGCACTGCACATATAAGGATTAAGGTCTTCGTCCCATGCATAGTCCCATGGAGTGCGGACAGCAAGGGCATTACATGAAATGGTGTTGTATACGATGTACAGGCGGTCCTTGTTCGCAGATTCACATGCACTCTTGAAGGCTTTTTCTATGGCGTCACTTTTATCCTTTGTGTCATGTTCCTGATAGAATTTAAAGTAGAGATCCTCGATATATATTTTCTCGCCGTCTGCGTTAGTATATGAACCTGTACCATTTTCCGGCCATCCGTTTTCCAGATCTACACCATACGCATCGCTGGAATTGTTCTTGAAGCGACGCAGCAGAACGATTTTTCCTCTGAGGTTCTCCAACTT
>SFKY01000118.1 GCA_004554665.1 Bacteroidales bacterium
CACTTAACGAAGCAATACTTTCTGCCCGGACTTTATGTAGAGTTCGGGCTTTTGTTTACCCTTTTCTACCTTGATGCCTGAAAGTGTATATATGGCTTCGTCGTCCTTGTCTGAAGGATTGGCATTGGGGATTTGCCCGATGGCGTTAACGTCTTCTGCCAATGTGCCGTAGATGTGGAAGGCATAGAGTGCGGGCTGGTCGGCATTATTCATGCCTGCAGAGGTGCGAGGGAAGACGAGTTTGACGTATCGGCCACGGATTGGTGTGGCGAACGAAACGATTTTCTTGTTGAGGGAGCCTGTGGATTTCTTGTCTGCAACCTGTGTCCAGCATGTATTCGTATCGCCTGATTTGGTGATAAGGCTGAGGTTGGGCGTTTCTTCGCTGATGTATATTTGGTAGGCATTCATGTTGGTTGCGGTGGCATCGATGCTTTTTGCGTCCCACAGGAGCAGTCGTTTGATGTCGTAGGTCTGTTCCAAATCGACTATGACGTAGCGGTATGGGTCTGTTTCCAGAACGGGTGTTGTTGGTTTCCAGGGGCGTTCGGCAGCCGGTGTGCCAGTGAGAAGATTGAGTGCACTATGGGTTGCGTTGGGTGTATCGTGTGCGGCAAGGATGGTTTTGCCGATGCTTATGTTGCTGTCAGAGCGTGGTATCTCGCTCACAAAGCGTCCGTAAACGTCGCAGCCGTAGAGGCGAATGGCATTGTCTGGTTCGCCGCTTGGGCGTATGCCTCGTGAGAAGACAAGTTTGAGGTATCGTACTTCTGCCGGAGGGAACGAGATATTTTTCGTTGCCTGGTTGCCTACGCCGTCTTCATGCGCCAGGAGTGTCCAGTCTTCGCTTGTTTTTGTTCTGCCGTAAACCCAGTATTCGGGCACGTTGCCGCAGTTCGTTTCGTGTCCTTCCACATCGCGAAAGACCAGACGACTGACTTCGTAGATGGCTGTGAACTCCAGGATGAGCCATGGTCGCTCTGTGCTCGTGTCGCACCATTTCCTGCCGGGATAGATGTAACTGGTGTTCATGTATTGTGGTTTCTCGCTTTCGTTGACGTATCCGCTGCTGGAGTTTACGAAGCAAGTCATCTTTCCTGTGTCCAATGTGGCCTGCTGATTGATGACGCCCGACGGTACTTGTGCCGAGACGATAGGGTCGCCTTCGTGCGACGAGGTTGTGGGGTCGCAGACGGCAACGCCAACAAAGGAGTCGGCGCAGCCATAATAGAGGAACCATTTGCCCTGATGCCAGACGAGACCTTGCGTGAAGACTGTGCCGGCAGCGTACTGGCCGCTCTTCTCGAAGTCTGTAATGGGGCGGAAGAAGGGTTTGTCGAGCCGGTCGAGGAGTTGAAGGGGATTGTCCCGGCTGAAGAGCATCTGCCCGGCGGCATAAGTGCCAGAGGCATAACAAGGGTCGCCACTGCTGCCGCTTGCATTCTTGCCGTTGTAGATGAGCACTATGCCGTCTTTGGTGACGACTGCCGGCGGACCACATTCTGTGAGGTTGCTGTCGAAGTATCCTTTACGGGTCCTTGCCAGATAGAGCAGTTCCTTGTTTGCATCCACGATGGGGGTCCAGGTGATGAGGTCGTCGCTTGTTGCGCCGCACACCCACTCCTCGCCCCAGTACATGAAGTACTTGCTCTCGCCGTCGACCATTATCTTTGCTGCCTGCAGGCGTCCGTCTTTGATTTCTGTGACGATGGAACCCGACTTGCATGCAAGGTTGGCAAACTTGCCGTCGTGTGCTGTGCGGAAGCATGGGCCGTGGTGTGTCCACGTCTTGAGGTCGCGACTTGTGGCAACACTCAAGCGTGCTGTCTTACGGTTCCACGACGTGTATGTCATGACGAAGAGGGGTTTGCCGTCCACTTCGGCTTCCACCACACGCGGGTCTTCCACACCGCCCGGCCACTCGTACTCCTGTGAGATGGCCGACAGGTCGGGGTACATGACGGGCGAAGGCGAGCGATAGTCGATGTTCAGGCCGTCGGCACTTTCCACCAGGCCGATGCGCGAGGTGCGCCCCCCGATGCCGGCATTGGGGTCGTCTTCAGCCCTGTAGAGCACACACACCTTGCCGTCCTTCACCACTGCTGCAGGATTGAACGTATCGGCGCACTCCCATTTTACCTGCGCCTTCTTCATTGGGCAATAGAAGAGGTTGTTTGCGATGGGTTCCACCATCGGGTTCTTGCCTTCGGGACGCACAAAGCCGCCTATGGCCCAATAGGGCAGAACATTATCGCCTGCAAGAGATGTGATGCAGACAAACAGGAGTGGAAGAAGGTGGTAACGTCTCATGGAAATCAATTGTTTATGGTTCGTGTCGGAATGGTTAAGCATTATTGCCAAATAGGTTAAAGTGAGTTCGACGAAATATAATTGTCTGTAAATTTGGTGATTAGCGAAAATTGTTGACCTTTATAGTGCTCAATTACAAAGTAGCACAATCAATAATCGCTATGTTCACCGAAGACAAATTTACAGAAATTTTCTTTATGGCAGACGAATTTCACAAAGTTTTTTGC
>SFKY01000064.1 GCA_004554665.1 Bacteroidales bacterium
GGTATGCACCGCCCTCACGGCCATACTCATCTATCAGGCCTACCTGCTCTACAATCTCTATGTCTCGCAAAAAGAGGAGATGGAAACAGCAGTGGTAGAAGCGATGCGCATCAGCGACTACAACGAGATGGTGCTGCGAATGGCCAAGATGGCCGCCCATCAAGACAAGGGACCACATGGCAGCGTATCATTCCAGACCGGCTATGCGCTCAACAAAGACAAGAAACTCGTCAACCAAGGCACACGCACCACTGTCAGCACCCACGACAGCGAGACGGTGGTGATGCAGCAGACCGATTGGCGCGACAGCCTCACCATCAAGCGCAAGACCACCGGCTTGAAACGGTATGTAAGTGTGGACATCAACTCCCAACGGACGGGCAGCAACGCCCACTCCACCCCTATCCCCGACCACCAACTCTTCGACACCACCGTAGACACCCACAAATCGGAGGAAGACCTGACCCAACTGATACAACGGGGCATCCACGAGGGAATCGACATCATCAGCCAACCCGATGTTGCCACCTTCGACAGTCTGCTTACCGCCCGACTGGCAGACAGACATATCGACACCCGGCACCGCCTGTACCAGTTGCAGGTGCTGCCCGACACCCTGTTAGCCTCCACCATCGACACCCTGCGGGTCATCACCACTCCCGGCTATACCCCCTCGGTCTCAGCCCTCTCTTTCGATTACCCCTACTCCTCTTCCCACCATCGGCTCTATCGGCTCTATATAGAACCTGTCGGCAGTAGCGTGCTCCGACAGATGAGCGGCCTGTTGGCCAGTTCGGCCATGACCCTGATGGTTGTGGCTTTCGTCTTCTGGTATATCATCCATACCCTGCTGCGCCAACGGTCACTCGACGAGATGAAAGACGACTTCACACACAATATGACACACGAGCTGAAGACTCCCATCGCGGTGGCCTACGCCGCCAATGATGCCCTGCTCCACTTCGGCCAGGGCGACGATGCCGCCACACGCGACAAATACCTGCGCATGGCACAAGAGCAACTTCTGAAACTCAGCGGCATGGTGGAGCAAGTACTGTCGATGAGCATGGAGCGACGCCGGTCTTTCACGCTCAACAGAGAGCAGCTGCCTCTCGCCGACGCCCTGCGCCCTGTCGTAGAAATGCAGCAACTGAAAGCGGCCATCCCCCTCACCCTCTCTTTAGATATCGCGCCAGAAGACCTGACCGTCACGGCAGACCGCATGCACTTATGCCAGATGATGACCAATCTCATTGACAATGCCGTGAAATATTCGATAGACAAGGCAGACGTACAGATCCGCTGCCGCCAAGAGCCCGACGGCGCGGTAAGCATCGCTGTCACCGACCACGGGATCGGCATCGCCAAAGAGCACAGGGCACACCTGTTTGACAAGTTTTACCGGGTGCCCAACGGCAACCTGCAGCAGGTGCGGGGCTATGGCATCGGACTGTACTATGTGGTCACGATGATGCGGCTGCATGGGGGCACGGTAACCGTGGAGAGTACACCGGGCAAAGGGAGCACATTCAGACTTGTCTTTAACCAACCCGACTGAAAGATGAAAACAGACCCGACTACAATGCATGTATTGCTGGTAGAGGACGAGCGGACGCTCGCCCTCATCATCAAGGACACGTTGGAGACACAAGATTTCCATGTCACCACAGCCCATAACGGTGAAGAGGGACTGCGGATGTTTTTCGCCGCCAAACCCGACATTGTGGTGGCCGACGTGATGATGCCGCACATGGACGGCTTTGAGATGGTGAGGCGGCTGCGGGCCAAGGATGCCGTCACCCCGATACTGTTTCTCACGGCCCGAACCGACACACAGGACGTGGTACATGGCTTCGAACTGGGAGCCAACGACTACCTGCGTAAGCCCTTCGGCATGCAGGAACTGATTATCCGCCTCAAGGCGCTGCTGGGCAGAATCCGCACAGCCTCTCCAGCAACTTCTGCCGACGAGAAACGCACAGCGTATGTCATCGGCAACAACCAACTGGACACGGTCAGGGAACAACTGGTCTATGCCACCGACAGCGGCCTGCCCATAGTGACCCCGTTGTCGCACCGCGAATCGGAAATCCTACGCCTCTTATGCCAGCAAACGGGCAATGTGGTGCCCATCCAGGATATCCTGCTACAGTTATGGGGAGACGACAGTTACTTCAACACCCGCAGCCTGCATGTCTTCATCACCAAACTGCGCCACAAGCTGTCTGCCGACACCTCTATCCGCATCATCAACGTAAGGGGTGTGGGGTACAAACTGGTCGGCGGGATGACGACTACATGACGGATGATTTGCGTAAATGCCATGTTTAGACTCCGTAAATGCGGCGTTTAGCCTCCGTAAACGCCACGTTTAGCTCCGACAAAGGATATTGGCTTGTACAGAAACAGATACAGCAAGCCCTGCCATGCATCAACTCCGGGCATGGCAGGGCTTGCCGTGATTACTCATAAACTTCTTCTATACCGTAGGGTTCCAAATCTTCATCCTCCTTCTCACAGGCATTGAAATCCTCGGGTATCTCAAACGTGGCGGTAGAGGTGTAGCCGAGCGACTTGTCCCGATACACCTTTTTCATATAATAGGCCCAGATGGGGAGTGCCATCGTGGCACCCTGTCCCATGCTCATCGAGTCGAAATGGATGTCGCGGTCTTCTCCACCCACCCAACAGCCGCTAACCAACTGGGGAGTGAAACCCATAAACCACGCATCAGAATTGCGGTTGGTGGTACCTGTCTTGCCTCCTATCTGCCCTTCTATCTGATACTTGTAGCGCAGGCGGCCAGCGGTACCCTCATCAACCACCGCCATCAGCTCGACCAGCATCTTGTAGGCGCTTTCCGAACTGATTACCTCGTTCATGCGGGGCTGGAAACGTGCCACCACGTTGCCCTCGCTATCCTCGATGCGCGATACAAACATGGGGGCACAGCGTATGCCGTTGTTGGCAAAGGCCGTGTAGGCGCTCACCATCTCGGCCACCGACACATCGCACGGTCCCAAGCAGAGCGCCATCGACGGATGAATCTCCGGATTGTTGATGCCAAAGTCGCGGAGCAAGGAGACCAACTGGGCAGGATTGAGCTTGCTCATGAGATAGGCCGAGATCCAGTTGTTGGACTGTGCCAATCCCCACTTGAGCGTCACCATCTGTCCATAGCATCTGGTGCTGGTATTGCGCGGCGTCCACGGCTTTCCGGCCACGATATAGGTACGCTGCACGTTGGGAGCCTTGTCGCAGGGAGAGAATCCGTTCTCCATTGCGAGGGCATAGAGGAAAGGCTTGATGGTAGAGCCCACCTGCCGACGACCGTCCATCACCATGTCGTACATGAAATGGTTGTAGTTCAGGCCGCCCACATACGCCTTGACAGCGCCTGTCTGCGTCTCCATACTTACAAAACCGGCCCTGAGGAACGACTTGTAGTAACGTATGCTGTCGAGCGGCGTCATCACAGTATCTATGTCGCCGTGATAGGTGAAGACGGTCATATCGGTCTTGGTACGGAACGACCTGCTGATTTCCTCTTCCGAGGCACCAGCTGCCTTGAGCGCATTGTAACGCTCGCTCTGCAGCACAGCCCGCTGCATGATCTGCCGCACCTCTTTCGGCGTGAGCTCGTCTGTAAAGGGCGCATTGGGTTTCTTGCAGTTTTCCTTGGTAAAGAGGGGCTGCAGGTACTTGGCCACATGGTTGTACACAGCCTCCTCTGCATACTGCTGCATACGCGAGTCGATGGTGGTATAGACCTTCAGGCCATCGGTGTAGACATTGTACGGCTCGCCATTCTTCTTGTAGTTTTTGTTGCACCAGCCATAGAGCGGGTCGCTCACCCACGCTATCGAGTCGAGCACATACTGTTTCTTGTTCCATGATGGGTACTTGCTCTTCTCAGGCATCTTGGCCATCATGTATTGGCGCAGAAACTCGCGGAAGTAAGGGGCCGTTCCATCCTTGTGATCGGTACGGTGAAAGTTGAGGGCCAGCTCCTCTGCCTTGTATTTGGCAAAATCTTCCTCGCTCAGATAGCCCGCCTTGCACATCTGCGAGAGCACCACATTGCGCCGCTTGGTGCAGCGGTCGGGATAGCGCACGGGATTAAACAGCGAGGGGTTCTTACAGAGGCCGATAAGGGTAGCGGCCTCTGTCACAGAGAGATCACGCGGCTCCTTATTAAAATAGGTATTGGCGGCGGTCTTGATGCCCACCGCATTGTGCAGGAAGTCGAAATAGTTGAGATAGAGGGCTATGATCTCCTCTTTGGTATAGGTGCGCTCCAGTTTGACAGCAATCACCCACTCGATGGGTTTCTGTATCAAGCGCTCTGCCGTGGAGTGTGCCGCTTCCGAGTAGAGCTGCTTAGCCAACTGCTGCGTGATGGTGGAGCCACCGCCGGCATTCTCCTGTCCCAAAATACCGCGCTTGATGACCGCACGCGCCAATGCGATGAAGTCGATGCCCGAATGGTCATAGAATCGCTCGTCTTCGGTGGCGACAAGCGCATGGACGAGATGAGGTGAAAGATTGGAATAACTGACGGGTATGCGGTTTTCGCGGTTAAAATTCCACGTGCCTATCACCTTGCCGTCAGCCGAATACACCTGGGAAGCAAAGCGGTTGATGGGATTCTGCAACTCGTCTATGGGAGGCATGTAGCCTATCCACCCGTTCCAGATTGCATAAAAAGCCGCCCCGCATGCCAACACGGCACACGCCAACAAGCCCCACAATATATGTACAAACTTTCGTCTCATCGCTTATCTGAGTTTATTAATATCTGCAAAAATACAATTTTTACTCCGAAAATTGGGCAAATAAATGAAAATTTATATGTAACTTAGCACTCGAATAGAACATTCAATCTAAATAATAGATGGAAATACATAATTTTGTGACGATTGAAGACCTCTCCAGAGATAAAATCCTGTATCTGCTGGACATGGCAAGAGAGTTTGAACGTCATCCCAACCGTGAGCTTCTGAAAGGAAAAGTGGTCGCTACGCTTTTCTTTGAACCATCAACCCGTACCCAACTTAGTTTCCAGACCGCTGCCAACCGATTGGGGGCAAGGGTTATCGGCTTCTCGGATGCCAAGACGTCGAGCACCACCAAGGGTGAGACGCTCAAAGACACAATCATGATGGTATCTAACTACGCTGACGTAATAGCCATGCGGCATTACATCGAGGGTGCAGCCCAATACGCCAGCGAGGTGGCTCCCGTCCCCATCATCAACGCCGGAGACGGTGCACACATGCACCCCTCGCAGTGCCTGCTCGACCTCTATTCCATCTACAAGACCCAAGGCACGCTCGACAACCTCAACATCTATCTGGTGGGTGACCTGAAATACGGGCGTACGGTGCACTCGCTCATCACGGCCATGCGCCACTTCAACCCCACATTCCACTTTATCGCACCCAAGGAACTGTCTATGCCACAGGAGTATAAGCTCTACTGCAAGAACCACGGCATCAAGTTTCAGGAGCATACGGCCTTCAACGAAAAAGTGATTGCCGATGCCGACATCCTGTACATGACGCGCGTGCAGAAAGAGCGCTTCTCCGACCTGATGGAATATGAGAAAGTAAAGAATGTGTATATCCTCAACCGCAGCATGCTGGGCTTGGCCAAGGACAATATGCGCATCCTGCATCCACTGCCTCGCGTCAACGAGATAGCCTACGATGTGGACGACGACCCGCATGCCTACTACATACAGCAGGCCAAGAACGGCCTGTTTGCACGCGAGGCCATCTTCTGCTACTGCCTCGGCATCACCATGGACGAAATAAGAAACGACCAAACTATCATCGAATAATGGCAAAGAAAGAAATGCTGGTCACGGCCATTGAGAATGGCACGGTGATCGATCATATACCTGCAGAAAAGACGTACAAAGTGGTGTCTCTGCTCAAGCTCGACGAGCTGACCACCCCCGTCACTATCGGCAACTACCTCGAGTCGAAGAAAGTGGGACGCAAGGGAATCATCAAAGTATCGGGCAAATACTTTACCGATGCAGAGATATCACAGCTCTCTGTGGTGGCACCCAAGGCAGTGCTCAACATCATCCGCGACTACGAGGTAGTGGAAAAGAAGATGGTGGAAACACCCGATGTGCTCCGGGGCATCGTGAAGTGCAACAACCCGGTATGTATCTGCAACAACGAGCCGATGGCCACCATCTTCAACGTGGTGGACAAGGCCAAGGGTATCATCAAGTGCCACTACTGCGACAAGGAACAGGAGATGAGCAAGGCCAAACTGTGTTAATACCGCCCCACCGGTAACGACGATTTTTAGCGAATACATTAATATATAATAACCAACACACCAGATCCCGCGAGTAAGTTGGGCTCCCTCCACACGCAAAGGGGAGGATGGGAATAGACAAACATGGAAAGAGACCAAGAGATTTTCGACCTTATCGAGAGAGAACATCAGCGCCAGCTGAAAGGCATGGAGCTTATCGCGTCTGAAAACTTCGTCAGCGATGAAGTGATGCAGGCAATGGGCAGCTATCTTACCAACAAATACGCTGAGGGTCTGCCCGGACACCGCTACTATGGAGGCTGTCAGGTGGTGGACGAAGTGGAGAATATCGCCCGCGAGAGGGTGAAGAAACTCTTCGGAGCTGAGTTTGCCAACGTGCAGCCCCACTCTGGTGCCCAAGCCAACGCTGCCGTGATGCTGGCCGTGCTCAAACCCGGCGATACCTTTATGGGACTGGATCTGGATCACGGCGGGCACCTGTCGCACGGCTCACGTGTCAACACATCCGGTATCCTCTACAATCCCGTAGGCTATAAACTCAACCGCGAGACGGGGCGCGTGGACTATGACGAGATGGAGCGTCTGGCGCTGGAACACAAGCCGAAGCTCATCATTGGCGGTGGCTCTGCCTACAGCAGGGAGTGGGACTACGCCCGCATGCGCAAGATTGCCGATGCGGTAGGAGCCCTCTTCATGGTAGACATGGCACATCCTGCCGGACTGATAGCAGCTGGCCTGTTGGAGAATCCGGTCAAGTACGCACACATCGTGACCACTACCACCCACAAGACCCTCCGTGGCCCGAGAGGTGGCGTGATCCTGATGGGCAAGGACTTCCCCAACCCGTGGGGCATCACCACCAAGAAAGGCGAGGTACGCATGATGAGTTCGTTGCTCAACAGTGCCGTATTCCCCGGCACTCAGGGTGGCCCGCTGGAGCACGTTATCGCTGCCAAGGCAGTGGCTTTCGGCGAAAACCTGAAGCCCTCGTGGGTAGAGTATGCCACCCAGGTGAAGAAGAATGCCGCTGTGCTGGCAGACGACCTCATCCAGCGCGGATTCGACATTGTGAGTGGTGGCACAGACAACCACTCCATGCTGGTAGACCTGCGCCCGAAATACCCCGACCTTACTGGTAAAGTGGCAGAAAACGCACTCGTTGCAGCCGACATCACTGCCAACAAGAACATGGTGCCCTTCGACAGCCGCAGCGCATTCCAGACATCAGGCATCCGCCTCGGTACCGCAGCCATGACCACCCGTGGTGCCAAGGAAGACATGATGCACCTGGTGGCAGAACTCATCGAGGAAGTGCTCAACGCTCCCGAAGACGAGCAGGTCATCACTCGCGTACGCGAAAAGGTAAACTTGACCATGAAGGATTATCCTCTCTTCGCCTATTGATGACGATGAACCGGCCAAAGGTGGCATATACGACTCCTAAAGGTGGCGTTTACGACACCTAAATGCCGCATTTAGCTTTCCTATACGACAGCAGCCCGACATGCGTTCGTGGCTGCTGTTTTTGTTTGATGGCCTCACAGGAGTGGGCAAAGCGACGACTCAGGCATTTTATTTTTATTTATTTTTGCATTTTGCTTGTCCGTTTCACTTATTCTTTGTACATTTGCCTAACGACTATCAACCACCTATCCCAACGACTGCCAGCGCACCCCCAACATCCTGCGCACCGACAGCTCATCTATGTACGTCTACGGGATCTGCAAGGAACAGGTTAAACAGATGAATCGACAAACTATCAACCTATCAAAAAATATGAGAAAAACGATTTTTATCAGTATGCTCTGCCTGCTGTCATATGTTGCACACGGGCAAACATTCGATTCCCGAGCGTTTTACAAATTCTACAACGACCGGGGAGAAGTGATGGACAACGGCGGCTCGACAGACAACATGGCCAACATCATCCTGGGCCGTGAAGCCAAGGGCTCTGCCGGGCAGCTGCTTCGTATCTACGCTGCCGAAGAGGGTTGCTACCACCTTGGACTTCCCGGTTACGACAAAGGACTTGACTACACGTCGGATGCCAAGGCCGACCAGCTCATCATACAGTGGGACGGCGACACAGGCAACATCCACCAGCTATGGACGCTTACCCCCGCCGGCGAGGGCAGCTACATCATCTCGCCGCGCAAGCATGCCCAGCTGGCCCTGAGCTACCGCAAAGACGGCAAGGTACAGCTGGTGGCCAAAAACGAGGCCGACCCCACCCAGCACTGGACCATCAAGAAGACCAACGAGCCTATGCCCCGCAATGTGAACGCCGTGGGTAAGGAGAATTGGGAAAACGAGCGCATCTTTGCCATCAACAAAGAGCCCGGGCGCAACACCTTCCACCCCTTCCTCTCCAGCGAAAGCATGCGCCAAGACCCCAATCTGATGGAGCCTTGGGAGTTTCCGCGCGCTTCCAACTTCATGTTGCTCAGCGGTATGTGGAAATTCCATTGGGTAGACAACCCCGACAAGCGGCCGAAGGATTTCTACAAAGAGGGATTCAATGCCGACAGCTGGCGCGAGATACCTGTCCCCTCGTCATGGGAGATGCAGGGGTACGGCACGCCCATCTATACCAACGTCACCTATCCCCACAAAAACACGCCGCCCTTCATCCGCACGGTGGAAGGATGGACGATAGAGAAGGAAAACAATCCGGTAGGTTCCTATATCCGCACCTTCAACATCGGAAAAGAGTGGTTGGACAAAGAGGTGTTCCTGCACTTCGACGGCTGCTACAGTGCCCTCTACATCTGGATAAACGGCAAGGCGGTGGGCTATTCGCAAGGTGCCAACAACGACGCCGAGTTTGACGTGACCCGCTATCTCCGCGAAGGACAAAACACCATAGCCTGCGAGGTGTACCGATGGAGCGACGGCTCGTATCTGGAAGACCAAGACATGTTCCGCCTGAGCGGTATCCACCGCAATGTGTATCTGTATGCCACACGGAAGGTACGTGTGCGCGACTTCCATATTACCGACCGCTTGAGCAATGATCTGAAAACGGCCACCTTTGAGGTGGAATCGGAGGTGAAAGCCTATGGCAAGAATTTCAGTAACCTGAAACTGGAGGTGCAGGTGCTCGATCCGAACCACAAGGAGGTGGCCCGACAGACAGCAGCCATCGCATCGGTGAACCGCTCCAAGCCGCAGACCGTACGCATCAGCGGCAACATACCGGCCAACGTGGCCCTGTGGACCGCCGAGACCCCCAATCTGTACACCTTTGTCCTGACATTGAAAGACGCTAAGGGTCAGGTGATTGAGACTGCGGCCAACCGTTATGGATTCAGACGTATCGAGGTGCGCGACAACAAGGTCTATATCAACAACGAACTGGTGCTCTTCAAGGGCGTAAACCGCCACGACACACATCCCGTCTTGGGCAAGGCCATCCCTGTGGCTTCCATGAAGCAGGACATCGAACTGATGAAGCTGAACAACATCAACACGGTGCGCACTTCCCATTACCCCAACGATGCCCGTATGTACGCCCTGTACGACGCTTACGGCCTCTACGTGATGGACGAGGCCGATGTGGAGTGCCACGGCAACAACTCGATCGGCAGCAAGGACAACTGGGAGCCGGCCATGATAGACCGCGTGGTGCGGATGGTGCAGCGCGACCGCAATCATCCCTCTATCATCTTCTGGTCTTTGGGCAACGAGTGTGGTGGCGGCAAGAATTTCGATGCCATGTACAAGGCCGCCAAAGCCATCGACCCCACCCGCATGATTCATTATGAGGGGAAAAACAACATTGCCGACATCGACTCGCACATGTACCCGTCGATCGCCAACATGACGGCGTTTGACCGGTCGGGCCGCAACAAGCCTTATTTCCTCTGTGAGTATGCCCACGCAATGGGCAACTCCATCGGCAATCTTCCCGAGTACTGGGACTACATCGAAAACCACTCCGCACGACTCATCGGCGGCTGTATCTGGGACTGGGTGGACCAAGGCCTGACCAAACAGGGCCGTCCGCAAAACGAATACTACTACGGAGGTGACTTCGGTGACCAGCCCAACGACCGCGACTTCTGCTGCAACGGTATAGTAACCCCTGACCGCCAGGTAACGCCGAAACTGATGGAGGTGAAAAAAGCCTACCAATATATAGAGGTGAAGCCTACGGCCGACTGCCGCCGTATCAGCATCCGCAACAAGTACGACTTTCTGTCGCTCGATGCTTTCTGCATGGACTGGCAGGTACTGAGAAACGGTGTATGCGTGGAGCAGGGCACATCGTGTCTGCCCGCAGCCGGAGCCAACCAGACCGTGGAGGTGGCAGTGCCTATCAAGACGACAATGGACGATGCTGCCGAATACGCGCTCAATGTCTATTTCAAGAAAAAAGCACCCGAATCGTGGGTTCCCGCAGGCCACTATTTCTCCAGCGAGCAACTGATGCTCAAGGCTGGCAACGCCCTGCCATCCATACCGGTATGCGCCGGGCAGGCCGTGACCCTGACAGAACAAGGAAACGAACTGATATTCAAGGCTAACAACATGACCATGACGCTCGACAAGACCAAGGGTGAGATGGTATCGCTCATCATGGGCGGGCAGGAGCGCATCCACAACCGCCAAGGCTTCACCTTCAACTGGTATCGCTCCATCAACAACGATGGCAGGGAGTGGTTAGAGACATCGGTCAAGACCAACGACTGCACGGTAACACGGGCCGAGGGCAACTATATCGTCACCGTAAACAGCACCGCCACGCTGAAGACCAAGAAGGGCGACAGCTATCCCTACAAAGTGGTGTACACCGTGAAGCCCAATGGTGTGGTGGACATCGACGCACAGTTCACCCTTGACGAGGAAACCTATCGGGTACCGAGACTGGGACTCACGGCTGCTCTCTGCGCAGGCATGGAGGAGGTGACCTACTATGGCCGCGGCCCGTGGGAGAACTATGCCGACCGCAAGGCTTCGGCTTACCTGGGCCGATACAGCACCACGGTCACCGAGATGGAAGAGGCTTACGTGCGCTCACAGAGCATGGGTAACCGCGAGGATACACGCTGGCTGACACTCACCGACAAGGGAGGCACGGGCATCCTGATACAAGCCGACAAGGCGTTCAACTTCTCTGCCCTGCATTTCAGCGACCGCCAATTGTGGAACGACATGCGCCACGGCCATGAGCGCAATGCCCAGCGCCGCCCAGAGACCATCCTGTGTATCGATGCTGTCCAGCGCGGACTGGGTAACCAGAGTTGTGGTCCCGCTCCCCTCCCCCAATACGAGATGAAACCCGGAACCTACAGCTGCCATTTCAGTATCAGTGCTGCGGTAGCCCAATAGCGCAGCGGCATTAACCAGAAGAGTAAGGGGCGTGGCTTCTTGGCTGATTTGCAGCCGTCTGAAGCCCACGCCCCTTACTCTTTTCCTGTATGCCAAGTGCCACACGGCCGATGCGCAATCACACCTTCTCGCCGTAGCAGAGGTCTCCTGCATCACCGAATCCGGGCACGATATACTTGTATTCGTTCATACCAGGATCGATAGCAGCGCACCAGATGGTCGTCTTGTCATCGGGGAAGGTCTGGCGGATATGGTCAATGCCTTCCGGCGTGGCAATGACGCATGCCACGTGTACATGCTTGGGCGTACCCTTGGTGAGGAACGCCTTGTAGCCCAGTTCCATACTGCCTCCCGTGGCCAACATGGGGTCTGCCACTATCAGCGTCTTTCCCTCGATACTCGGCGTGGCCAGATACTCCACATGGATACCCACCTGATGGTGCGCCTCGTCTGTGTACTCACGATAGGCAGACACGAAAGCGTTGCCGGCATGGTCGAAGACATGGAGGAATCCCTCGTGGAACGGCAGGCCGGCACGGAAGATGGTTGCCAACACCATCTCATCGGTAGGCACCTGCACAGTAGCTACGCCCAGCGGGGTCTCCACCGCCGTCGGAACATAAGCAAGGGTCTTGGATATTTCAAACGCCTCAAACTCACCCACCCGCCTGATGTTGTTCCTAAAGAGCAGGCGGTTTTTCTGATACTCCTTGTCCCGCATCTCAGCCATGTATTGGCCGATGATGGAGTTGGAATCGCTCAAATTAATGATTTTCATCTCAGTATTTGGTTATGCTGTTGATAGTCTGCATGTTAGTAACAGATGCCAAAATTACAATGAAATTCACAAACAGACAAGCAAATTCGTATTTTTCCCATCCCCATCGCCCTCATTTTTTCACCCGTCGCCCTACCCCCTTCCAGCCATTGGCCATTATATCGGGGAACATTTGCAAAGTCTGCGTGGCAAAAGCGCGGAGCGCTCTGCTGATTTCATATTCTTTAACCTAAAAAATCGCAGATAAAAAGATTTTTGTCGCCACAAACGAAGCGAATGTCTACATTTTTTGTTAATTTTGCGTGCGGATTAGGGAAACAATACTATCCAAAAGGTAAAAGAATAATTTCACAACTTATTTAAATACATTTATTAAGAAATGGCAAAGTTAGATTTGACACAGTACGGCATTACCGGTGCAACGGTAATCGCACACAATCCTTCCTACGAGCGGTTGTTTGAGGAGGAGACAAAGGCAGGACTCGAAGGTTTTGAGGTTGGTCAGGAGACCGAGCTCGGTGCTGTTAACGTAATGACAGGTATCTATACCGGACGTTCGCCTAAGGATAAATACATCGTCATGGACGAGAACTCTAAGGACACAGTGTGGTGGACATCTGACGAATACAAGAACGACAACCATCCCATGTCTGAAGAGGTTTGGGCAAAGGTAAAGGATATCGCCGTTAAGGAGCTCTGCAACAAGAATCTGTATGTAGTAGACGGCTTCTGCGGTGCCAACAAAGACACTCGTATGGCTATCCGCTTCATCGTTGAGGTGGCATGGCAGGCACACTTCGTGACCAACATGTTCATCCGTCCGAAGAACCAGGAAGAGTTCGATCAGGAGCCTGATTTCGTAGTTTACTGCGCTTCAAAGGCTAAGGTCGCCAACTTCGAGGAGCTCGGACTCCGCAGCGACACCTGCGTCGCCTTCAACGTAAGCAGCAAGGAGCAGGTTATCCTCAACACCTGGTACGGCGGCGAGATGAAGAAGGGTATGTTCTCCATGATGAACTACTACCTCCCTCTTAAGGGCATCGCAGCCATGCACTGCTCGGCCAACACCGACATGAACGGCGAGAACACCGCCATCTTCTTCGGTCTCTCCGGAACCGGCAAGACAACCCTCTCCACCGATCCTAAGCGTAAG
>SFKY01000065.1 GCA_004554665.1 Bacteroidales bacterium
ACAGTATATTCTATGAAACCGAAAGTTATTTTGGCCGCATGGGTCGCAGTATTCAGTATCTCAGTTCAGGCTCAGTCACTTGAAAAGATGCAATGGTTCAACGAACCTGAGAGTTATCATATAAAAAGTGGTGTGTTGGAGATGGATGTGCCAGCACAAACCGACTATTGGCGTATCGCTCATTATGGTTTCACGGTCGATGACGGTCCCTTCCTCTATGCTACATACGGAGGTGAGTTTGAGGCGAAAATCAAGGTGAGTGGCGACTACAAGGCTCGTTTCGATCAGGCCGGCATGATGATTCGTCAGGATCATGAGAACTACGTGAAGTTCGGCATCGAGTTCGTTGATGGCAAATTCAACATCTCTGCCGTAGTGACCCATCATACCTCCGATTGGAGCGTCATCCAACTTGATAAACCCATTCCACATCTTTGGCTCAAAGCGGTTCGCCGACTTGATGCCATCGAACTCTTCTACAGCTTCGACGACAAGGAATATACCATGATGCGCACCCTCTGGATGCAGGACAATTGTCCACTGCAGGTAGGCCCTGTTGCCGCATGTCCTGATGGCCAGGGCTTCAAGGCACGTTTCTCCGACTTCAAGGTGAAGCATCTGCCTGATCAGAGGCGAGTGGAATGGCTGAAGAAGAATCAGTAATAGCTATTACTGTAAACATCAAGAGTAATAAAAGCAGTTCTGGAATTCACCACCACATAGCCCTACATAGATATCCTATCCGCTTTACATCACCCATTTCCCTCTCATCTATAGGCAGACGGGATGGAGAGAGGCACATCTGGATGCCCCACTCGGGCAACACGTCATGGTTGCCGTCAGCATCTTCTGCATCGCCATTGCCATCGCCTGGGCATCACTCAAACTTTACGACGAGCCTGCACGTGGGTGGCTGAAGAAGAAACTATCCCAGTGTCGGCGGAATGGGCACAGGGGGGTCGTCCGCTTTGCCACTGTGGGGTGGCGCAGGTGGCACAACCGTGAATAAGCGCAATGATATTATGCTCAGACACACCCCTGTAGTATAGGGCAACCTGTCCCGCCTTTCTTTACATGACTGGCGGAACAGGTGGAAAAAGAGATGAAAAGATCTAAAGACGAGGTGATGGGAGACGCTTGCGCCTGAACCACAACCAGTAGCCGGTGAGGGGCAATGTGGCTCCAATGATGGCAGCAAGGAAGGAGAGAATGCGGGTGATGATGCCTCCCCAGCTGCCTGTGTGCACCCTATACACGGCACTTCTCACTTTCACGTCCTTCGTCTGCGCATCGTATGGCAGCACATCTGTGATGTCACCATTTCGACGGTCGTAGGAGTATTGGTCTGTGGCACGAAGACTCCGGCGGCCTTGGGGTACCACTTCCACCGCATCTTTCTTGATGCTGATCTGCTGCCAGCCATGATTTCCCTTTTTCATGGTCTCCAACAATTTGTCCCAATGGCGATAAGGCGAGCGATGCATCCTGCCACCCCATCCCCAACTATGGTACTCGCCATCAGGACCAAAGCGATGATGTCTTTCGCCATGCTCGCCTTTATGCTCTTCACGCTGTTCTCCCCGTGGTTGGTTACGGGCGACTCCATGTCCTCCGTGTGGGGCCTCGATGCCGAAACAGGCGTAGAAGCCACTACGATACCATGAGAACGACCATGTCAGACCAGTGAGGGCGAAGGCGAGCAGGAATAGGGTGGCATAGATGCCGCCTGCCACATGCAGGTCGTGCCAAAAGCGTCGCCACCCCTTGTTGACGTGGATAACAAGACTCGCTTTCAATGGTTTGTTACGATTGGTAAGCCACATCAGTATGCCGGTGATGAGGATGAAAACCAAGGCAAGTGTGGAGACACCGGTGAGCAGTTTTCCCCATGCTATACCATTGTCGTTTGACGACTTGCCGAGAAGCCAGCGGTGTAGGCGGAACATGGTGTCGAAAAACGGCAAACGTTCACTACGTCCTGTTATTTCGCCAGTGTATGGGTTTACATAGATGGATGCCCGGCGAGGTTTGGACAAGCTCACCTGATAGGTACGCGACTTGTCGGATGAGACCGTGACGCCGGTAATGCTCACAGAGTCGGGCAGCGTGTCCTCCAGCTTCTCCATGAGCTCTTGCATAGACAGGGCCTCGGCATGCGGCTCCTTGACAAAATACACTTCGGGCCTTACAGCCTCGGTCAGCTCCTTTTCGAACACGAGCATGGCCCCGGAGAAGCATACCAGTGTGATCACGATGCCGGTGGGCACGGAGAGCCAAAGATGTATCTTCCTTAATATCTTCTTCATGTCTTGCTTGTTTCTGATTATCTCGATAATTTTCCCACTGCCGTCACTGTAGTTGTCTCCACGTTAAGTCCTTTGGTGGCGGTGGCTGTGGCGGGGTCTATGCGGTAGATGGCTGGATAGGCGTTGGAGGTCATCACGGGGATATAGACATATCCGTCGGCCACGTAGGGCATCTTGCCGAAGTCGGTGATGGTGTCGGCCGACGGCAGTCCGCTCACGAAGGTCAGTCTGCCTGTCGCTGCGTCGAAGATGGCCAGTTGCGTGGCCACATATCCACTCTCTGAGAATGGGCGGTCGAACATTCTCATGAGGAAATAATTGCCTCCGGCATGCCAACAGCGCAGGAATGACCTGCCGCCACTCTGTGCCTCAAGATTATAATAATAGGTGGGGTCGAAATCGGTTTCGCCGGCCTTGATACGTACCACTCCTGCATCGAGCTTTGTCTTCTGCCGGTCGTCGGTGGATGTCTTGGCATAGCTGGGCGAGAAGACGTAGATGTCGCCATTGTCGGCAGCCCATATCGACTGGTAGTATTGCGAGCGGTAACGTCCGCAGGCATAACTGATCTTGTCGGTGCGAATCATCTTGCGTCCTTCAAGTCTCTCGTTGTCGAAGATTGCCACCCAGCACTCGTCGGGATATTGTGTGCCAGTGAGCTCGCCCTTCACATATGCCCCACTGCCGGTGCCGCCGCTCTCCTGCTTCACCAGATCCTCAAATCCGGGGCGTATATACTTACCGCCATCTATGGCATAACCGTATGGACTTACTCCCATGCCTATGGCTGCACTGTAGAGTTTTCCTCCACTCTCGAGGAAGCCCGATAGTGTGGCATACTCGCCATTGCCACAGTAGTTTTCCGACATATAGAGCTCCTTTTGCTTGGAGTTACTTTGTGTCGCAGTTTCTTGTTCCACGTCTAACCATGTGAGCAGGAACATTTTGGGCAGATTGCCATTGGCATCGGCATATTCGGCAAGTCCGTCGCCTGTGGATGCGGATATGATATAGTCGCCAAATTTACCGAACGAGGTGAAACGAGTAACCTTGTACTCAGCCGAGCGTGCTGTCATCTCGCCATTGTCGTTGAGCACGTAGGATCGTGTAGTGCCGGCATTGCCCTGGTTGTAGGTGAGGGCATAGAGATACTTGTCGCCATAGAATACCCATTCCGTGGCACCGTCGTTGACGAGACCGTTGTTTACCGGCGACACGCTGCCGTCGTTGAGGCTGCCCGATGTGAGCAGCACATTGGCTGTCTTGTCGCCATCGGTCACTGACGTGGCAAGCACAAAGGCTTCCACTCTGGTCTCCACGTTATCAGGCGACGAAGGCTGGTCGGTTTCAGCCACATTATCACTGTCTGAACATGCCGTCAGGCATGCCGCTATTATGGTTGCGGCCACCATCTTCATAATTTTTCTTTCCATATATAATCGTTTCTTTTGAGTTGACAAGTTGATATTCTTAAAAAATTCTCACTCTTACTTTCCCGTATATTGCCCTTCCTGCCTTTTGCAGCGAGAAGTTGTCGTAGAGCTTCTCGTTGGTGAAGTTGCGACATTCGAGCGAGAAGTTATAACGTCCTCGCATGATGCTATAGGTGATAGTCATATTGTGCGAGAATTGGTTGGGCACTACATAGTCATCCTTGTTTGCACCGATATTGGAGGAGTAATACGTGAAACTATGCAGATACTGGTTGTCGTAAGTCAGCGACAGTGTGTTGCCCTTTTGCCCTAAGTTGTGCCAATATAGGTTGATGTCGGAGTCGGCGAAGAGATATGGCAGATTGGATATGCGTTGCTTGTAGTTGATGTTTGCAGCCGACGAACCCATGGTGGTCGGCATATTGTCGCACACGTTCATCTTTGTCACGTTGCCGCCCACACTCAGCCATCGGCCATGCCCGTATCTCAGCGAGAGATTGTACCCCTTGGTCAGCACATTGCCATAGTTGACGTAGGCCGCGGCATACTTGCCACCGCTCATGCTCATGATGTTGCGCTGGATATAATCCTTGGTATCACGATATACGAGCCCGCCCTCTATATAGAGTGAGTGTCTGTCGAAGCGTCGTGAATAGCTTATGTTGAGATTGATGTTGTCGCTACGTTCCGGTTTGATGTCCATGTCACCCGTTTCCAGGTCTTCGTCTCCAAACATCTCCTCGATTGTGGGCAGACGGCATGCCTTCTCGTAGGAGAGTTTTGCCTGTAGCCCCTCGGCTACAAACCATGTGGCGGCGGCTCCATATCCCCAGAAATCCACGGTGTGGCTTGTGCGCACATATTGGTCCATGGCCTCGGTGGCAGCCATGGGACCTGCGACGTATATGGTGTAATATTTTCCGAATGCCGTCATGTTCCATTTCTCATTCGGCATCAGCCGGTATTGCAGTCCAGCAATGTTCTTGCGTGTCTGTTTGTCGATGGCGTCGGTAAGGGTCTCGGCTGTGAGCAGCGAGGCATTTCTGCGGCGGAAGTCGGTATATACGTCGTTGAATGTCACGAGATGCGCTCTTCCGATATGGTAGTTGACGGTGGCTGTCGTGCTCCAGTTGTGGTTGGTGGCACGCGAATGTAGATACGACTGCTCGCCGGGAGAGTTGAGCGGTGCTGTCTCGCCCCTCCAGTTGTATTTGCACGATGCCGTGTCGATATTTGTTGTAACGTCACGGTTGTAACTTCCCGTAAGGGTGATGTCGAGACCCTTGGTGAAAAGATTGCGCTTCACATATTCCAACGATGGCTGTATGGAATTGCCGCGGCGGTGCTTCTGACCATATACAATCTCCTGCCTCACACCGGTTTGTATCTCCTTGTACATTTGCGATAGTGTCACTCCTATTATGAGTCTGTCCGCCCACGGCTTGCCCACTACACCCACTTTGGCAATGGCTGCCTCATTGTGATATGCGTCGTGGAATCTCCTCACGCTTTCCTTGTTGTCGCGGTCTATACGTCCCGTCGTGAAATCCTCTACAGGGGAGTTGACCTTGTAATTGTTGTCAGAATAGTTCTGAAAAGCTGTTATCTCGTATGTAAGTCCGTTTCTGAATGTTTGTCCGAAAGACACATTACTCTTATGAGTATTGAACGAACCATAGGAATAAGATGCATCCAGGTGCCATCCGATATATCTGCGGTTGGTAACCACATTGACAATACCGCCTATTGCATCCGTTCCGAATCCCACCGGCACCACACCCTTATATACCTCGATCCTACTGGCGAAACTCACCGGGATATTATTCAAACCGAAGGACGCACCGACCCCCTCTTGGGGCACTCCGTCGATAAACACCTTTACATGCTTGCCGCTTAGCCCGTCCATCATAAGCGACATGTCAGAACCTACTCCGCCCGACTCCCGGAGCCTTACTCCCGGAGCCTTGGAGAGTGCATCGCTTAGGTTCTTTGTGGTGTTCTGCATCTCGCGAGTATCTACTGCAATGGCGTTAAATGCAGACTTGTTGATTCTTCCTACACCATTTGCCACCACTGTCACCTCGTCAAGTCTCACCTCCTTGTGGATGTGCTTGTCGTGCTGGTAGTTATTCACCCTTGTGGAATCTGTTTGTGCCGCAACAGGCAGAAATATCAAAGTGGGCAGGCATGATAGGGTCATGCTGTAAGTAGACTTCTTCATCATCTCATCATGTTATAAAATAGGTGGCCATGAGGCCTAATCGCATAAATACAACTGGATTTACGTGGTCAGACACTACTCGTTGTTTCGGGTGCAAAGGTACGGCGATTTTCCCATCGCTGCAATACTTAAAAACGGTGATTTGACACTTGTCGCTGCCGTGTCAAATCATCATGATTCGTGATGATATGCCATGGGTCCTTTTGGTTTTTTTATCAGTCAAAAGTATGTGACAAACATGCTTTCAGGGTTTTTTCACGGGGGGACGCTCGTCATTCACGGGCGCCCCTTTATTTTGTAATACTTGCCAAGTGCTATCCCTACGAGCCGCCATGGGAACATGTACGACCGGTGGCGACGGATGGGGGAGTCGAAGAGCAGGAAGCCGATGATGAGTGTCAGACAACCGTAGCATGCCCAGCCATAGAGCGACTTCACACCACACAGCAGCATCTCATCGACAATCGACGGTGTGCCGATGGGCATCGTGTTGTGCATCCACAAGGTGGGAGAGGTGTAGCGCATGAAACTGTCTGCAACGTCTATTCCCAACAGCTTGGCATAAAGAGCGCAACCCATGCACCCGCCAATGACCATGTGGAGCATGTTGAAGACGCTGAGCCCCTGGAAGAAGTGGTTGAAGTCCATCACGTCGTGGAGCGATGCCATAAACACGATGCTCAGCGTGGTGTAGGCAAAGCCACGGCAGAAGAGGGGCAGATAGAGGTCTGAGACGGCCAACGATGGCGACACCATGAGATACATCATGACGAGATAGGCCATCAGCATCGACGAGCCGATGATGCCGAGACGGATGTAAGACATACGCATCACCTTCTGTAACCACCACAGCGAGAAGAGACAACCTGCCACGTTGCCTGTCCATGCGGGGAGGCAGAGCGTGGCATTGGTAATGGTAGAATAGTGCATCACTTCCTCAAGGAATATCTCCTCCAGGATATGCTCGGTGGCAAAAAGCCCTTCGAACAGGCATACCAGCAGCAGGATGTGCTTGACATAGCGGAACCCGCTGAACACACGTGGATTGATATAGGGATGGCGCACGTGCATCATGCGATGGAGTATGGCTGAGAGCGTGATGAGTAGGGTGCCCGTGAGATACCACACGGTGGAGTGGTTGTACCAGCTGTACCAGTCGGCATAGTCGAGCAGGTAAGCCAGCTGCATAAGCAGTGCAGCCCATAGTGCCATCGAGGTCCAGTCGATGCCGTAGAGCGGCAGCAAGATGAAGCGAAAATGCTTGATGCAGGTGGTGAGGAAGAGCAGCACCGCGCAATGAATGCCGATGACGAGCCAGTGCATCAGCCGCCAGTCGCCAAGCATTCCGAAGTATGCCGATGCGTAGTCCTGCGTGTTCATACCCGTGAGGATCACGATATGGAGCAGGGGGAAAAACACGGTCATGTCGCGCTTGGGTGTCATCCATAGCTGTATGTTGGACATGCACTCAAACGTGCCTTGGATTTTCGCTATGCCCTCGATGAGGCACAACATCCACAGCAGGGGCTTGAATGTTACGTAGCCGATGAGAAGATTGGTAACAACGACTATGACCGAGGCTGCCGTCAGTAGTGTCTTATTGGTGAAACGAAACTTCATCCTGAAGAGCATGGGAAACCATAGTGCCATGCCTGCGAGATTGCAGTAGAGGCACATGAGCACGTCCTCGCGCATCTCGGCATTGCCGCCTATCTGCTCGTTAAGAGCGCCGAGATAGCGCGCTCCTGACACTTGGAAGCTAAGAGCCACCAACAGGTATATCCAAGGCCTGACGCTCTCGGGCACAAAACTGCGGAACATCGGCATGGAAAATTTCATTTCCTGCATACGCTCTCCACTTCACATTCTACACTGTAACCAGCCCTGAGCATGGCAAGCGCTTCCGCGGAATTGCCTCTGAGCGAGATCCGTATGGGCAGACGTTGCTCCACCTTGACAAAGTTGCCTGTGGCATTGTCGTGGGGCATCTGTGAGAATGCCGACCCTGTGGCATCTGAGAATGACTCGATGGTGCCTACGTAGGTCATGCCGGGTATGGCGTCAATCTTCATTCTCACTTTTGCGCCAATGGCGATATTGGCTATCTGCGACTCACGATAGTTGGCCTGCACCCACAGTTCGCGCGAATCTACAATATCCACCATGCGTTGTCCCGGCTGCACCAGTTCGCCTTCGTGTATGTCTTTTCTCCCCGTCACTCCGTCGCAAGTTGCCACGATGGCACAATAGGAGAGATTGAGCCGTGCCAACCTTACATTAGCCTCACAGAGTTTGATGGCAGCATCGTCGCGATCAAGGGCGAGAGTTTGCTCATTGCGTGTGAGCGATGTAGATTGTCGGCCTCTCGTGGTCTGAAGATAACGTGCCTTTGCCGCCAGCAGTTGGGTATGAACGAGGTCATACTGCTGTTGGGTGACGGCCTCTTCCCGGAGCAGTCGGGCGTGGCGTTGCTCCTCACGTAGAGCATTGTCGTATTGTGCCTTGGCCTCTTCCATGGCGGCTTCGTCGATGGTGATGTTGTTGGCAGTGGTGGCTATTCGCGCTTGGGTTGTACGTTGTCCAGCCTTGGCATTGGCGAGGTCGGCTTCTGCCTGCGCCAGACGAAGCTGGAACTCTGCGTCCTCGATGATGACGAGCGTGTCGCCCGCCTTGACCCTTTGATTCTCCTCGAAGCGTATCTCCTTGATAAATCCTGCCACCCGGGTGTTGACAGGAGTGATATGCTGGCACACCACGGCATTGTCGGTATATTCCACATTGCCAAGGTGCATGAACCTGTAGCATACGATGATGATGCCGATGGCAAGCAGTGAGAAGATAATGATGTTGTATATGATTCTTTTGACTGTACGTTTCATAATGAGCAGGAGATGTATTTGAGTTTGAAATAATTATATATGATATTAATGTCGGCATCTACCAACGATAGTTCAGCTTCCAGCTTCGAGTTAGAGGCATCGAGCATGTCGGTGAGCAGTGCCAGTCCGTTGGAGTAACGGTTTTCCGTCACCTTATATCTCTCGCAGGCCAATTGCACCGACTTCTTTTGTGTGGCGAGTTCGCTCAGCGCTGTCTCATAGTCGGTGAAGGTGGATAGTATGGCATCGGTGGTATGCTCGGTCGCCTCGGCAAGTTGTTCCCTGCTTTGGTTGAGCGTGGCCTTGCTTTGTCTTATCCTCTTGTTTCCCTTATAGAGGGCGGATAGATTATAGCTCACACCAATGCCGGCAAACCAGTAGTTGAAGTTCTTGTCAATCACCGGCACTTCGATGGTAATCGGCCCGTCGAAATGCTCTTCTGCCACTATCGATACCTTGGGCAGCAATGCCGACTTCTCGAGTCGCACCTTTTTCTCGTTTACTTTTACCGCGAGCCGTGCCATCTGCAGGTTGGCATTGTTATCGGCAGCCGCCATCTGCCACTCTTTTCCTTCCTCTGAGATATAATGGCTTTTCAGTGTGTCCAAATCGGTGGCCATAATGGTAAAGTGGTCGAGATGCAGCATGTTGGCCAATTGATGACTTATTATGGAGTGGCTTGCCTTAAGCTTGGTGAGTTGGAGGCGTAGGGCTTCAAGCTGTAGTTCGTAGCGGGTGATGTCGGTCTTGAGAGCTGCACCTTGGCGGTGGCGCGCCTTGGTGTTGTCAAGCACAGTCTTAGCGAGCAAAATGTTTTTTTCCACCACTGCCTGCCTGTTTTGTATTCGGCATAGGTCGAGATAGTGTGACGCAATCAGGAAACGGATTTCCTGACGGTTACGGGCATAGTCGAGGCGGGCCATTTGCGTGTTGAGATTGGCAATCGCAATCTGGTTCTCGATGGCACCTCCTGAGTAGATGACCTGTTGCGCCTTTAGGGCGAAATTGTTCATGAAGTGGGGATTGCTGATGTGTTGCCATGAACTGAAATCGCGGTCGCCGAGCAATCCGTCGCCGAGGTATCCCACACTTGCCGTTACGCCTACATCCGGCAGTCGGGCGGCCTTGGCCGAGGCTTCGTTGTGGCGTGCCGACTCCACTGCCGCAGCATACGACTTGATGCTCACGCTTTGCTCGTCGGCGAGTTGCAGCAGTTGGTCGAGACTCATTTTTTGCTGTCCCCATACCATACACGGCAACAATAGCATGGCCGCAAGGCATGCTTTCTTGTTTTGTCTTTTCATAAAAATTACGGTCTTGTTATGGTCTGTTACCCTGTATTGTACGAACCATAGTGGTGTGGCTCTGGCCGAGTTTCGCGGTGCAAAAGTAATACAAAAAATCGATAAGTCAAGCATGATGTATCTTGATTATTAACTATCATTAACCTCTTTGGGCGCACTGGGGTGAGTTTGTCACCTCTCCTCGGAATAGCTGTTCTACTCATGAGGACTTTGTCAACAAGATATGTTGTCAGTGGACTACGAAATATTCGTAAACTGTTAAAAACAATAGCATTTACATTGTTTAACTAAATGTGTTGCCGTCGGTCTACGAATTTTTCGTAGATTTGCAATCGTAACCAAAACAGAAGGGACAATGGAAAAACTTACCAGACAAGAAGAGGATGTCATGCAGGTGGTATGGCGGTTGGGTAACTGTACGGTGCGCGAGGTACTCGCACAGATGGGGGAGCCCTCTTTGCCATATACCACGGTGGCCTCGGTGATGGGCAATCTCAAAACCAAGGGCTTCGTAGCCCAGCAGCGCAAAGGCAACGGCTATGTCTATGCCCCTGCTATCGGCGAGAACGAATACAAGCGCAAGTTCCTTGCCCGCTTCGTACACGACTATTTCCGCTCTTCGTACAAGGAGATGGTCACTTTCTTTGCCCGTGACGAGCAGTTGTCACCCGATGATTTGCAAGACATCATCCGCGAAATAGAGAAAGGAGAATGACTATGCTGCTGTATTTGCTCAAAATCAATCTGGCGGTGGTGATTCTCTATGCGTTTTACCATCTGCTGTTTGGCCGCGACACCTTCTTCCGCTGGCGCAGGGTGTCACTCGTGGCCATCTGTGTGTTTTCGCTGCTCATCCCGCTGCTGGTATTGCCGTCGGCATGGTGGCAGGATGGTGGCATGCAGAGCATGGTCGAGACTTACGCCGCCGTGGTGCTGCCAGCCATCACCGTCTATGCCCATAAAGAAGCGGGCATGATGTGGACAGACTGGTTGGGGTGCTTCTATCTGGCAGGTGTGGCGGTGCTGGCTGTACGCATGCTGGTGCAGATAGGGTCGGTCTGCCTCTTGGTGCACCGTGCCACTGTCTGCCGGATAGGTGCCTGTAAGGTGCGGGTGCTGCCGGGCGAAGGCAGTCCGTTTTCGTTTTTCCGATGGATATTCGTATATCGCTCGCTGATGGACGATGATCGCCTGGACGAGGTGCTGCAGCATGAGCGGGTGCATGTGTCGCAGGGTCATTCGTACGATGTCTTGTTTACAGAATTGTACACCATCCTGTGCTGGTTGAACCCGATCGTGTGGCACCTGCGCCGCGAAGTGAGGGAGAATCTGGAGTTTTTGGCCGACGAGGGAGTGCTCGCTGATGGCAACGCGCGCAAAGCCTATCAGTACCACTTGCTGGGTCTGGCCTGTCACGCGGGACGTAGGGTCCCGATAGTCAACAATTTTAATGTTTTACCTTTAAAGAAAAGAATCATGATGATGAACAAGCGTCGCACCCATGAGGTGGCCAAGGCCAAGTATCTGCTCTTTGTGCCTTTGGCAGGATTGTTGTTAGTGGTAAGTAATGTTGAGACGGTGGCACGGGGCATCGCCCGGGAAGTGTCGTCGGTGGCAGAGGTGTCTCCCATGATGGAGACCGTGTGGCAGAATCCCGTCAAGAAGCCGGTAAGGAAGGTTCAGGCCGCAGCCAAGGCCACGACTCCCACGGCCGCGGCCACGGCAGAGAAGCAGGATGGCAAACTGTATGATGTGGTGGAGGAGATGCCTCAGTTTCCCGGCGGCATGAAGGAGATGATGCAGTATCTTGCAAACAACGTACGCTACCCGGAAGAGGCTGTGGCCAAGAAAACCCAAGGCCGCGTGGTGGTGAGTTTTGTGGTGGGCAAGGACGGAAGCATCTCCGATGTTGAGGTGGCGCGGAGCATAGACCCCTTGATCGACGACGAAGCCGTACGGGTGGTGAAGAGCATGCCCCGATGGACCCCGGGCAAACAGAAAGGCAAGCCCGTGAGGGTGAAATTTAATGTCCCGGTGACTTTCCGCTTGACGGGTGGCAGTACGGCGGCCTCGGCCGACGAGGAGAAAAAAGCGACACCCCTTGCTATCTCGTTACCGGCCGGAAAAGGCAATGTCAAACCGCTGGTAGTGGTAGACGGCGAGGAGGTGGCCTCGTTTGACAATCTGGATCCCGCCAACATCGCTTCTGTCACCGTACTGAAGGACCAGAAGTCTGTCGAAGCCTATGGGGAGAAAGGCAAAAACGGGGTGGTCGTCATCACCACCAAGAAGTAAGTACACATAAACAATCTCTCTCTTGCCCCCTCACGGCCTTGGCGGCCGTGAGGGAGGTGACAGCCATACCGTGGTTTTCGTGCCAAAACCGGCACCGAAAAGCGGATGGCTGTTTGGGGGTTCAGGCCCTCGACGCTTGCCTGAGCCCCTGACAATGCCAAATTTGCTAAAAGTTCTGCTTGAAAATAGAAACGCAGGTCGTTTAACTAAGAAAAATCGCAAATCACTACTTAATCTCAGAAAAACTGACTATCTTTGCAAGGTAATGTATCATGCTGAAAGGTAAAATAAACGATATGGCACTTCCGATAGCATCCATCCCAGTACTGACTGGCGAAGTGGCTCTGCGAATTGAGGAACGTGAGCGGGCACATCTCGGTGACTGACTTGCTGAATACGGCTAAGAAATATATGTAGGAATACGTATTCATTCCTGCTACCTATTATTATAATATAGGGACATAGACAGAATACAAGGTTGAACTTAAAAAGTGAATAATAAGAAACAGACATTAAAGAAAAACAGAAACGTGGGTGGGATTTTTGAGCCAAAGGCTTGACTCCTACAAGAGAAAATAATCATGAGGCATTAGCCTCAAAATCATTAACTCGGCGTTTCCGTTCTGAAAACTTGATAAAGGACATAATATAAATTATTGAGCTTTTAGCTCTTGTTCTCTTCATATCGAATACCGCCAATATTCAACGCATGAGGACAAGCAGACTGAAGGTTCACGCTTATTGGGCGTGGACTATTCTGTGCTTGTTATGCGTGTGGTCACTTGGCGGTAACCTGATATGAAGGCAAGCAAAAGAATGGTTGCACGCCTTTTTATATTATATGTAGATTCATAACTAAAACAAGCATAATATGAAGAAATTTCTTTATACGGCATTTATCCTTATGGTTGTGTCATCATGTTCTT
>SFKY01000066.1 GCA_004554665.1 Bacteroidales bacterium
CCATAAAAAACAAGACGATGACTCAAACAACCAAGACAACCCAAACAACGGCTATTGTTGTCGTACTCACACGGGAGTCATTGGCAAAACCCAAACATGGCGTTTAGGTGACCTAAATGCCACCTTTAGCGGCGTAAAGGTGGCATTTAGCTTTCGGAAAGATCATGGGAATTGTGGCATGTTGACACGACATAGGCAGGGCAAAAATCGTGCCTACAACACCTCGAAGGTCTTTCCCTCGGCAGCCAATTCGGTATGGGGGAAAATCTCCTGTGCCTCGCGCAGGATGCCGGCCTCATCATCGTATCGTGCGGAGAAATGCCCGAGCAGCAGCTTGTCCACTCCAGCATCGCGTGCCACTTGCGCAGCCTGCTGCGACGTGCTGTGGCAGAACATGCGCGCCCGCTCCTCGTTCTGGGCATCATAAGTACTCTCGTGATAGAGCAGATTGACCCCCTGCACCACCCGATGGAGCTGAGGCATGTACCGGGTGTCACTACAATAGGCATAACTACGTGGCGGATGAGCCGGCATGGTGAGCCGCTCGTGCGCAACCGTCTGCCCGTCGGGGGTAACCCAGTCGGCACCGGCCTTGATGAGCGGAATCTGTGACACGGGAATATGGTAAAAGTCAATCATGTCGCGGCGGATATGCGGCATGGTAGGCTTCTCACGGAACAAGAAGCCGCAACAGGGGACGCGATGCTCAAGCGGAATGGTGGTGACTGTGAGACTGCGGTCTTCGTATATCACGGCCTCGCGGGTGGTATCGACGGCATGGAAAACCACTTCATAGCCCAATCCTTGGCAAAAGGCCTCCATGCCCATCTGCAAGAGCGGTTCCAACTCTGACGGTGCATAGATATGGAGGGCCGCCGTGCGACCCAGCATGCCAAACGTGGAAATCATCCCTAACAAGCCGAAACAATGGTCGCCATGCAGATGGGAGATAAAGACATGGCTCACGCGGGTGAATCGCACCCGGGAGCGGCGCAACTGCACCTGCGTGCCCTCCCCACAGTCTATCATAAACATCTTTTCGCGAATCTCTACTATCTGCGAAGAAGCGTTATGCCGCATGGTAGGCAACGCACTGCCGCACCCGAGGATGTGAATCTTGAATGGTTCCATGTCTTGCAATGGTTATCAATGGGTTATCTCACACAGGCTACTGCTGGCGCTGGCGCTTGAAGACGAAGATTCCCTCGCCGTTTTCAAGACAAAGGCTATCGGCACCGAGGCGCTCGATGGCGAAAGTGTCTGCATTGAGCAGCAGTTGGCCATTGTGAATCTTCCATGAGGTCCACGGACGGGTCTCGGCCTTGATACTCGACTCGACCAAACCGCCCTCCTGAATCTCAAAATTCTTGTCGATACTGGTCCATTTGCCCATCAACGTGGTGAGATTCACAGCACAGGTGGCCACCATGTCGCCCTCTGCCCCCTTATAGCCCACCACCGCCATACGGTCGCCGGCAAAGAGTCCACCCTTGACAGTCTCCTGTTCGGCATCGGCATCCACCAGATAGGTGAGCGTATCACCCTCATCGGTCACCAGTTCCAGTGCGTGCATGGAGGTTCCCTCACCGCACACGCCATAGACCGTACTGTCAGGCGTAGACACTTCCACTACCATCGTATCGCTCTCTGTGGGCTGCTGCTGGGTCTTCTTTCCCGTGCATCCCCACCCTATCATCATGGCCAGCAAGGCGGCCAGTAGGGTCTTGTCATGCTTCTTCATATCCATCTATCTATTTACCGTGTCCGTTCTTGTCGCTTGGCTTCATCCCATAGTGCATCCATTTCTCCCAATGTCATGTCTTTCAGCGATTTTCCAGCCTCTTTAGCCTTACGCTCGACATAGTTGAAACGCCTGATAAACTTCTGGTTGGTCTCTTCCAGCGCATTGTCGGGATTGATATGGTAGAGACGGGCCGCATTGATGACACTAAACAGGAAGTCGCCCAGTTCCTTGGCCGACCGCTCCGCGTCTTCGCGCTTCAGTTCTGCCTCCAGTTCGCCCAGTTCTTCACGCACCTTGTCCCACACATCCTCCTTGTGCTCCCAGTCGAAGCCCACGTTTCGGGCCTTGTCCTGTATACGATACGCCTTGATAAGCGACGGCAGGGCATCGGGTACACCAGAGAGTACGGTCTTGTTGCCATCCTTCTCACGCTGCTTGATTTGTTCCCAGGTCACCTCCACCGCCTCGCCGTCTTCAGGCATGTCGGTCACTTGCGCCTTGGGGTCTCCGGGCCATCCCGTCCAGTCAATAAACGGATGGCGGAACATCAGCTTGTCGGCCTCCTGATTGCACACGTCGGCAATGTCGAACGCCCCCGCCTCGTCGCCCAGTATGGCATAAAACACCACATGCTCCATCACGTCGCCCAATTCTTTCTTGACATTGTGCAGATCATGACGCATCAGGGCATCGGCCAATTCAAACACCTCTTCTATCGTATTCGGACGCAGGCTTTCGAAGGTCTGCTTCCGATCCCAAGGACACTCCTTGCGCAGCCGCTCCTGTACATCGAGCAGCCTGCCGATAGCCTCCAGTTTCTTTTCTCTTGTATTCATTCATCGAATATTTCTTGCAAAAGTAATTAATTTCCAACAAATATTTTGTAACTTTGCATCGTTTTTTAATTGAGAAAATTACAAATAATTATAAAATGGAATTAGCAAGCAAATACGACCCAAAAGAAGTGGAGTCGAAATGGTATCAATACTGGCTTGACAACAAACTATTCAGCAGCAAGCCCGATGGAAGAGAACCCTATACGATCGTCATTCCCCCGCCCAACGTGACGGGTGTGCTCCACATGGGCCACATGCTGAACAACACTATCCAAGACATCCTGGTGCGCAGGGCGCGCATGGAGGGCAAGAACGCCTGTTGGGTGCCCGGTACCGACCACGCCTCGATTGCCACCGAGGCAAAGGTGGTGAAGCGACTGGCCGAACAGGGTATCAAGAAGCATGACCTGACACGCGACGAGTTTCTGAAACATGCGTGGGACTGGACACATGAGCACGGCGGCATCATCTTGAAGCAGTTGCGCAGGCTCGGTGCCTCTTGCGACTGGGACCGTACAGCTTTCACAATGGACGAAAAACGCTCGGAGAGTGTCATCAAGGTATTTGTAGACCTGTACAACAAGGGACTCATCTACCGTGGCCTGCGCATGGTCAACTGGGACCCGAAGGCACAGACAGCCCTGAGCAATGAGGAAGTGGTGTACAACGATGAGCAGTCGAAACTCTTCCACCTGAAATACTACGTGGCTCCCGAGTGCGATTGCACCGATGTAGAGGCTGCCGGTGAGGGCAATGTCATCCACAAGGACGAGAAAGGCTACTATGCCGTAGTGGCTACTACCCGCCCCGAGACCATCATGGGCGACACAGCCATGTGTATCAACCCCAAAGACCCCAAAAACCAGTGGCTGAAGGGTAAGAAAGTCATCGTTCCGCTGGTAAACCGCGTGATACCTGTCATCGAAGACCGCTACGTGGACATCGAATTCGGAACGGGTTGTCTGAAAGTGACTCCGGCACACGACACCAATGACTATATGCTCGGCAAGACACACAATCTGGAGACCATCGACATCTTCAATCCCGATGCCACCATCTCTGAGCAGTCGCCCCTCTATGTGGGCATGGACCGCTTCGACTGCCGCAAACAGATAGCCAAGGACTTGGCAGAAGCTGGCCTGATGGAGCGCGTGGAAGACTATAATAATAAGGTGGGCTACTCGGAGCGCAATCCAGATACCGCCATAGAGCCACGTCTGTCGCTCCAGTGGTTCCTTAGGATGCAGCATTTTGCCGACATCGCCCTGCCGCCGGTGGTAAACGGTGAGATGAACTTCTATCCGGCCAAGTACAAGACCACCTATAAGAACTGGTTGGAGAACATACAAGACTGGTGTATCTCGCGCCAGTTGTGGTGGGGTCACCGCATTCCTGCCTACTATTACGGCGAAGAGCAGTTTGTCGTGGCCGAGACCGCAGAAGAGGCTCTCAAGCTGGCCCGCGAGAAGAGCGGAAACGCCAATCTGCAGGCCGAAGACCTGCGTCAGGACGACGATGCGCTCGATACATGGTTCTCTTCATGGCTTTGGCCCATCTCCCTCTTCGACGGTATCAATAATCCCGGCAACGAAGAAATCAACTATTATTATCCCACCAGCGACTTGGTAACGGCTCCGGACATCATCTTCTTCTGGGTGGCCCGCATGATCATGGCCGGCGAGGAGTATATGGGCAAGTTCCCGTTCAAGAATGTCTACTTTACCGGTATCGTGCGCGACAAACTCGGCCGCAAGATGTCGAAGAGCCTCGGCAATTCGCCCGACCCCATCGAACTGATCGAGAAGTTTGGTGCAGACGGTGTACGCATGGGCATGATGCTGTCGGCTCCTGCCGGCAACGACATCCTCTTCGACGAGGCTCTCTGCGAACAAGGCCGAAACTTCAACAACAAGATCTGGAACGCTTTCCGCCTGGTTAAGGGTTGGAACGTAGCAGACGACATCGCACCGACCGAAGCCGGAAAGACCGCAGTGGCCTGGTTTGACGCCAAGCTGAAACAAGTCAATGCCGAAGTAGACGACCTGTTCCGCAAGTACCGTATCTCCGAGGCGCTGATGGCTGTTTACCGCCTGTTCTGGGACGAGTTCTCCAGCTGGTATCTGGAGATGGTGAAGCCAGCCTACATCAATGGCGAGGCACAGCCCATCGACCGACCCACCTACGAGGCCACCATCCGCTTCTTCGAGACCTTGCTCAAGATGCTCCACCCCTTTATGCCGTTTATCACCGAAGAACTGTGGCAGCACATCTACGACCGCAAGGACGGTGAGAGCATTATGCGCGACGCCCTTCACGTGGACAATCCCACAGACGACGACCTGCGTCTCATTGAGCAGGTAGAGGTGGCCAAGCAGATTGTGAGCGGCGTGCGTATGGTGCGCAACCAGAAGAATATTGCCCCGAAAGAGAAACTGGAGCTGCAGGCAATCGGTGCCAATGCCAGTGCCGACTTCGACAGCATCATCATCAAGATGGCCAACCTCAGCGCTATCAGCGTAGTGGCCGACAAGGACGCCAACGCCAGTGCGTTTATGGTAGGCACCCACGAGTTTGCCGTACCACTCGGCGACCTCATCGACGTGGAGGCAGAAATCGCCAAGGCCGAGGCACAGCTCAAGCATTTGGAAGGATTCCTCGCAGGGGTGAAGAAGAAGCTCTCTAACGAGAAATTCGTGGCGCATGCTCCCGAGGCCGTCGTGGCGCTGGAGCGCAAGAAGCAGAGCGACTCCGAAGAGAAGATTGCCGCTCTGAAAGAATCAATTGCAGAACTCAAAAAAAGATAGACTATGAAGCGTTTTCTCAGCATATATCTGGCATTCATGATTGTAGGGATGTTGACTGCATGTCATAACAGTGACAATCCGGAACCGCCACAAGCGGCTGAGAAAACGCTTCTGCTTTTTATGCCGTGGTCTGCAGGGGCCAACGAGCCATACAACAGCAACCTGTACTCGTACTTCACCCAAAACATTGCTGACATTGAGACGGCCATCAAGACGCAGGGCGGATTGGGAAGCAACCGACTGATGGTATTCATTTCCCAAAGCCCCACCTATGCGGCATTGGTGGAAATCTCCTACAAGGGACAGCAGTGTGTAAGGGACACGCTGAAACGGTATAACCGCTACAACTATACCACTGCGTATGGCATCGCATCGGTATTGAACGACGTGAAGCTGCAGGCACCGGCCAACCACTATGCCATGCTCATCGGCTGCCACGGTACAGGATGGATTCCCAAAGGTATCTACGATTTTTACAAGACCCGGTCATTCGGAGGAAGCGAGGCAGCGTATCAGATTGAGCTGTCAGACCTGGCCGACGGAATCCGACAAGCAGGGATGCACATGCAGTTTGTGGTCTTCGACGACTGCTACATGGCTGGGGTCGAAGTGGCTTACGACCTGAAAGATGCAGCCGACTACCTTATCGCGTCGACCAGCGAGATTATGGCGGCCGGTTTGCCCTACAAGCAGATATGGCCATGCCTTATCGCCTCGCAACCTAACTATCAGGGCGTGGTGGATGCCTTTTATGATTTTTATTCGCATTATTCCTACCCGTATGGCACACTTTCGGTCATCGACTGTAAGCAGATAGACGAGACGGCACGCTGCATGCGCGAGCTCAACAGTCGGTACACGTATGACAACGACAAGAATGACGAACTGCAAAAGCTTGACGGTATGGCACAAACCATCTTCTTTGACATGCAAAGCTATACCGACAGACTCTGCGAAAACAATGCCGATGCCGAGCAGATAGTCCAACAGATCAAGCGGATGGTACCCTACGCCAAAGCGACAGCCGAAATCTACAGTGCCTATTCCGGCGCATGGAAAGTCGATACATTCTCAGGAATAACAATTTCCGACCCGACTACCAATTCTTACGTAGTGGGCCGGAAAACTATGACTGCTTGGTGGCAAGCCACCCATAATGATTAATCGAGAACAGCTGGCTCGTACGGAAGTCCCCATACATCGGCCACTGCCTTGTAGGTAACCTTCCCCTCTACTACATTCAGGCCCTTATACAGCGCCTCATCATCCTTGCATGCCTGTTTCCAACCCTTGTCGGCCAAAGCCACCGCATACTTGAGGGTAGCATTGGTGAGCGCAGCCGTGGAGGTATTAGGCACTGCACCCGGAATGTTGGCAACAGCATAGTGTACGATACCATCCACCTCGTAGACAGGTTCGCTGTGCGTGGTGGGACGCGAAGTCTCAAAGCATCCACCCTGATCGATAGCCACATCCACCAGCACGGTGCCGGGCTCCATCTCTTTCAGCATCTCGCGGGTAATGAGGTGAGGCGTCTTGTCGCCGGGAACGAGTACCGACCCAATGACAATATCGACATCAGCCAACTCCTTACGGATATTGCGCTCCGTCGAATACAGCGTATGCACGTTGACGGGCAGGTCTGCCTCCAGTTGACGCAGACGAGGCAGGCTGATATCCGTGATATAGACATCGGCACCCATTCCGGCAGCTACCCTTGCGGCAGCCTCGCCCACAATGCCACCACCAAGCACGAGCACCTTGGCACGCTTCACACCGGGCACACCACTCATCAACTTTCCTTTTCCACCCTTGGTCTTCTGCAGATAGTAGGCTCCGTTGAGAGCAGCCATCCTACCAGCCACTTCGCTCATCGGAATCAGCAACGGCAGTCTGCGGTCGGGTGTCTGCACCGTCTCATAAGCCAGGCATACGGCACCACTCTGAATCATCGCATCGGTGAGTGATTTGTCGCAAGCCAGATGGAAATAGGTAAACAGCAACTGACCTTTCTTGATAAGCGGATATTCAGGAGCAATAGGCTCTTTCACTTTGACTATCATCTCGGCGATGTCATACACATCGGCGATGGTAGGGAGTATCTGGGCACCTACTTGGGTGTAAGCATCGTCGGAAAAACCACTACCCTCACCGGCAGTATGCTGTACAAATACTTCATGACCATGTCTCACTAACTCGGCAACGCCATCGGGAGTCATGCCCACCCGATTCTCGTTGTTCTTAATCTCTTTAGGTATTCCGATTCTCATAAGGGTAAGTATTAAGTTTATGTTTCTAAACGCTTACAAATTTAGTAAAAAAGCGAATAGATATTTATAAATTATGAGTTTTTCTTCCAAAATTTGACATTCATTATCACTTCCGACCTTTTTTCGGGCCCATCCATCCCTCATGCGCTGTACATCCAAGAGCAATGACAAGGCCAACTAAAAGCATCCTACACATCCACAAACCGTAAATGCCACAATTACGACGCTAATTGTGGCATTTAGGCACCCTAAACGTGGCCTTTACGATTGCCAAAGGCCATTACCTACTAAAACCAACGATATATTTGCCGACGGGATGCAGGCTGATGAGATAGACAATGATATAGGAAATGGCGGTAGTCAACACAAAGGTTAAGACTATCTGACAATTACCCCCCCCGATTTGGATAAAACCACAGTTCCACAAGAGGTGTCGCATCACAAAGATATGGATGAGATAGATGCCAAAACTACAATTGGAGAAGTTGACGACCCAGCGATGCCAGCGAAGCCCCTCTTGATAAGGGCCGACCGAGCGCTGCATCCACGCAAACCATGCTACGGCCATCATGGCAACAAAGACACTGAGATACCAGAAAAGCGAATAGAAATCTATCGCCCATCCCAACAGTTTGACAGCAGCCGCCACGCATAGCGGCAAGGCAAACAAACCTACAACAATCCATCGGGAAGGCCGTATCTCATATCTCCGCAAGTAATAGCCTAACAGGAAATAACCCGCAAAACCACTCACATAATAATATATGCCGGTGGCAGACTCGTTGACATCCACCACCAGTCTGAGC
Source organism: Bacteroidales bacterium (assembly GCA_004554665.1). GTDB lineage: Bacteria > Bacteroidota > Bacteroidia > Bacteroidales > Bacteroidaceae > Prevotella. The sequence continues at coordinate 8,461 of SFKY01000066.1, forward strand.
AAAGGGAAACACATGGTGATGCCCCACAGTATCAAGAGACCTTCCACTTCGCGACGGGAGGCCTTGAGCAGCCACGGCGAAATAATGAGTGATACGATATAGAGGCCTATTAATGTGTACATGAACCACAGAATGCCGTGCCCCTGTGTCGCAAACGGAATCGACAGCAGCACCTTGGGCAGCTCGGCCAAGGTGGTACTTCCTGTCAACAGATTGACCGAAACATAAAACAAGGTCCAAAACAAGGTAGGCCACAGCACCTTACCCATACGCCGCCGCATGAAATCGCGACTGCCAATCGTGACAGGCAACAGCAGCGACCCACTAATCATGAAAAAGAGCACCAATCCGGCAGCTGTCACAAAAGAGATGGCCGAGTTGACAATATGACCAGTAGCCACACCCGGCATGGGCGAGTGCATAAGGATGACCATCAGACAGGCTATCGCCCGTAATACATCCAAGTAAAAAATGCGCTGTCTGCTCATCTATGTCTCGTTTGACTATTCGTAATCATCTATCACCGCATTGACAAAATCCATCATGGGCTTGGCGACACGATAATAATCCGCCAAGCGCTCAGCCCATTGCGGCTGAGCGAAGAAAGAATCGGGAAGGGAATGCCAACAGGCATAATCCTTCATCTTCAGGTAATCTACATATGCATAATCGCGTGGGAATCCCTTGGGAGCCGTCTTCAAGGAAGACAATCCAAAGCCCTTATCCGTCACCGCCTCATCATCCATGTGCCCCTCATTGGGATAGCCGTAGCAGTTGACAAACTCCCCATTTTCCACCGCTGCACGCCACTGGTCTATATTGCCCATAATCTCGTTACGACACGATGTCAGGATGTGGGTGGGGAGCCAATAGGCACCAACTCCTATCATGCACCGACCGGGCTGCAGGTGGATGTAATAGCCTCCGCGCAACGATTTCTTGCCGTGGGCGCAGATATATGCCCCAAAGTGTCGCTTATAAGGCGACTTGTCTTCGCTGAACCGGGTATCTCGGTAAAAACGATAGCAACAATCCTTGGCTGTAAGATGGGAAATCTCCGAATCAAACTTGGCAAGGGCGGCTATCAGTTCGTCTACCCCGACCTCAAACTCCTGCTTGCATCGTTCATATTCTGCCTTGTGAGCCTGAAACCAAGGACGGTTGTTGTTGGCGGCGACGGCTTGCAAAAAAGCCAATATTCGTTTGCTGTCCATATACTTACTTTTTGCTATCTATTCCTCTCCAGCATGTCGGCCATCTGGCATGCTTTACAGTTTTGAGTCTTCCAACCGTTTGGGGCACAGGGCATCAAAAGGACATTGCCCGCAGAGAGGCTTACTGCTCTTGCACACATAGCGGCCATGCAACAGCAACCAGTGGTGGGCATTGGGGATGTCGGCCTCAGGAATATTGCGCATGAGCGCCTGCTCCACTTTCAGCGGGGTGTTGTCCGTCTTGGCCACCAGTCCCATACGGTGACTGACGCGGTAGACATGGGTGTCTACGGCCATCGTAGCCTTGCCAAACCATACCGCCTGAATCACGTTGGCTGTCTTTCTTCCCACTCCGGGCAACTTCAAAAGATCGCTCATGGCTTCGGGCACCTCTCCGCCATAGTTGCTGACCAGCATGCGGGCCATGTCTACCAGATGCTGGGCCTTGGCATTGGGATAACTCACCGAGCGGATATACCCGAACACCTCTTCCACTTCGGCTTCGGCCATCGCTTGTGCCGTGGGAAAACGACTGAAGAGCGCCGGAGTAACCTGATTGATACGCTTGTCGGTACATTGCGCACTGAGGAGGGTAGCCACCAACAGTTGGAAAGCACTGCCAAACTGGAGTTCTGTCGTCACTACGGGGGTCTTCTCCCTGAAATAATCGAGAACGAAGCGGTATCTCTCTTGTCGTGTCATACTTTTATAAAAATAAAGCCTCCCACGTGGATGGGAGGCTTGTGGGAAGATAAGTTGGGATAGGATTATTTCTTTTCCGTCTCTGTCTCTTTCTTGGTGGCAGCAGTGGGCTTGTAAGCCTTGTTCAAGCCGGCTATCACCTCATTGGTAATATCGTAAGCCTTGTCAGCATAAAGCAGGTTGTCGCCAGCCTTGCTCAGAATCAGGCTATACTTCTTGTCCTTGTTATAAGCAGCAAGGAAATGCTGGATAGAGTCACGCAGGGCATTGTTATACTTGGCTGTCTCTACCTGAAACTCGTTGCTCAAGCGCTGATCGAGCGCCTGCAAGTCATTGCTCTGCTTCTGCAGACCGGCCTGTATGCCTTCTGCCTGCTCGCGTGTATAGGCATTCTGCTGCACTTTCTGCTGGAAATTGGCAGCGGCAGCCTGCAACTGCTGTTGCTTGGCAGCCAAGGTGTTCTGAATATTCTGTCCCTTCTTCTGGAGTATCAGCGAATAGTCCTTGCAGAACTTGTACTGAGTCATGATAGAGTCTACCTCTACATAAGCGATTTTCAACTCTGTAGGAGCTGTCTGCTTGGCTTCGGCCTGCGCATCGGCCTGTGGATTACTCTGATTGCAAGATGCCAGGGCAAGTGTAGCAACAGCTGCCAAGGACATAGTTTTCAAAAGATTCTTCTTCATATTTTTATTCTAATTTATATTATTCCTATTGTATGGTTGCAAGCCGCTCCAGCAGGCTTACTCCTTTCTCGCCTCTCTGTCTTGCTCGATGACACAATGGATTCCTCTATCCTTCATCGCCTGACTATCATGGATATGGGGTGAAGAAAACTCACCGTGCTTCCTGAAAAGCAATTTCACGCACAATAATGCCATCGCAATAGCAATTATTAACACGCTTATGAGCAGAGTTTCTACCATTTTTCCTAATTTTGTAGCGTCACAGAGACATTGGTTTGCTGGACAAAGGTAACGCTTTTCGATTAAAAGACAAAATAAAATGACATAAAAATGAGTAATGTAGAACTAAAACCTGCTCGCGTATTTGAGCAGTTCGCAAAAATCAACCAAATTCCCCGCCCTTCAAAGCGCGAGGAGCGCATGATTGAGTATCTGAAAGACTTCGGTGAAAGTCATGGATACGAGACAAAAGTTGACGAAACCGGAAATGTGCTTATCCGCAAGCCGGCCACTCCGGGTCATGAAAACCGCAAGACTGTCATCCTGCAAAGCCATATGGATATGGTTTGCGACAAACTCGTGGATATTGACTTCGATTTCGACCACGATGCCATCCAGACTTATGTCGACGGCGAGTGGCTCCGCGCCAAAGGGACCACACTCGGTGCCGACGATGGTATCGGCTGTGCCATCGAATTAGCTATTCTTGATAGCAACGATATAGAGCACGGCCCGATCGAATGTGTTTTCACACGCGATGAGGAGACACAGCTTACCGGTGCTATGGGTATGCAGGCAGGTTTCATGAATGGCGATTACCTGATCAATCTTGATTCTGAAGACGAGGGACAATTCTTCGTAAGTTGTGCAGGAGGCCGGAGCACCATCGCCACATTCGATTTTGCACGCGAAGAGGCTCCAGAGGGCTATTTCTTTATGGAAGCCAGCGTCAAGGGACTTGTGGGTGGCCATTCGGGCGACGATATCAACAAGAAACGCGCCAATGCCATCAAACTCCTTTCCCGTTTCTTGTACAACGAATTGCGTAAGTGCGACCTCAGACTTGCCAGTTTCAATAGCGGTAAATTGCACAATGCCATTCCCCGCGACGGCCGGGTAGTATTTGCCGTTCCCACTGCCTTCAAAGAGGAAGTAAAGGCCGACTTCAACATATTTGTGGCCGCCGCCGAAGACGAATTCCACGTTACAGATACCGCTATGCAGTTTGCTCTCGGAAGCACAGATGCCCAGCCCGTTCTCCCGGCAACCGTTGGCCGTAACATCATCAGCGCTTTGCAAGCCGTGGACAATGGAATTTTCGCCATGTGCCAAGACGAGGCTCTCGCATGGATGGTAGAAACATCAAGCAATGTAGCTGCCGTCAAGACAACAGACACACAGGTGGAAGTGCTCTCATCACAGCGCTCCAATGTCATGAGCAATCTTGACAACATGTGCAATACTGTACGCGCCGCCTACGAACTCGCCGGTGCCAAAGTGGTTTCTACCGATGGATATCCTGCATGGAAGATGAATCCCAATAGCAAGTTGGTGGAGATTACGGTCGACACCTACCGCAAACTCTTCGGCAAAGAACCTCGCGTACTCGGCATACACGCCGGCCTGGAATGTGGTCTCTTCTCCGAACGTTACCCCAATCTCGACATGGTAAGCTTCGGCCCGACACTCCGATACGTACACACACCGGACGAGCGTCTCCTCATCCCTACCGTACAAATGGTTTGGGATCATCTGCTTGAGATTCTCCGCAATATCCCCGAATAACAGCAGACGACAGACATCACATAACAAATCCCACAGTCTTTCACCAACGGGCGCAGACAATGTCTCACCGATTCCAAGGTAAAGACTGTGGGATTATTCGTTTCTTCCCCTACCACCATACACAAAAAGAGGATGCATCGTGAAGATACATCCTCTTTTTATGTATGGTAATTCAAAAATTAATCTTTGAAGAAATCCTTAACAGCCTCATTAGGAACCATACGCTCATCAAATACATAAGCGCCAGTCTTGGGGCTCTTAACCATCTTGATTACCTTTGTGTATGCACGTCCGTCAGTTGAACCTTCGTGCAAGGTAGCCACCGCTTTCTTTGCCATTGCTTAAATCTCCTTATTACTTAAT
>SFKY01000067.1 GCA_004554665.1 Bacteroidales bacterium
ACACTTGAGTGAGCTTGCGGAAAGTTCCGCAAACGCCCCGCACACTTGCGAGAAGCTTGCGGAAACTTCCGCAAACGCCCCGCACACTTGAGTGAGCTTGCGGAAAGTTCCGCAAACGCCCCGCACACTTGCGAGAAACTTGCGGAAAGTTCCGCAAACGCCCACACGTTTGAGTGAGCTTGCGGAAAGTTCCGCAAACGCCCGCACGTTTGAGTGAGCTTGCGGAAAGTTCCGCAAACGCCCGCACGCTTGAGTGAGCTTGCGGAAAGTTCCGCAAGCAAGTCGCTTTTTGCAATTAGGATTGTTTTTATTGGAGGAAGAGTAGATTTTACTTGAGTAACAGAAGGGCGAAGCATCTTTGAGCAGGCCCGAACGAACTTCATGGTCAAACGTGCCTCCGGCATTCGTCGGGGCCTTGCGTGCCGGTTATTGCTTGGGCGTGAGTCCCATCTCGGCTGCCTTCTTGAGCATGAACTCGTAGGCGGCATCGTGTTCGTTGGGAATTTTGCCGTCTAAGATGGCATCCTTGATGCAGCTCTTCAGGGTGCCGACTTCGCGACAGGGCGTCAGCTCAAAGATGCGCATGATTTCTTCGCCGTCGACCGGCGGTTGGAAGTTACGGATGCGGTCTTTCTCTTCAATGTCTTTCAGCTTTTGCCTGACGGTGTTGAAGTTGTTGAGGAACCGTTGCTTTCTGATTTCGTTCCGGCTCGTGATGTCTGATTCACACAGCGTCATCAGGTCGTCAATGTCGTTGCCGGCGTCGAAGAGCAGGCGGCGCACGGCGCTGTCGGTGACTTCTTCATCGGCAATCACGATGGGGCGCATGTGGAGCTCTACCAACTTCTTTACATACTTCATGCGCTCGTCGGTGGGCAGCTTCATGCGCTTGAAGATGCGATTCACCAGTTTTGCACCCACTAAGTTGTGGTTGTGGAAGGTCCATCCCAAGGTCGGACTGAAGGCCTTCGTAATGGGTTTGCCCACGTCGTGCAACAGGGCGGCCCATCTCAACCAGAGGTTGTCGCTGCGCTGGGCCACGTTGTCGACCACTTGCAGCGTGTGGTAGAAGATGTCTTTGTGTGAAATGCCGGCCTTCGTTTCGCGCCCTTCCAAGGCCGTGATTTCGGGAAGTATCAGTTCCAGCAGTCCGCATCGCTCCAAGTCGATCAGACCTTTCGAGGGGATGGGCGAGAGCATGATTTTGTTGAGCTCCGCAATGATTCGCTCGGCGCTGATAATCTTGATGCGCTCCTTGTTCCTTTCCAAGGCATCGAACGTTTCGTCGTCGATGAAGAAGTTGAGCTGCGTGGCAAAGCGGATGCAGCGCATCATGCGCAGGGGGTCGTCGCTAAAGGTAATGTCGGGGTCAAGGGGAGTGCGAATGATGCCGTCCTCCAGGTCGTAGAGACCCTCAAAGTGGTCGACGAGTTCGCCAAAGTGGTCCGCGTTGAGGCAAATGCCCAAGGCATTGATGGTAAAGTCGCGCCGGTTGAGGTCGTCTTCGAGGGTGCCGTCTTCAACGATGGGCTTGCGCGAGTTGCGGTCGTAGCTCTCGCGTCGGGCGCCCACAAACTCAATTTCGATACCGTGCCATTTCACCTGGGCCGTACCGAAGTTCTGATAGATGGCCGGCTGGTGCTCCCGTCCCAGACGCGTGGAAAGCGCCCTGGCGGTCTCGATGCCGTTGCCTACCACCATGACGTCGACATCATTGGTCGGCCGGTTCAAGAAGAGGTCGCGCACATAACCGCCAATCAGGTAGCAGGGGTATCCCAAACTGTCGGCCGTTTCGCCGATGGTGTGGAAGATGTCCTGGGCCTTGACTTTTTCAATTACTTGTTCTAACGAGAGCAGCTCCATAGTCATTATTTGTGGTGCAAAAGTACGCAAAATCGTGAGATTTTAGTACTTTTGGGCTCAACAACATCCCCATGACATGAGAAAGCATCCGTTTTTTGTGGTCGTAATGGCCCTATCGCTCCTCACCGCAGGTTGTAAGGAGAAAAATGATGTAGAAGCAGGCGGACAAGCCTGCCTGGTAGCTGCCCGTTCGGCTTTGCAGGCAAATGACTTTGCCGGAGCCAAACAGCAGATTGAACGTTTACGCAAGGAGTTCCCCCTCGCCCTCAATGCTCGCGAGCAAGGCATCCTCTTGCTCGACTCCATCGACCTGGCCGAAGCCCGGGTGCAGCTGACGGAGTGTGAGCAGGCAGCCGCGCAACCCGATCTGGACAACATTGCGCGCGACACGTTGAACTTTAACTTAGACCGTGCCCAACAGAAGGTGAAGTTCTTCCTGAAGAAGTTGGACCACGATCGGGAGAATATCAAGAAACACTAATCCCTCTCTGATGACATTCTATCAAGTAAGGATCACTTTGTTGAGCCTGTTTTTGCTGTTGGGTATAGGTGCGCTCTCGGCCCAGCGCACGGAAGTATTGCTCGAAAAGGGCTGGAAGTTTATTAAAGGAGAACAGGTCGGGGCAGAGCAGCCCTCGTATGACGACCGGGCCTGGCAGAGCGTCACCGTTCCTCACGACTGGGCCATCTACGGACCGTTTGATGGAGGTTGCGACGTGCAGCACGTGGCCATCACGCAGAATCAAGAAACCCAGGCGTCGCTGAAGACCGGCCGCACCGGCGGTTTGCCCTACATGGGTGTAGGCTGGTATCGTTGTCGCTTCGACGTGCCCCAGGGCAAGGAGGTGAGCCTGATCTTCGATGGCGCGATGAGCGATGCCCGTGTCTACGTGAACGGAAAGCAGGTGGCTTATTGGCCATACGGCTACAACTCCTTTCACTGCGATGTAACCGAAGCCATCCGGCCCGACGGAAAGGACAACGTGCTCTCCGTGCGCTTGGAGAACCAGCCCCAGTCGTCGAGATGGTACCCGGGCGCGGGGCTGTATCGCAACGTTCATGTGGTGACGACTGAAAAAGTCCACGTGCCGGTTTGGGGTACCTACATTACGACTCCTCACGTCGCAGCCGACTTTGCCTCCGTACGTCTGCAGACGCGCCTGCTCCACGTGCGCCCCCTGCAGTCGCTCCGTGTCGTCACCGAAATCACTTCTCCCCAAGGACAAATCGTGGCCCGCAAAGACCGCATGGAACCGGTGCTGCACGATAGTACGGTGTTGCAGAACTTCGTTGTCGAGCGCCCCATGCTGTGGTCGCCCGAGCATCCCCACCTTTATCATGCCACCACACGCATTTACGTCGACAGCACCCGCCTGGTCGACACCTACACCACCCGTTTCGGCATCAGAACCGTTGAGGTCATTCCCGAGCGGGGCTTCTATCTGAACGGAGAGCGACGCAAATTCCGCGGCGTGTGCAATCATCACGACCTGGGTCCTCTGGGTGCGGCCGTCAATCGTTCTGCGCTTCGCCATCAGCTGCTTCTGCTCAAGGACATGGGCTGCGATGCCATTCGTACATCGCATAATATGCCGGCGCCCGAACTGGTGGAACTGTGCGACGAAATGGGTTTCATGATGATGGTGGAGCCTTTCGACGAATGGGATTTGGGCAAGGTCGACAACGGTTATCACCGTCTCTTTGCGGAGTGGGGCGACCGCGACCTGGTGAATATGTTGCACCACTATCGCAATGCTCCCAGCGTGGTGATGTGGAGCATCGGTAACGAGGTGCCCACGCAATGCCGCCCCGATGGTTACAAGTTGGCCCGCCATTTGCAGGACATCTGTCATCGCGAAGACCCCACGCGCCCCGTGACGTGCGGCATGGACCAGGTGTCGTGTGTGCTCGACAACGGATTTGCCTCCGTGATCGACGTGCCGGGCTTCAACTATCGGGCCCATCGATATGAAGAAGGCTACCGCCGCTTGCCCCAAAACATGCTTTTGGGTTGCGAAACGGCCTCGACGGTAAGCTCTCGCGGCGTCTACAAGTTCCCGGTGGTGGATAAGGATTTCGGTTCCTACGACGACCATCAGAGTTCTTCTTACGATGTAGAGGCCGGTTCCTGGTGTAATCTGCCCGATCCCGACTTCGCTTTGGCCGAAGATCATGAGTGGACCATGGGACAATTCGTGTGGACCGGCTTCGATTACCTGGGTGAGCCTTATCCCTACGATACCAACGGATGGCCCAGCCACAGTTCTTATTTCGGTATCATCGACCTGGCCTCCCTTCCCAAAGACCGGTTCTACCTCTACCGCAGTCAGTGGAACAAGTCAGAGCCCACCCTCCATGTGCTGCCTCACTGGACCTGGCCGGGGCGCGAGGGGGAAGTGACGCCCGTCTTTGTCTACACCAGCTATCCTGCCGCCGAACTCTTCATCAACGGAAAGAGTATGGGCATTCAGCGCAAGAGCAAGGAGTCGCTGAAGCATCGCTTCCGCCTGATGTGGCGCGAGGTGAAGTATGAACCCGGTGAGTTAAAGGTGGTGGCCTATGACGAGCAGGGCCGTGCTGCGGCCGAAGAAGTGGTCCGTACGGCCGGTAAGCCCCATCATCTGGTGATGGAGAGCGCTGTGCCCACCTTGCAGGCTGACGGAAAAGACTTGGCTTACATCACCGTCAAGGTGGTGGACAAGGAGGGAAGGTTGTGTCCTGCCGATGGTCGTTTGGTCTCGTTTGAGGTGTCGGGTGCAGGTAGCTATCGGGCCGGAGCCAATGGCGATCCCGCCTGCTTGGACTTGTTCCATGAGCCTCGGATGCACCTCTTCAGCGGTATGTTGACGGCCATTGTGCAGTCGGGCGAGGTGCCCGGTCGGGTTGAAGTCAAGGCTTCGGCCAAAGGTTTGCGCCCGGCCACGCTGACGCTGCAAGTGAAATAAGGAGAACGGTATCTCTGTCCATAACGAATCAGCCGCGAAGCATTGCTTCGCGGCTGATTTAGTAGAGGTACCTAGCAGATTCGAACTGCTGTACACGGTTTTGCAGACCGCTACCTAACCACTCGGTCAAGGTACCCTGTTTTGTTTCGCCTGCAAAAGTATAACTATTTTATAGGATAACCAAACTTTTCTGCGAATTTTTCTTCCTTTCATTCTGGAGAAACGGATAACTTTGCACTCCGATGAATCATCTCACAAGAATTGTTCAGCAAACTATAGCGTTCCATCACCTCATTCCTGCTTCGTCACGGGTGTTGGTGGCCCTGAGCGGCGGCCCCGACTCAGTGGCCCTGTTGTGTCTCTTGCAGGAATTGGGCTATGACGTGGCTGCGGCCCATTGTAACTTCAGGCTGCGGGGCGAGGAATCGGAGGGCGACGAGCGTTTTGTGCGTGAGCTTTGCCATCGTCGCGGTGTGAAACTGCATGTCACGGCTTTCGACACGGCCGATGAAGCGGCCCGTCGGGGTGTCAGCATCGAGATGGCGGCCCGTGACTTGCGCTACGCCTACTTCAATCGCTTGGTGGAGGAGGAGGGGTATGACGTGATTGCCGTTGCCCACCATCGCGACGACAATGTCGAAACGCTTTTGTTGAACTTGCTGCGGGGTACGGGGGTCAAGGGCCTGACGGGTATGCGCTATGTTCACGGCCGGGTGGTGCGCCCGCTGCTCGATGTAGGCCGCCAGGACTTGCTGGACTACCTCTCTCAGATGGGGCAAACCTATGTGACCGACCATACCAACCTCGAAACGGTGTATAAACGCAATAAAATCCGCTGGCAGTTGCTGCCCCTCATGCGCGAAATCAATCCTTCTATCGATGCTACCTTGCAGGCTACCATCGGACGATTGGCCGAAGTGGATGAGTGGTGCGAGGCGACGCTGCCCGAGGCGCTGCGAAGCGTGGAGTTGCCACCCCTTGACGGGGCCGAACGCTGCTTGTCGCTTCCCGACTTGATGCGGTTGCCTTCGCCGCATCTGCTCCTCTTTCACTGCCTTCACCCTTATCGCTTCACCGACAGGCAGGTGGCGGATGCCTGGCAATGTGCCCAACGTGGCAGTCAGGCTGTCTTCTATGCTCCGCCTTACGAACTAGTCATTGACCGGGGGCGCTTGTTCTTGGGGAAGCAGCCTTCGCTCGGTGAGGGTGATGTGATGACGCTTGAGGTCGACACGCCTTTGCAGTTGGATGATGGCCGGCTCACGGCCCGTTTCCTCTCCATCGACCGGCTGTCGGAGATTCCGCGCGAGCCCCATCGGGTGGCTGTTGACGCTGAGGGCATGGAGTGCTTGCAGGTGAGGCGCATTCGGCCGGGCGACCGCTTTGTTCCGTTTGGCATGAAAGGTTCCAAACTGGTCAGCGACTTCCTGACCGATCGCAAGAAATCGCTTTTTGCCAGGCATCGGCAGTTGGTCGTTACCCACGGCGAGCAGATTGTGTGGGTGGTAGGCGAACGCCCGGCCCAGCCTTATGCCATTCGGGAGGGATTGACCCGAAGGGTACTCCTGTTGGAGTGGCATCCAGGAACGTGTTTGGGCAAGAATCCATCCTGATGGACGAGATGGCTTGCGTTGCCATCCGCCTTCTCGCATTTTAGCGGCTACCTTTTCTCTTTTGTAAAGTCTTTATCCGAAATCTTATTTTGCCATTACATGGCGTGCAAGTTGAAATTGCGGGGGTGAAATCGTGCTTACATGGCGTGTAAGTTGAAATTGCAGGGGTGAAATCCTGCTTACATGGCGTGTAAGTTGAAATTGCGGGGGTGAAATCGTGCTTACATGGCGTGTAAGTTGAAATTGCGGGGGTGAAATTCCTACTTACATGGCGTGTAAGTTGAAATTGCAGGGGTGAAATTCCTGCTTACATGGCGTGCAAGTTGAAATTGCAGGGGTGAAATCCTGCTTACATGGCGTGTAAGTTGAAATTGCAGGGGTGAAATTGCGTTTACATGGCGTGTAAGTTGAAATTGCAGGGGTGAAATCGCGTTTACATGGCGTGTAAAATGAAATTGTAGGGGTACAAACCCGTTTACATGGCATGTAAAATGAAATTGTAGGGGTACAAACCCGTTTACATGGCATGTAAAATGAAATTGTAGGGGTACAAAACCATTTTACATGACGTGCAAAATGAAATTGTAGGGGTGCAAACCCGTTTACATGGCATGTAAAATGAAATTGTAGGGGTACGAAACCATTTTACATGACGTGCAAAACGAAATTGTAGGGGTACGAAACCATTTTACAGGACGTGTAAACAGGGTGGACAGTGGGAATCAGAATATTTTTTTGGAGTCGGATACGGCTTCGTCGGCTGCGCGACGTATGATTCGGGCGGTTTCTGCGGTCATGCCGGCCGGGAGATAGGTGTTTTTACGGAGTTTCTTCCCCGTCAGACACCTGCACCAGGTGCATGCCGCGGCATAACGTCCGGTGGGAATGGCCAGATGATAGCCGTCGCGCGTGAGGGTATCGCTGAGTGCTGCCCGGGCATATTGGATGGTTACGCCTGCCGGGATGATTTTCCGGATGTGGTGGGTCGTTGTCGCTTGTTTTACGGCCTGACAGATGGCCCGATACATCTGATGCTGGTCGTTGCCATATTGTTTGAAGCCCTTGTGGCTGGAGTCTTGCTGATAGGCCCAGGTCATGTGGAAGGCTATCTTGACGTCCTTCCCCGTGGCGCAATGCTTGACGTAATCGATCAGGTCGCCCAAGTGGCCGTAGGTTTCGACCATTCCCGAGTATTGGCTGGCTTGTTGCAGGGTGATGATGTCCCAGGCCTCGTCGCGAATCATTTCTTCCAGGGCTACCTTCTTCCTTTCGGTGCGTTTCCCTCCTATGATTTTTCGGTAGGCATAGTCGGGCGTACCCTTCTGGGCGTTGTTCCAATGGCGGTCGATGGAGCATCCCGGTATGTAGGCGTTGCCTATCACGAGGCTGTCGCCCTGAGCGGCGGCCAGCTGATAGAGGTGTTCTTCGACGGCATCTTGCGAAAAACTGTTGCCGATGGCCAATACCTTGATGAGCTTGGCCTGAAGCGAGGGTGCGCATCCTAAGAGAAGGAGCAGTAGGCTGGCGATGATTTTAAGGTGTGTGTGCGTCATGGCTTATTGAAGTTTTTCAATCCATTCGTCTACCTGCGGGTCGCCCAACTCCTTGGCCTTTTTCAGGTACTTCAGGGCTTCCGTCTTGTTGTTGTTTTGCCCGTATGCAATGCCCAGCACCTTGTAGGCATCAGCTCCCTCGGGGTTGATCTTCAGGGCTTGCTCGGCTGTATAGATGGCTTCGTCGATACTGCCTACGCGCAACTGAATGACGGCCTTCTCGACCACGTAAAGATACTCTTTGGGACGGATGGACAGGGCCTTGTCGATGTCGTCCAATGCCCAGGGGAAGAGTCCTGCAGCCAGGTCGGCCTGCTCTTTCATGTAGAAGAAGTTGTCATTGAGGTTACGGGTACCGATGAGCTTCTCGTAGGTGTCGAAGTCCAAGGCCGAGTCGCGGTATCGCCCAAACTTGTACAGGGTCTTGGCGCGGTGCAGAATGTAGGGGCCTGCATCGCTGTGATAGGGTTGGGGGAAGCGGGTGAGGGCACTGTCGAGCAGGGCCAGCACCGTGGTGCTGTCGTTATCCCACATCTCGCGGGCTTTCGAGGCATAGTAGAGCGTCTGGGCCGAGGCAAACGACGTCTGATTGATGGCCTGATAGGTGTTGAAGGCATTCTCGTATTGCTTGAGGGCATACTGGCAGTCGCCCACCTGCAATTGATAGATGGGCAGGGGAGACGTCTCATAAGCCTTGTTGGCTTCGTCCAGCGCTTTCTCAAGCTTCCAGTCCTTGTAGACTTCGTAGTTGGTGTACATATTCAACCTGTAGATGAGTTTACTCAGGTTGTAATGCACGTCGGCCTGATCTTTCACGGCCTTAAAAGCCTCTTCGTACTCCTTCTCGGCCTCATCGTATTTCTGCCCGGCCGCACAAAACAGGGCGTGCTCCACGTAGGCCGTCGACAGGTCGGGGAATGCCTCCTTGAAATCGTTGATGGCCGTCAGGTACGACAGCGTATCCTGCGAGTTCTTAGAAAGCAGATACAAGTAACTGGAGGCCTGCAAGGTGTCGGCAGGCAGCTGTTTGGGGATGTAAATATTGTTCAGCGAAGCCAGACCGGCCGAGATGGCTGAGGTAGTGAGGTATTTCTCAACGGCAATGTCGGCTGCAAAGCACTTGGTGAGTTCCTTCTCCGAGCTGCGTTGCATCACGCCCACCACTTCACCCGCTGCATTCAGCACGGGAGTGCCGGTCGAAGCATTGTCGGCCTTCGATGCCAGGGTGTAATACGTGAGGTTGTCATACTTCTTGCTGGCCGTTACGTCAGCCTGAATGGTGGTCAGTCCCTCTTTACCATCGCTGATAAACCGGGTGACCTTGCTTCCCTCGGTGGCAGGCTCGGTGGCCAAGCGGTAGGGCTCGCTCTTCTCGCAAGTGGTAGTGAACTTGATCATGTCGTACATATCACTGGCTCCCTGGATACGTTGCACGGCCCACTTCTTTCCCTTGTAGTCAGTAACCTCGGCCTTCGATGCTCCCTCGAAGAAGTAATAAGGCGCCAGGCCGATACCGGTTTCGTTCAAGAAGAAACCATAACCGCTGAAGAGTTGTTTGCCACTCTTATCATAGGTAGTGACGGTGAAGATAGCTTTATTCCCGTTCTTGTCTTTGGCCGGAATATGGGCCATGAGCAGGGAGGGAAGCAGCGCCATGAGGCAGCAGAGGGTTCGGCAGCGCGAAGCGAGGCTGCGACGGTGGGTGGCATGAGGTGAGTGAGGAGGTATAGAAGGATAAATCTGATTCATGATATATGGGATAGGTTGGATTTGAGTAATTCTTTGGCGTTGTTGATGGCGGCATCGGTCAGAACGGCCCCGCTCAGCATGTGGGCAATCTCCGTGATGCGCTCGTCAGGGTTCAGACGGCTGATGTGGGTGGCAGTACCCTCGTCGGAGTCTTCCTTATACACTTTGAAATGGGTGTCGCCCAGGGCTGCAATTTGGGGCAGATGGGTGATGCTGACCACCTGACATCCGTCGTGACTCATGGCTTTCATCATGAGAGCCATCTGTTCGGCGATGTGGCCCGAAACACCCGTGTCGATTTCGTCGAAGATAATGGTAGGCAATGCGGTCTTGGAGGTGAGCAGGGCCTTGAGCGAGAGCATGACACGGGCCATTTCGCCTCCCGACGCAATGTCGGCCAGGTTTTGTTGGGCCTGGTTGCGGTTGGCATTGAAGAAGAAGGCCACCTGATCCAATCCTTGCGGCCCGGCCTGCGGCAACGGTTCCATTCTGACACTGAAGTGGACGTGGGGCATGCCCAATTGTTGCAGGCGTGAAGTCATCTCCGCCTCAATGCGTTGGGCCGCCTTCTTTCGGGTAGCGGTCAAGGCCTCGCCGGCTTTGAGGGTTTGCGTTTGCAGCAGTTGGCATCGCTGCTGCATCTCTTCTAATTGTTCGTCGCTGCAGTTAAGCTCCTCCAACTGGGTGTGGAGCTTTTGCGAGAGTTGGAGCAGTTCGCTGTCGGTGGAGCACCGGTGTTTCTTCTCGAGGGCATAGATGGCATTAAGCCGGTCGTCGACGTACACCTGCCGTTCCGGGTCGAAGTTGATGCCCTCCAACTGTCTGCTCACCTCTTGAGCGATGTCTTCCACCTCGATGGCACAGCTGTCCAAGCGTTGGCAAAGGCTCTGCGCCGACTTGAAGTGGTCGGTGATGTTCTGCAACAGGCGCTGACACTCGTAGAGTTGGCTCGTAATGCCTGCCTCATCGGCCGAGAGCAGGTGGTCGGCAGCGTAAAGACCTTGCTTGATGCTCTCTGCATGGCTCAGAATTTCCGACTCCTCTTCTAAGGAGGTCTGTTCGCCCTCTTGCAGATGGAGCTCGTCCAGCTCGTTCACCTGAAACTGCAGGAAGTCCATGTTGCGTTGCTCACGTTCCACCCGTTCCCGAAACTCTTGGAGCTGCCTTTCTGCCGTCCGATAGGCTTGGTAGCATTCGTGGTATTGATGCTTCTTGTCGCTGTTGTCGGCCATGGCATCCACCACCGAGAGCAAGAAGTTCTCTTGATGGAGCAATAGGTTCTGGTGTTGCGAGTGAATATCGATGAGGTGAGCGCTCAGTTCTTTCAGGGTAGAGAGCGATACCGGAGTGTCATTGATGAAGGCGCGACTCTTTCCGTTGTCCGACAGTTCTCGGCGGATGATGCACTCGTGCTCGTCGTAGTCCAAGTCGTTGCAGTCAAAGAATGGTTTCACGCCCAGCGAGTCGAGGTCGAAGGTGGCTTCCACCACGCAGCGCCGTGCTCCTTGCTTCAGCGACCGGGTATCGGCCCTTTGACCGAGAATCATGCCCAGTGCACCGAGTATGATGCTCTTTCCTGCTCCCGTTTCACCCGTAATGATGGAGAACCCGGGCGTCAGTTCCAGGTCGAGTTGCTCGATCAGGGCATAGTTCTTAATCTGTAGACGTTTCAGCATGATGGGTTATTGTCGTAGTTTCTTCCAATAGCTCGATTGCGAAGCATTGATCTTGGAGAGGATTTCATAGATCGGTTCTTTCTGAGCCGAGGTTTGCTGTCCTTGATAGATGCTTACGAGTTCGTCGCGCTTGTATTCCGTGAAGATGCGGGGTAGTTTGCTTCTGTATTTGTTAGAGTGCGCCGTGGCCAATAGGTTGAGCGAAGCCGTGATGGCCTCCCTTCCTTTTTCAGTATCGGCCGCCATGCGGTCAAGGCCCTTCCGGTGGTAGTCGTATTGCAGTTGGCGGAAGGGTTTCATGCTCGAGTCCAGGTAATCGTTGATGATGGCGTAGCGGTTGCCGTCGTCTTCCATGGCTTTCCATCCCTTCGTATTCAGATTCTGGGCGTTGTTGACCAGATCGAGTGCCTTTTGCAACACGTCGGTACCACCCTCCGGCGCCATGGTATCGAGGTTGATGCCAATGATGAGGTAGGAATAATAGGCAATCAATGCCGTCAGATTCTTGTCCACTTGGTCGTCTCTGAACTCGAGTTGGTCATATTCCCGGAAGTCGAAGCTGAAGTTGGCGTCGTGCATGCTCAGTGCGGTGGTCGTATAGGTGGAGTTGTACACCGGTCTGACACTCTGAATGTAGGCGTCACAGGTCATGGTGCCGCTTGACTCGTCGTATTTATTGACGATAATGGAGAAAGTACACTTAATGCGCTCGTTCGTATCGAACTTGTACGGAGTCCACTGTCGGTCGTTGATGAACTGGGTCAAGGTAGTTTTGAGGTTGTCAAACACGTTACGACTGGTTCCTTCCACCTTCTTCGTATTGATTTCCACTGTGGCATTCAACTCTTGCGCCGCCGATTGAGGCGCAAGAGCGCAGAGGCAAAGCAGGGTGATGATTAGAGGCAGATGTCGCATATCTTGTCAATGATGTCTTTTGCCACGGCTTCTTTGCTCTTCAAGGGGAAGGACTGGGCCGATTCAGCCGTGAGCAGGGTCACTTTATTGGTGTCGTGCATAAAGCCAGCCCCTGCATCCTGCAGGGAGTTGAGCACAATGAGGTCGAGGTTTTTCTTCTCAAGCTTGTGCCGTGCATTGGCTTCTTCGTCATGGGTCTCGAGGGCAAATCCCACCAACAGTTGTCCCTCTTGTTTACGGCGTCCCAATTCGGCTGCAATGTCGTGGGTGGGCTGTAATGTGAGTGTTTGGGCACCTTTCTCCCGTTTGATCTTTTTGCCTGCCACCTCTTCGGGGGTGAAGTCGGCTACGGCAGCACTCAAAATGGTGATGTCAGCATCGGCAAACTGCGCTGTGGTGGCCTCGTACATCTCTTGAGCACTCTCTACTCTGATGCAACGGATGCTTGCATGACGCGGTTGCAGGGAGGTCGGACCACTTACCAAGGTCACTTCGGCCCCTTCTGAGGCACAAGTCTCGGCAATGGCATAGCCCATCTTGCCGCTCGAATAGTTGCCAATGAATCTGACAGGGTCTATTTTCTCGTAAGTAGGACCGGCTGTGATGAGTACTTTCTTTCCCCGCAGTCGGTTGGCGTGTGGATTCAGGGCGTCGCAGATGTGGAGCAGAATGTTCTCGGGCTCTTCCATGCGTCCTTTTCCCACCAACTGACTGGCCAGTTCGCCGCTGCCGGGTTCAACAATGATGTTTCCGTAAGAGCGGAGGATGTCTATATTGTGTTGCGTAGCCGGATGGGCATACATGTCAAGGTCCATGGCAGGTGCCACCATCACGGGAGCCTTCATCGAAAGGTAGGTGGTGAT
>SFKY01000008.1 GCA_004554665.1 Bacteroidales bacterium
AGCAGTTGGCACGGAGCATTATACCTTTGCTCACCCCAATCGCAATACTCAGCGCACGGATGAGAACTACCAAATGGTATGTCTTATCAGCAAACTTGATTCTATTGAACGAAATTTCCAAGCTGGCCGCAACGACTACTCATTGGCAGACTTTACTCGTGTCCTTAACGAAGGGTTAGAAACCGATGAATTTTCCGAGCAAATGGGGTATGAAATGATTAAGGCACATTTGTTAAAGTATTTACGTCCTGCATAACAAATATTTGCTATACACATTCTCTAAAGAAAAAGGGTTGAGCGGAGTAGAAGCACTATCTATCTACCAAACAATTAATACAAATGCCAAATAAGGCTGTATAGATAAAGACCGATAATAGCCAGACATGTTTTGTCGAAGATTGTTCGTAGATTTGCAGCAAATACAGGAGCTATGAGGCTGTGCTTTAATTGCTGCTTAATGACACTGCCTCTTGTCCAAAAGTCCATTATCAGACGACCGAAAGGGGTATCGGAAAGCATATAGTGCCATCGAGAAGCGGACTAACGGGGATTTCGGATGTCTTCAAGAGGGACGTCAACAAGAGTTACAACCCACTGATTATCAGCACTTCCAATAGCCATAACTGTGCATCGTTAACATCTCTTTAAACAAAGCAGCTGTTTTGTTAACAGATTTTTACAGGTTAGCAATACCTTGTTTTTGGCTTTTGGGCAAATGGGCTGTACCTTTGCATCGTCTACTTCCGGAACGGACAATCAGAGAACAATTAACCACAGTAACAACAACCCTCTAAACAGTAAAAAACTATGTTGAAGTACAAACTTTATCAAGACAACCGCAGCAATTCACAGTTTCCCGGCAAG
The DNA here is from genome assembly GCA_004554665.1 of Bacteroidales bacterium. Taxonomy (GTDB): domain Bacteria; phylum Bacteroidota; class Bacteroidia; order Bacteroidales; family Bacteroidaceae; genus Prevotella. The sequence goes on from SFKY01000008.1 coordinate 865, forward strand.
TGGTATGCACGTGCCGCCATCAATGAGACCATCGGTATCGACGGTCTGGCCGCCCACATGGCTTCGCACAACTCACCTTTCTCTAAAGGTACCATCAAAGGGATTCTGGCCGATATGGTAATCTGCATCAGAGAACTCACCCTGCAGGGCGTGGCCGTCAAGATAGAGGATCTGGCCATCTTCTCGCTCGGCATCAAGACCAAGCCGGCAGACTCTTCCTCTAAATTCTCTGCCCAGACCAACGTGGAGAGCTTCTACTTGCGCTCCCGAGCCACTGGCCAGTTCACTCGTGCCGAACTGAAGACCGTGGCCTCTATCAGCGAGATGGACAAGTACATGGTAGAAGACGAAGCCGACGACGAGAGCGAGAACGCATAGGCATGACCGATGCACGGGAGACGGAAAGGATCCGCCGTCTCCCCCACCTGCGAACCATCAAGATGTTACACTAACCTAAACAAAACACACTGACTAAAAGATGAAACGAGAAACCTGGAAAACCATCGTGCAGTTGTTGCTCTCCGTGCTGACGGCCGTTGCCACCACGCTGGGCATCACCTCGTGCTGCGGACTGCTGTAACGGCTATTGTCCTGCCCCTGTCTCTCCAAGAGGGATTGGGGGTGGGACAAGCATCTTTTCACACAATATATTTGGAGACTGTGGAAATTTGGCGTACCTTTGTTGGCTAAAAGGGTAAACTGTATGCACCGGCATGGTGTGTACATGGAGAAATTAGGAAAGAACTTATGGACTGGTTATCAGCTATGTTTATCGCCGACTCGCCTATCCAGACGGTCATGGTGCTATCTGTCATCTGTGCCTTAGGCCTGGCCTTGGGCAAAGTGAAGGTCATGGGCGTGTCGCTCGGTGTGGCTTTCGTCTTCTTTGTCGGCATCCTGGCCGGCCACTGGGGGTTGCAGGTCGACGCTCGCTGCCTGGCCTACGCCGAAACCTTCGGTTTGGTGCTCTTTGTCTATATGCTCGGCCTGAGCGTGGGACCCAACTTCTTCGGTTCCTTACGACACGAGGGATTGCCGCTCAATCTCTGGTCGATGGGGGTGATAGCACTGGGCACACTGATGGCGGTGGCACTGGTGCCGCTCACGGGGGTAAGCCTGCCCGACATGGTGGGACTGCTCTGTGGTGCAACGACCAACACGCCGGCGCTGGGTGCTGCCCAGCAGGCGCTACAGCATACGGGCATTGCGGCAGGCACGCTGGCACTGGGTACCGCCGTGACTTATCCGATAGGTGTGGTGGGCGTGATCGTGGCCATGATTCTGCTGAGACGATTTGTGGCCACTCCCCGCGATCTGGAGGTGCCGAAGAAGGCTGATACCGACCAGACCTATATCGGCGAATACGAAATTGTGAACCCTGCCCTCGATGGGAAGAAGGTCTGCGATTTTGCCCGCACCACGCACGAGCACTTCATCATCTCGCGTATATGGCGCGGCACAGAGGTCATCGTGCCTATGGCCGACACGCAGCTGAAGATAGGCGACAAGATGCTGGTCATCACCACCAAGCAGGAGCACGACGCGCTGGAGCTGCTCTTCGGAAAGGAGATGGGAAGAGACTGGAACGTGGGAAAAATAGACTGGAACCACATAGACAACCAGATGGCCAGCCGGAGCGTGGTACTGACACGCCGGGTGCTCAACGGCAAACATCTGGGCGAGCTGCAACTGCGATCCACCTATGGGGTGAATGTGAGCCGTGTATTGCGCGGCGACATGAAACTGCTGGCTACAGACAGTCTGCGACTCCAATACGGAGACCACATCGTGGTGGTGGGTACGCCTAAAGCGCTTGACAATGTTGAGAAATTTATAGGCAACGCCGTACAGACGCTGAACGAGCCCAACATGGGCAGCATATTCCTGGGCATCATCCTGGGTCTGGCCTTGGGCACCATTCCTGTGACCATCCCGGGCATGACGGTTCCCGTAAGACTGGGTGTAGCTGGCGGCCCTATCGTGATGGGTATCATCGTGGGCGCACTGGGTCCGAAAGCACACTTTATCTCATATACTACCCGTAGCGCATCGCTCATTCTGCGCAAGTTGGGACTGTCGCTGTACCTGGCTTGCCTGGGTCTGGATGCCGGTAAAGAGTTTTTCCATACCCTCATCCGCCCCGAAGGCCTGATGTGGATAGGTGTGGGCGCGCTGCTGACACTGGTCCCAGTGTTGATAGTAGGCACGCTGATGCTACGTCTGCACAAGTTTGACTTCGGCACAGTGTGCGGCATCCTCTGCGGAAGCATGGCCAACCCGATGGCTTTGAGCTATGCCGATGACACCACCCAAGGCGACACACCCTCGGTGAGCTATGCGGCTGTATATCCCTTGGGCATGTTTGTACGGGTGATAGTGGCACAAATCCTCATCATGCTATTCCTGATGTAAGGCTTTTTTTTAAAGGTAAAACGGTAAAGAAGTAAAAAGGTAAAAAGACTTTTTAAAGGTAAAAAAGTGTCTGACACTGTAGATATTGTAACTGTGAAAATGGCATGGCGCATTTACCCCGCCACCGTTTTACTTTTTACCCCTTTACCTTTTCCAAAGGCTTTTTTACCGTTTTACCTCTTTACTTTTTTACCTTAAAAAAATCGGGCTCCCGGGTAAAGGTCATGGTGCTTCCCGTAGCGGGATGTACAAAGGTGATGGAGGCTGCATGCAGATAGAGCCTGTCGGCAGCATGGCCATAGAGCGGGTCGCCAAGGATGGGGCGCGCCAGTCCTAATGCGTGGGCACAATGTATTCTCAATTGGTGGGTTCGTCCTGTAAGCGGGTACAGACAGATAAGGTCTGGAGCCAGCCACTCGTATCGGGTAATCGCCTCTTTACCGACCTCGTAGTCTACCTTTTGACGCGGACGGTCGTCGGCATCAGCACATAGGGGCAAACAGACGGTGCCCTCTGACGGGCGATTGGGGATATCCGCATCGGAGGCTGCAAGCGGTTCCAACAAGGCGACATATCGCTTGCGCACCGTGTGAGCGGCAAACTGGCGCTGCAGATGGACATAAGCCTCCTGCGTCTTGGCCACAACCAGCAAGCCGCTGGTGTCTCTGTCTAACCGATGCACCATCATGGGTCCCGTGGCTTCGGGGTATCGGCTGCGTAGAATGTCGGCCACAGAGGGCAAACCGTGGCGACCCGGTACGCTCAACATGCCGGCTGGCTTGCATACCACAACGAGATGCGCGTCTTCATACACCGTTTCCAGTTGTCCTGTACTCTGCACCGGAGCGGCATGTTCCACCTCAACACCCTGCAACATCCACGCCAAGGTGGGTGCACACTTGCCTTGACAGGCTGGGTAATACTGTAGATGGTGGCGGATTTCGCCGGCCGGACTCTCGCCCCACCAGAACATGGCCATATTGAGGGGTATCATGTCGTGCAGATAGGCATATTGGAGTAGCTTGGGCTCACAGCACTCTCCGGTTCCTGCCGGCGGCGTAAGATATGGACGCAAAGGATCATGGTGAGCGAAGATGTCGGCCAGCGACCGAGTCTCGCCCCGGCCATTGCGCATCATGAATTGGGAGAAAAGCCATGTCTGCAACTGATCGCTTGCCTGCCTCCGCCGCTGCTTGAGCGTGTCTATCTTCTGCTGGTGCAAGGCCACACGCCGCGTCACCTCGCCCAGCACCAGATCCCATCGGCGGCGTATGCGCCGCAATTCGGCTTTGAAGAATTGGCTCTCACGGGTCATCTCGCTTAGGGTTTGGGTATCGGCACAGGGGCGGCGGGCATCGCGTTGGGCTTTGGCTTGTGCCATCCGTAGTCGCCAAGCATCAAGGACACGCTGCCGCTGGCGGTCGAGGATGGGGACAGCATGCTGCCAATGACTTTGCGACAACAACTGTTGTAGCTCGGCTATACGAACATTGAGGGAGGAGATGGCACGCTCGTGGCACTTGAAATATCCTGTGGGGGACAGATAGTCGTAAACAGGCGGCACAAAATCGTCCTGATAGGGATAACCTCCCTCTATCTGTCCGCTATACGCCTGCAGATAGCCCAGGACACCACGCCATTCGACGACCAAGACACCAAACATCTTGCCGCGTTCATCGGGATGAGCCGCCATCAATGCCGGCAACGTCTGCTGCAATGCAGTGGCTGCGATGCGACATAGGGGATGTGGGCTATAACTGAACGGATCGTTCATAGCCTTAGGCAGTTCGGCCGATGGGGAAAGCGGGTGAAAAATCATGCTGCAAAGATAGCAGTTTCTCCCGTTCAGCGAGGCAGAATCCCCCTCCTTTTTTGATATTTGTCAAGAAAAACCTTGTTGTTCGGAAATAAATTAGTATATTTGTAGAAATTTAAAACACTAAAGGCATGGAAGAAAAGGAATTAAAAGGTATTGTAGAGAAATTCAACGTGGAAGGAACGATTGCGTCTATCCGCCCATTGGGTAATGGCCTGATTAACGACACGTATCTGGTCGTTACGGCAGGTGAGAATGACGACTATGTGCTTCAACGTATTAACAATAGTATTTTCCAGGATGTGGACCTGCTTCAGCACAACGTTGAGGCCGTGACCAGCCATATCCGGAAGAAATTGATCGAAGCTGGCGAGGACGATATCTCCCGTAAGGTGCTCCACTTTGTGGAAACAGGAGAAGGCAAGACCTATTATATGGATGGTGCAGGCCGCTACTGGCGTGTGTCTGTATTCATCCCCAGAGCGAAGACGTTTGAGGCCGTGACACCGGAATATTCGTACTACGCAGGAAAGGCTTTCGGCAACTTCGAGGCAATGCTGGTGGATCTGCCTGAGACATTGGGAGAGACCATCCCCGATTTCCACAACATGGAACTCCGCATGCGCCAGTTGCGTGATGCTGTGGCACAGGATGCCAAGGGAAGACTGAGCGAGGTGCGCGACATCGTGGACGAGCTGGAATCGCATGCCCACGAGATGTGCAAGGCTGAGCGAATGGGGCGTGAAGGAAAACTGCCCAAGCGCGTCTGTCACTGCGACACCAAGGTCAACAATATGATGTTTGACGAAGAAGGCCGGGTGCTCTGTGTCATCGATCTGGATACCGTGATGCCGAGTTTCGTGTTCTCTGACTACGGCGACTTCCTGCGTACAGGTGCCAACTTTGTGGCAGAGGACGACCCTGAAATCGGGAAAGTTGGATTCCGCGAGGATATCTTTGAGTCGTTTACCAAAGGTTATCTGGAGTCTGCCAAGTCGTTCCTGACCCCCGTGGAGACCGAGAATCTGCCCTATGCAGTGGCCTTGTTCCCCTACATGCAGTGCGTGAGGTTCTTAACCGACTATATCAATGGCGACACCTATTATAAAATCAAGTATCCGGAGCACAATCTGGTCCGCACACGTAACCAGTTGGCACTCTTCAGATGTGTTTACGCCAAACAAGAGGAGATGGCACGCTTTATCGCGCCTTGCCTGTGATACGATGTTGAACTAACTAATAGAGATATGGAGAAGTTGTTGACAGTAAAAAAAATCGTTTGTCCATCCATTGAGGCAGCCGAGGTGCCTGCAATACTCGACAAGGCAGGGGTAGCGTTTCAGCCCATTGACTGTGTGGACTGGGAAGCCGATTATCCCTACGCCCCCAATGTGTCGTTTCGCTTGGCGCATACAGGTTCTTCGCTTCTTATAGAGTATGAGGTAGAAGAAGACAGTGTGGCCTCTGTAGCCGGGCATGACAACGGAAGGGTATGGGAAGACAGCTGCTGTGAGTTTTTCTCGCAGCCCGTAGCTGGAGGTCCATATTACAACATGGAATGCAACTGCACGGGCACCCTGTTGATAGGTTGCGGTCCCCAGAGAGAGGGCAGAGAACTGGCACCGACATCAGTGCTTGAAAGTGTCAAGCGATGGTCCTCTTTGGGACACGAACCTTTTTCAGAGCGTATAGGGAAGACCTGCTGGCGAATGGCACTCATCATTCCTGCCGAGGCATTTTTCAGAAATGCCATCATCGGATTCGATGGCATGCGAATGAAAGGAAACTTCTACAAGTGTGGTGACCATCTGCAGAAGCCCCATTTCCTCTCATGGAATCCAATCCATGTGGATCGCCCTGACTTCCATCGTCCTGAGTTCTTTGGAGAGTTAGTCTTCGAATGATAATGGACGAAAAGAGGAGCGAGCACCTACTGCAAAGTCATGGCATCAGGCCTACAGCCAACCGCATCGTCATCATAAAGGCGCTGGCGGATATCGATCGCCCCTTGTCGATGGCAGAATTGGAAGCAAAGATTCTGACCATCGACAAGTCGGGTATCTACAGGAGCCTGATGCTGTTCAAACAGCACCACCTGGTTCACACTTTGGAAGATGGAAGGGGCGAGATGGTGTATGAACTATGCAGAAGTCATGGTGAGGATGACGATGACCGGCATGTGCACTTCTTTTGCGAGCATTGCCGGCAGACTTTCTGCATGGAAGAGATAGCTATTCCCCAAGTAGCAGTGCGCGAAGGCTTCATAGTCAACACCGTCAATTATATGCTAAAAGGCATTTGTCCCAACTGCGCCAAACGGATAGCGTTGGGAAAATAAAGGATACCTAACACTTTTAACCTATATAGTATGTATAAATTGGATGTAAGAAAACTGCTGCCAGTGTGGATAGGCACAAGTCTCATGCTATTGTCCTGTCTTGAAGCATCTGCCCAGAAAATGTATCACAAGGGTTGGATAGATTTTAACAAGAACGGCAAGAAGGATGTGTATGAAAACCCGCGTGCATCTATAGAAGATCGTGTCAGCGACTTGCTTCGTCAGATGACTGTCGACGAGAAAACCTGCCAGTTGGCCACGCTTTACGGTTCGGGAAGGGTGCTGAAAGATGCATTACCCACCGAAAAATGGGTGAACGAAGTGTGGAAAGACGGTATCGGAAACATCGACGAGGAGCACAATGGATTGGGTAAATTCGGTTCACAATATTCTTTCCCCTATGCCAAGCATGTGGAGACGTTGCACGAGATACAACGCTGGTTTGTGGAACAAACACGGTTGGGTATCCCGGTCGACTTCACCAACGAAGGCATCCGAGGCCTCTGCCACGACCGTGCCACTTGCTTCCCAAGCCAGAGCGGCCAGGGGTGTACGTGGAATCGTCAGCTGATTCGCCAGTTGGCTCATGTGGAAGCGGTGGAAGCCAGAACATTGGGATATACCAACATCTATTCGCCCGTGCTCGACCTGACTCAGGATCCCCGTTGGGGAAGATGCGTGGAATCGTATGGCGAAGACCCCTACTTGGTAGGAGAACTGGGAAAACAGATGGTACTGGGATTGCAGGCCGAAGGACTTGTCTCCACTCCCAAGCACTTTGCCGTATACAGTATTCCTGTGGGAGGCCGTGACGGAGACACCCGCACAGACCCCCATGTGGGTGAACGCGAGATGCGTACGCTGTATCTTGAGCCTTTCCGCAAGGTGTTTCAGGAAGCTGGAGCATTGGGTGTAATGAGTTCATACAACGATTATAACGGTGAACCGATAACAGGAAGCTACCGATTCTTGACTGAAATTCTTCGCAAGCAGTGGGGATTCCGCGGCTATGTAGTATCAGACAGCGAAGCACTGGAGTTCTTGTACAACAAGCATCATGTGGTCAACAACTATGAAGAAGCCTGTGCCCTCGCCATCAATGCCGGACTCAATATCCGCACCAACTTCACTCAACCCAAAGAATACCTTGACCCACTGCGCAAAGCGGTGGCAAGCGGAAAGATTACTATGCAGACACTTGACGAACGTGTAGCAGAAGTACTGCGAGTGAAGTTTATGCTGGGATTGTTCGACAACCCCTATCGTGGCAATGTGGAAGATTCGGAAAACATCGTACACTGTAAGGAGCACCAGCAAGTGGCTTTGGAGGTATCTCGCCAGTCTATCGTATTGCTCAAAAACGCCAACAACACCCTACCCTTATCCAAGAACCTCAACAAGATAGCTGTGATAGGCCCCAATGCCGATGTCAAGCCCATCGGCCGCTACGGTCCCGCCAATGCTCCCATATCATCGGTACTGGAAGGAATACGCCACATGGTACCCCAGGCACAGGTTACCTATGAGAAAGGTTGCAACGTGAGAGATCCGCACTATCCGGAGAGTGAGGTTCTGGCTTTCCCAGAAACCCAAGAAGAGCGCCGCATGATGGACGCTGCCGTCAAGGCAGCGAGCGAGGCCGACGCAGTGGTAGTAGTACTGGGCGATGACGATGACACCATCGGCGAAGGCAATTCGCGCACCACACTCAATCTCCCAGGCAGACAAGACCAACTGCTCAAAGAACTGACCGAGACGGGAAAACCGGTGATTCTGATCATCATGGCGGGTAGAGCTACAACCGTCAATTATGCCGATGCCTATGTGCCGGCGATACTGAATGTGAATTTTCCGGGTGAAAAAGGAGGCGAAGCCATCGCTGATGTGCTCTTCGGCGACTACAATCCCGGCGGCAGACTGTCTATTACCATCCCACGGACAGTGGGACAGATTCCCTTTGCATTCCCCTTCAAGCCCGGATCGGATGTCAAGAACAAGGCATCATTATGGGGCAGCCTTTATCCTTTCGGCCACGGTCTGAGCTATACCACCTTCGCCTATTCCCAACTACGCTGCTCCCATGACGTAATTGCACCTACCGACAGCGTGGAAATATTTGTGACAGTGACAAATACCGGCAAGGTAAAGGGTGACGAAGTGGTACAGCTTTACATTCGGGACGAAGTAAGTTCTGTCACGACCTATACCAAAGTGCTGCGTGGCTTCGAGCGCATCACTCTCAATCCCGGAGAATCGCGTGAAGTGCGCTTTGTCCTCCATCCACGCGACTTGTCGCTGTGGGACAAGGACATGAACTTTGTAGTAGAGCCCGGCGACTTCCGCGTGATGGTCGGGGCCTCATCGCAAGACATTCGTATGGAAACCAAATTACAAGTCCAATAATCAATATCGCATCATCTTCATAAAATGAAAACGCCAGTTCTTCCCCCTGCCCGGGATTCTCGTTACCGCATCCTGTTCATCTGCCTTGGCAATATCTGCCGCTCGCCGGCCGCCCATGCCATCATGCAAGCGCTGGCCACCGACAGCATGGTTGCCCATCAGCTGCTGATAGATTCTGCCGGCATCGGAGGCTGGCACATCGGACAGCTTCCCGATTCGAGAATGCAGCGTCACGGTGCTGGGCGAGGATATACGGTGGACCACAGGGCACGCCAATTTGATGCCCATGTCGACTTTGACCGATTCGACTGCATCGTGGTGATGGACGAAGACAATTATCGGCAGATTACGAGCATGACCCGATTAGAGGAAAACCGCAACAAGGTGGTGAGAATGGGCGATTTCCTGACGCGACATCCCCATTATCACCATGTTCCGGACCCTTATTATGGCGGCGCAGCCGATTTTAAATTGGCCTTGGACCTCATAGAAGACGGTTGCCAGCATCTGCTCCAGCAAATAGAAATCCTGTTGCAACCGGCAGATGATGGCAGATAAAATACCCTAAAAAACAGACAGATAACCCCAACCAACCATATGAAACGTGTAAAAGCAATTTCTCTGCTCATAGGACTCCTCATGGCTCTCCCATTGGCAGCAAGCGCTCAGCGATTGAGTTTCAACAAACAGGGAGAATTTAAGATTCTCCAGTTTACCGACCTTCATTACCAGAGTCAGAATCCCCGTTCACGCGCCGTCCTGCGCTGCATCGAAGAGATGGTGGATGCCGAAAAGCCCGATTTAGTCATCTTTACGGGCGACAACATCTATTCCAAGCCAGCCGATGAGGGATTCAAAAACCTCATGGCGTGCATCGACCAGAAGAAAGTTCCCTACGTCATGCTTTTTGGCAACCACGACGAAGAGCAAGGGATGCCTCACGCCGAGATGTACGACCTGATACGCACCGGACGTTACAACATCCAACCCGAGAGAGGCAACAGTCCCTCACCTGATTACGTACTGGAGATAACCGGCAGCAACGGTGCATCGCCTGCTGCCATCCTCTATTGCATCGACTCGCACAGCTATGCCAAACAGAAGAGCATAGGCGGCTATGCATGGATTACCTTTGATCAGATAGCATGGTACCGCCAGAAGAGCACCTCCTATACCCAAGCAGCAGGAGGCAATCCCCTGCCAGCCTTGGCTTTCTTCCACATACCCTTGCCCGAATTCGCTACGGCTGCAGCCAACGAACAGAGCATCCTCATCGGCACCCGCATGGAGCAATCTTGTCCGCCAAAACTCAATTCCGGTCTCTTCACTGCCATGAGGGAGCAGGGCGACGTGATGGGCATATTCTGCGGCCACGACCACGACAACGACTACACACTGATACATTACGATATTCTGCTGGGCTATGGCCGTTTCTCGGGCGGCAACACCGAGTACAACCACCTGCCCCAAGGTGCCCGCGTCATCGTACTCAAGGAAGGTAAGCGCACGTTCGACACCTGGATTCGTGAGCGCAAGGGCGGCGTGACCAACCGCACCACCTATCCCACCAGTTATGTCAAAGACAATTGGAAGAAACGCCCTATCACGGAGTGACGGGACCATCCTACTTATCTCCTGCCATCTTTCTTTAGACAGGAAATAGAAAAATATTGGAGATAAGTTTGGACAATCCCCGAAAAAGCACTATCTTTGAGGCAATAATACAATTATCCACATCAAAATATCTTAAAAACACTTATGGTAAACAGATTTATTCTGAACGAAGTATCATACTTCGGCCCCGGTGCTCGCAAAGAATTGCCGGGAGTAGTAGCCCGTCTGGGTTTCAAGAAAGCATTGGTAGTAACCGACAAGGGACTCATGAAGTTTGGCGTAGCCAAGATGGTGCTCGACGTACTCGACGAGGCCAACATCCCCTACGCCGTATTTGACGAGGTAAAGCCCAACCCCACAGTGACCAACGTGAAGATGGGTGTACAGGCTCTCCGCGATGCAGAGGCCGATTTTATCGTAGCCATCGGCGGTGGAAGTGCTATGGATACCGCAAAAGGCGTGGGTATCGTATGCAACAACCCCGAGTTTGAGGATGTAGTTTCACTCGAAGGCGTGGCCGACACCAAGAAGAAGACTGTGCCCATCATCGCCCTGCCCACCACTGCCGGTACAGCTGCCGAAACCACCATCAACTATGTCATCATCGACGAGAGCAAGCAGAAGAAGATGGTGTGCGTAGACCCCAATGACATCCCCTGCGTGGCTATCGTAGACGCCGAGCTCATGTACTCGCTCCCCAAGAGCCTCACCGCCGCCACGGGTATGGATGCCATGACCCACGCCATCGAGGGCCTCATCACCAAAGGTGCATGGGAACTGAGCGATATGTTCGAGATCAAGGCCATCAACATGATTCACCGCTACCTCCCCGTTGCTGTGGAAGACCCCACCAATCCCGAGGGACGCAACGGTATGGCCGTAGCCCAGTATGTTGCCGGTATGGCATTCTCTAACGTAGGTCTCGGTGTAGACCACGGCATGGCTCACCCGCTGTCTGCCCTTCACGATGTACCCCACGGCGTAGCTTGCGCCATGCTGCTGCCCACCGTGATGCGCTGGAATGCTCCTGCAGCACTCGACAAGTATGTAGACATTGCCAAAGCTCTCGAGGTTTACCGCGACGGCATGACCCGTGAAGAGGCTGCCGATGCTGCTTGCGCTGAGATTGAGAACCTCAGCCGCCGTGTAGGCATCCCCGCACACCTCTCAGAGATCGGAATCACCGAGAAAGACATCGACGCACTGGCCGACCAGGCTATCGTAGACGTCTGCACCCCCGGCAATCCCCGTCCTGTTACCCGCGAAGACATCGTGGCCCTCTACAAGCAGATTCTCTAAGGATACATATACCCCTCTCATACCAGCGGAGCATCACCCCCTCGTGACACACAGGGGCGGATGCTCCGCCTTGTTTATCTCCCATTCCTATACGACGAATTCTTTACAGGCCTATATCAGTTTTAGGGAACAGTGCGCCGATTATCACACAACATTGCGCACTGAAGATTCAAAAAGTTTTTCATCTCCTTTGAACTAACTCTGTTTTCTGCATTCTTCGCCAAACATGTAGGTATAATAAGCAATTACTCCATTTTTTTTAGAAAGCAGGACAGGCCAAACAGGCGGCCAACAAGCAAGGGGTGCTGCAGCATCGGTCTCTGCTACAACACCCGCTAATTGGATGAAAGGTTATCGAGAGAGAGGAACAGTTACCGCCTCGTTACCGGTATCTGCACATTAAAACAACTACCGTCTTTCTTGCCGTCGATGGGGTCGATGGAGCAGGCAGCACAGAGCACGATGGGCTCATCGTTGTCATCGAGCACCAGCTGGGGACGCTCCAGCCGCTTCACTTTGACGGTCTCTCCCGACTCGAGTTGCAGTTGCAGCGGCATGAAGAGCGAATGGCGGGGCAGTTTCCACTCGATACCATCCTTGGAGTACATGATGGCCAGTCCCGGATCGCCCTTGGTAAAATCGCCGGTAAAGTCTTTGAACACCGCATAATAGCATTTTTTCTTGCGATGATACCATACATAGGGGTCTTCGGCGCAAAGCAGCCGGCCATCCTCTACCTTGAACTCGAACACATAGTGGTCTGAGACACGGAAAGGGCCATCCGGACGCGACGAGAAAGCCACGCCATGCACACCGCGCCATGTGGGGTCGTAGACATTGCCCTTGAAGTAGAGCATATATTCGCCCCGACGGGCATTGTAGACCATCGCCGGATTGACCGCTATGATATTATCGGGCTTGGGCGTGGTTCCTGCGGGCGAGGGATTGAGGATATTGTTGTCCTTGACCCTTGTACGCGGTTCGATGAGCGGTTTTTCGCAACGGGTGTAGCGGCCTGCCAGCAAGTCGGGAACCGAGGCGAAACTGATAACGCCAATCTTCTGGTTCTGCTGCAGCAGGTTACGCCGGTTCAACTTGCCTTTGACCACATCACCGGGCAACGTGTCGCGCGAGGCACAATAATAGAGGTAGTAGCGACCATCGTAGTATCTGATGTGGGGATTGCTGGCTGTCTGAGCATCCCATGCCGACCGGTCGGGGGTATATCCATCGGCATTGAAGACAAAGCCCAGATGGCGGAAGCCTCCGTAGGGGGTGTCAGACACGGCCACGCCGATTTTGGCTCCCATCAGCCACGCATCATTAAACTGCGGGCGTGTGGGGCCGCTCTCCATCGCTGCATAAAACATGTAGTAGCGACCATCCTCGTGGCCACGGATGACCGAGGCACCCCAAATGAAATGGCCGGGCAGTGTGAAGGCTGAGAATCCGGAAGCAAAGCGACTCTCTCCGCGCCGCTCAATGGTAAGCTGCACCTTGCCGGCCTCATACCGCTGCGCACGGGTGGCAACAGAAAGCAGGAAAAGAGGGAGCAGGAGTGCCCAACGCCCTTGGGAGAGGGCATGGGTACACTGACAAAACCGAGGATACTTGCTGATGACATTCATTTTTGCTTGTTTTTGGGATAGTTAGGACTATAAAGCAGGTTTTTCTTGCGGACCACCAACTGCCCATCCTTTACCCATTCCTCGCCTCGCTCCGACAGATACGACACCATCTCTTGGCGCATGGCTGCCAACTGCTTGCGATAGCGAGACACCGTAGACAAATCGCGCAACTCCTGCGGGTCTTTAGTCAGGTCGAAGAGTTGTTCCTGCCCGGTATGGAAGAACCACACATACTTGATCTTGCCATCGGTGAGCGCGCACCAATAGTTCTCGGGGAAGTAGGCGGTATTGTGCTCCATCGCGATGTACTTGCGCCATGTACCGGACTCGCCACTCCACAGTTGCTGCAGCGACATGCCGTCTATGGCATCAGGCACTTTCTGACCGTTGACGGTGAGGAACGTGGGCAACAGGTCTTGCAAACCCACCGGCGCATCGCTCTCCGATCCAGCAGGCAGCACCGTAGGCATGTTCTTGGGCAACTTGACGATATAGGGGATGGCCGACGAACCCTCGTAGGCATAGGTCTTGCGCCACAGATGGTGGTCGCCGAGCATGTCGCCGTGGTCGGAAACAAAACAGATGAGCGAGTTGTCATACATACCCTTATCCTTGAGCGCCCGGATGATACGCCCTATCTGCTCATCGATAAAGGTGATGGCCGCATAGTAGTAGCGGCGCGACTGCCGGGCATACTCCACACCAAAGTTGCCACGGGCGGCGATGGGGTCGCTCTCAGGATGCGCATTGAGCGGGAGCTCCTCGCACCACGTACCCACTGCCGGTGCCGGGATGTCACGCCCCTGATACATATCCACCACACGCTGGGGCGGATCATAGGGACTATGGGGACGGGCAAACGAAATCTTGAGGAAGAGCGGACTGTCCGACGAGTAGCCGTTAATGGCCTGTACAGCCTGCTCACCCGTCCAAACGGTGGGATGCAGACGCTCCGGCAGGGCATAAGCCTTGCCCAAATGACCGTTCCAGTCAACCCCTGTACTGTCGGGATTGAGACCAAAGGCTTGCGTGGCGAACCACTTGCGATAGTCACTCACAAAGTAGGGGTCTTCCACACGGCCGCTCTCGTCGAGCAGTGTGGTCTCAAAGCCGCGCAGCGAACGCTGCGGGTGCCAGTGCATCTTGCCTATACCCAGTGTGTGATAGCCCAAATCGCGCAACATCTGCGGCATCTCGTACTCGTAGTGCTCGGCTGTCTGGCCATAGCCCAACATGCCGTGACGCCAAGGAGACTGACCGGTGAGGAGACTGGCACGGGCAGGCGTGCTGCTGGGTGATGCCGTGTAGCCATGACGGAACATGATGCCGTCGTGGGCCAGCTGGTCGATATTGGGGGATATCACAGCCCCGTTGCCCATACAGCCCAGAGCGTCTGCGCGCTGCTGGTCGGTCATGATCAGGATGATATTGGGGCGCAACTGCTGTGCCATTGCCACCGGGGCGCACACCCCGGCAGCCAGGCACAGACTCATGAATTTATAACTTTGTACCATATTGATAAATGCTTATTCCAGATTGTCATTGTATTGCTTGCGCAGGCGGTCAAGCTCCTTATGCAACTGCTTCTTCACCTTGGCATAGCGCGGATTGGCTATCACATTGTGCAGTTCGTTGGGGTCTTCCTGCAGGTCGTAGAGCTCCCACTCGTCGATGTCACGATAGAAGTGGATGAGCTTGTAGCGGTCGGTGCGCACGCCATAGTGACGCTTGACCATGTGCTCCGCCGGGAATTCGAAATAGTGATAGTACAACGACTTGCGCCAGTTCTTGGGATGCTCGCCCCGCAGCAGCGGCACCAGCGATACTCCCTGTATATCCGAGGGCACTTTGACACCGGCCAGTTCGAGGAAGGTAGGTGCATGGTCGATATTCTGCACCAGTTCGGTGATGTCTCCCCGCTTGTTGTAGCCTGCAGGCAGACGCATGATGAGCGGTGTGTGCATAGACTCCTCGTACATGAACCGCTTGTCAAACCATCCGTGCTCACCCATGTAGAAGCCTTGGTCAGAGGTATAGACCACCAGCGTGTTCTCGTCCAGTCCCTGCGCTTTCAGGTAGTCCAATACCCTGCCCACATTGTCGTCGAGAGACTTCACCGTCTTCATATAGTCGCGCATATAGCGCTGAAATTTCCAGTCGGTCAAATCTTTTCCTTGCGGATTCTGGCGGTAGAAGTCTTCGATGATCGGCCCGTAGAAATCGTCCCAAGCCTTGCGTTGCTCCTTGTCCATACGCCCGATGAAGTTCTCGTACAGCGAGCGCAGCCTGCTCTGCTTGTCGGGGCGCAGCATCTTGAGATCATAGATCATGTCCATGTCCTTCACGATGCTCATCTCCTGAGCGGCAGCAGCCGGCCTGCCCTCGTAGCTGTCATAGAAGGTTTCGGGCAACTCAAACTTCTTATCCTCATACAACCGCAGGTCGCAGGTGTCGGCCATCCAGTTGCGGTGTATAGCCTTGTGGTGTATCATGATACAGAAGGGCTTCTGCTTGTCGCGACGCTTGTCCATCCACTCGATGGCATCGTCGGTAATCAGACTGGTCACATAACCATGCTCCTGCACCGTGTCGCCCCGCTGGGTGATAAAATCGGGGTTGTAATAATGGCCCTGTCCGGGCAGGATTTTCCAATAATCGAAACCAGTGGGCAGGCTCTCCAAGTGCCACTTGCCGATGAGACAGGTCTGATAGCCGGCCTGCTGCAAGAGTTTGGGAAACGTCTGCTGCGACGCATCAAACACACACTCGGTATTGTTGTAGAATCCGTTGGCACAACTGTGCTTGCCCGTCACCAGACAGGCACGCGAGGGACCACTGAGCGAATTGGCCACAAAACTGTTGGTAAACCGCACACCGTTATCGGCAATCCTGTCCAGATTGGGCGTGTGCATATACCGCTTGTCATAGCAGCTCATCATCTGCGCCGTATGGTCATCGGTCATGATAAACACGATATTGGGCCGCAACTGCTGTGCCATGACCGAAGCAGCCGACAACATCATGAGGCCTCCATTGAGCAAAATTCTTTTCTTTTCCATATTGATTGATAGCTTATTATTTCTTTCTCTCCATTCCCAGTCACTTCAGCCGACAGCCAATCTTGTCAAAAGCAATCGGCTCAAAGCCTCGGATGCGCTCAAAGACAGGGGCATTCTTCACAAATCCCTTCAAGGGATTCTCTTCGTCCACGAATCCGGGATTGTCATTGGTTGCCCAATTGTTGTACAGTTCCAACCACTCTGTCTTGCCATCCACCAGGTTGCCAATCTTATAAAACAGGTTGCCCTCTATGACATTGCCGTGCGGTTTGGAGGCATCTCCTTTCCAGTAATCGGGCAACCACGGATAAGCAGTGCTGTAAGGCGGCTCCTGATAGCGCACGGCTTTCAGGCGCTTGTCCAAAACAGCATCGGGCTGAATCATAAATTTGCCCCAATTCTGCATCCTTGCATCCACATGGATGGCCACCGGCGAGCAGAGGAAGATGTTGCCATGATAGCGATTGTTGTGCCCGCCCCCAATCAGTGAGGGCATGGAACCAGCCTTGTGGAATATGTTGCCATACACTTCCATTCCGCAGGCGCCGTCATCGTGATATACGCCCGTGGTACGGTGCACCTCTGCCAGATGGTGCAGGTAGCAATAGCGCACCACATTGCCCAGTTCGGAGGGGTCGCGGCCGTAGTAGATGGCACCTTGGTCATCAATCTCCGAGCAGACATCGTGTATATCGCAGTATTCGATCACATGGTCGTTGCCATGAAGCAGTATCGCCATGCTCGGAGCGTTATAGATATCGCATTGGGTCACACGGTTTCCCACGCCGTCAATCCACACACCGGGTTTATACGACTTCTCTATGCGGTTGAAGTCGTGGATCCGGCAATTCTCAACATAATTGCGTGCCGGTGTCAATGACCTGCGGTCTCCGCCTCCAAGACTCACACCGCCTCCGCCGACATGGTGGATGTGGCAATCCACCACCCCATTGTCTTGTCCTCCATCCCGGTTAAAGAGGATATCGTCGTAGATGATACGCTGCAACAGCCCCACCGTTTTGCTGTCGGCTGCAGAGGGTGCCTCCGGGCTGCCTTCTTCGACATAGCCCTTGCCTATACTCACGCCCAGTGAGCCCATATCGCGGATGGTACAGCCCTGAACCACCACCCTATTGGTACGCTCCATATACACACCCACGCCGCGTCCATAGGCCAGCGTGAGTCCCTCGACACGCACATCGCTACAGTCTATCACCGATATCAAGGGCGCATCCATCACTGAGAGGTACACCTCTCCTTTCTGCTTCAGGTCTAGACAAGTGTATATCTTCTCATGCAGCTTGTCGATGACGTACTCGCCACAGGTATCCAACTCCTCCAACTGGTTGACAGCATACCATCTGCGGAACTTGGCACCCGTCATAAACCCATAATTGGTGCTTTGTGCGGCAGTAATCAGTTTCTGTTCCTGGTCTATGGACTTCACCTTGATTTGGTCGTCGGCATAGCCGTGGGCAAAATAGCCTGCTATCCACAGGCCGCTGATGTCCTTCCAGCGGGCGGGACGGTCTATCGAGTAGCCGAAGATGGGCAACTCTCCCTCCTTGCCGGCAGCCACCACCTTGCCGATGAGCACCATCGAGTCTTTGGGCCACCGCGAGAGCGACAGGGGGCCTTCGTCCGTGAACAATTCGGACCATGCCGGGATGCTAGCCCTGCCGAATCCTACGGCATGGATGTCGGAGAGCGCTAACCCGTGCTTCTTAAAATCGAGTTCGTAGAGATACTTATGCAACCGTGGCTCCACACGCTCCAGCACACTGGCATCTTTCACACGCCGCAGACAGTCTTTCACCGCTTTTCCGCCTGATAGTACCACTTGCTCTCCGCGGTAGGCACGCAAGCGCACCTGATCGCGGCGGATGACGACAGGCTGCTGCAGATGGTACATGCCACCCCGTAAGACTATATCCACCTGTCCACGCTCCTGACCGGCCCTGCGCAGCGCCTCGTGCAAGGTCTTTAGGGGCTGCTTCAGACTGCCCGAAGCCTTATCTGAACCACGGAGAGACACGTAGATTTCACGGGAGACGGCTGGAGACAACGCCATCAACAACAACCCTGTCAACAAACATTTTTTTATGATATTCCAATTCATTATCAACGGATTTAAATTTTTAAACATGAATAATCTATAACTTTAATACATTTGTTGTGACCAAACACTTATTGGCCTACTTCAAAAAACGTATTCACGATACGCAATCCGCCACGCAATAACAACGCCGTGACGGATTGCGGATTGTGAACTTAGGGAAGACTACTCCTCCCACACAAGATAGGCAGAGACAAGCCAGTGATTCATCTTCTCGCCTATGACGGGTTGAGCCTTGGGAATGTCTATCGTAAAGGTATGGCGGCCGGCCGTGATGCCATCGAGCTTCACTTCCTCGGGCCACACGTCGCTACCGGGGCACCAGTTGGAACGCGAAAGGTCCGACGAGGCCAGCGGTTCCTCTATCTCTTTCTCCTCATAGCCATTCTCACCGATGAAGGACGACTTGCGCGGAATAAGCCACACGCCCGTGGCGGGATTGAAACGGCGGAACGATGCACAGTCGTCACGCCAAGGAGTAAACTTGAGCACGGTCTTGCCGTCTACCGAGAGGATATTCTCGTTGGGGGTAAACTCGTCACCGCCGCTGTGACCGCCATGTCCCGTGACGATATACTTCAGGCGCACGTTCTTGGCCTTGGCCGGGAGTTCAAACGAGGTGGCAAGGGGCTTGCGGGCAAAGAGGTCGGGGTATTCCTGACCTATGTAATACACCGTGTTGACCAACGGCTGCACATGGCGCTTGACCAGTTTGTCGCACGTGATGGTGCTCTCCTTGAAGTCGAGCTGCATCGAAGCCGTATAGCCCGGCTCTGTCCAGGTGTCGATGAAGATGCCTACATAGGCTCCATCCTCCAGACAGGGATAGAGGTCGGTAATGTCTTGCTGCCACTCCACGCACTGTTCCCACTTGGGGATGTAGACAGGACGGCGATGCTGGGTGAGCGGGTCGTCGTTGGCACTGAAATGGCCCACTCCGAAGGGAGTCATAAAGCGCATCAGTTCTACCGTGGGCAGATAGTCTTGACCGGCCACCACACCTACCAGTTTCTCATACTTCGCTGCATCGACAACGGGGAACTTGCGTTCGCCCTTGGCAATGGACATGAGGTTGATGGCCGAACCCTTGGGGATGACGAAGCAAGAGCCCGACTTGTCCCACCGGTCACCATTAGAGGCCACCGTCACCTTGATGTTAACCCTCACATTGCGCTCATAGTGGGGAATATCGATCTTTTTGAGGATGATGCGCCCGTTGACCAACCGGATGATGCCGTCGGCATCGGCCTCGGCGAAATTGCCGATCTTGTTGGGATCAAAATGTACGTTCACCTTGTCAAACACGGTGATGTGGGTGTCGCCCTTGGCGGCATACTCCTTGTGCGAGGCTGCATACGCCATGCAGGGAGCCAGCAGGAAGAGTGCAAGGGCAGCCCTGCGGCTCCTGCCGATAACATGTTGAATCATAGTCTTCATATTGATGGATGATGAAAAAGATAAAAGTCCCGCCCCCTCAGGTTCCCGGAACGGGAGGGGGACAGGACTTATTGGGAATAAAAGTTACTTCACTACAAAGCCGCGCTTGTCGAGATAAGCCTTGAGCTGACGCAGGTAGGCATCGTCCGGACCATCGAAGAACGACACACCGGCAGCACCGTTGTCGTAGGCAGCATCGAGGGCAGCCTCGAAGGTATCCTTGATGTCGGGGAACATCAGTCCGCAGTAGATCTTGCCGCGGCCATTGATGGTCTCCACGCTCTCCTTGACAGAGCGTCCTATCCACTCGGGACCCTCATAGTAGAATCCGTTGTAAATCATAGGATAGTAAGCATCGAGCGACCAGTTGCCCCAATCCTGACGCACCATCTTCTTGGCCATAGACGGGCCGGGGAACACAGCCGACGAAACGGTCTTGCCGTCGGCTTTGAGCGCCTTGGTGATGGTATTGATGACGCGGGTGATGCCATCGAGACGGAAATTGATCCACGACTGGTCTTCCTGCGGAATCTTGATGTCCATCGGGTCGCGGCCGGTCTGCGCCTTAAACTTGGCGCGGCATACGTCGCAGTAGCAGTAGTCGTACTCCGGCAACTCACGTGTCTGGTCGATGCCATAGTTTTTCCACAGACTTACGGGCAATACGATATCCGGGAAGCGAGCATAGTCGAGATGTACACCGTCTACATAGGGCAGGTTGGCTATCTTGACATAGTCGGCAGCCAGATACTCGGCCACACCCTCGTGGTTGGGGCAGAGGAAACGATAGTAATCCACATAGGCAGGCTTGTCGTAGCACGATTCGCCCTTGCGGTTCACTGCAAACCAGTCGGGATGTGTCTCACGCACCTCACGGCGGTTCATGGTCCACTTCCAGTAGTGAGCCTCCAGACCAGCCTCATGACAGAGACGGAAGGTCTCTTCGTCATATCCCTCGAAGAGCACTCCGCTGATACCGCACTGCTTCATCAGGTCGAAACGGGCCTTGAGCTTGGCGGCACCCTGACTCTTGTCGATGCGCATCCACATCCAGTTTTTCACCACGCGCTGGATAAATGCCTCGCGAGTGAACTTGCCGTTCTCGTCTACGACATAGTACACCTTCTCGTCAGGTACGCTGATGCTGATACGGAACGAGTGGGCGGTAGCCTCCACCTTTACCTCGCTGCCCTTGGGCAGGGTAGCCAGTTCGGCATCGGTCAGGAAGAAACGGTCTACCGAGCGGATATAGTCGCCCTGCTTGCTCTTGTTGTCGAGCTGGGCATAGAACATCGCCCACAACAGGCGATAGACCTCCATCTGATAGGGGAAGCGGAAAGTATCGGTACCCTGGCCCACAATCTTGTCAGAGAACTGCACGAATCCCCAGCGGTCGGGGTTGTGCATGTCGATCTTTCCTGTCGGTGTCCACACCCAGTTTTCCTCGGGGCCGCCCTTCTTGAGCCACTGCACACGAGAGAAGTTGAGTCTCCACGTGTTGCCGGCCTTCAGCGGATTGGCAAAGTTGACGGTGAGGGCCTTGTGGGGGATAGCCATCTCCACGGTCCACGACCTGTCGGTATCGGTCTGCTTGTTGAGCGTGCCATCGCGCGATACGGCGAGCTTCAGTCCGGGGCAGTCCCACTGAATCATGAAGTTGCCACCCGAACGGTAAGGACGATCGAGCATGAGGTCGAAGATCACACCACGGGCATTGTTCTCTATCTCAAAATAGTTTTGTCCATCGCCATCGGGGTCAATGAACACCTCAAAATCGTTGTCGTGATAGATGATGGTGTCGCGCTGGGTGAGGTTGGCCACGATATTGGGCTCCTCCAGCACGGCGGCCACATACAGATACTCGTCGTCCCAGAGCATGCGTGCCTTGGTGTCATACTTAGGTTTGGGGAAATCCTCGCCGCTGATGTCTACAAACGAGGCTGTCTCTGCGGCCTTCTGCCAAGCGGCCTCATTCAACTTGCCGTCTATCTTCATCTTGTCGGCAGTACGATAGCACACATAGCTGCGCGGCGTGGTAAGCTGCCGTGCAAACTTGGCCGTCACATTGTGTTGGGCGGCGGCAGGCAACATGGCCATCATGGCCATTGCGATTGATAAGATTGTTTTCTTCATCGTCTCTATATTATTATATGTATATTCTCACTCCAATTCTAAATGACGAAACAAAACTCCCAATTATAAATTCTCAATTGTGCATTATGAATTATGAATTGTTCATCAGTTGCTCTCAATCACCTTACCGGCACCGCGATACAGCTTCACCGGACCGTCGAGCAGCACTGCCACCACCGTAATCTGCGGGTCGATCGCCTTCTCGGGCACGTCTATGTACAGATTGCCGGGCACCTCACTCCAATAGTTCTTGTTGTAGATCTTGTACGGGATGATTTCGCCACTTCCCACTACCCATACGCGGTTCACCTTATTCATCAGTCCCTTTACCTCGATGGGGCCATTGGGCTTGTAAGGCAAGTAGAGATAGAGCACATCGCCCGCCTTGCTCAGTGTGGTATAACCCTGGAAGTGCTCGGCAGGAATACCGGCGCGCGTGTCGTAGATAGCCTCCTTGTGCTTCTTGGTCCATCGGCCAAATTCTTTGAGGATAGCCACCTGCTCGGCAGGGATGGTTCCGTCTTCCTTAGGACCGATATCGAGCAGCAGATTGCCACCCATGCTCAGACAGTCTACAAAGGTGCGGAGGAGGATATAGGGCGACTTGTAGTTGGTGTCGACATACTGGAATCCCCAAGAGTCGTTCATGGTCATACACAGCTCCCAATACTTGTCGGCCGGACGTACCACGGGCACACCCTGTTCGGGCGTAGCGTAGTCGCCATAGCCCTGGATGCGCGAGTTGATGATGGTCTTGGGATTGGTGGAGCGCAGCAGATTGACGATACCTTTCGAGTTCCAAGCCTCGGCAGACTGCTCCCAGTCGCCGTCGAACCAATAGAGATCGGGCTTAAACTGCGTATTGAGCTCCTTGAGCTGTGCCATGTTAAAGTCTACGAACTTCTGCCAGCGGGCTGGGTCGTCCTTATAGCGCGTCTCGGTACGCGTCATGTTGGGATAGTCGGGATGCGACCAGTCGAGCAGCGAATAGTAGAGACCGAGCTTGAGCCCGTGGCGGCGCACCTCTTTGACAAAGGGAGCGATGAGGTCGCGACCGGCCGGTGTACTCTTGGTGGTGCTCAGACTACCAGCCTTGGTGTCCCACAGCGCCACACCATCGTGGTGCTTGGTGGTGATGACCGTGTAGCGCGCGCCACTCTCCTTGATCAGGTCTACCCATGCCTTGGGGTCGTAATTGGCGGCAGTAAATCCCTTGCACTGCGCCATATACTCGTCGTAGGGCAGATACTTGTTAAAGAAAGACCAGCTCTCCGACACGCCATTGACGGCATAGATACCCCAGTGGATGAAGATACCCAACTTGGCATCGGCAAACCACTTCATGTTTTCTTCACTCTGTTTTACTGGCTCCTGCGCACGCACCGACTGCGGCACCATGCACGACAACATCAACATCCCTGCAAGGATGGTCTGTAACCGTTTCATTTTCATAGCAAACTTATTTTTCATTCTTGTTTAATCTCTGGATAAGACATTTCCCGGCGTCTTGCCCTGCGGGCAGCGGATCTTCCATACGGTTTCGGGCAGACGGCACATAGACAACCGTGGCCCAAGTTTAGGCTTGTACGGGCAAATATACAAATATTTTTTTGATAATGAAACCATTTTCAATACTTTTTTATTCGGCCTTGGCAAAAAGAGGAGGCACCCCATTGGCAGCTGTCCCTGCGATACGCCCAACAGCCTGCCTGCAGCTGCAGCGCATGTCCCCTGTCGGGGGCAGGATGCCTGCTCTCTGGCATGTCCGAACCGGCCACGACCAGACCTCGCTTCGGTCGGTGTCCGGTACCCGGAAAAACGTAAAGGTGGCATTTAGGTAGGCTAAATGCGGCATTTAGGCCTCGTAAATGCCATCTTTAGCCTGCAGATAGGATATTATTCTTCGGTAGCACGACGGTGCCTGATGTTGCGCGGATGGTGGTAGAGTATCTCGTCGCGCAGGGCGGTGGCATCTACGTGGGTATAGATCTCGGTGGTGCCGATGTCCTCGTGGCCCAACATGGCCTGGATGGCGCGTAGGTCGGCCCCACCCTGCAGCAGGGCGGTGGCAAAACTGTGGCGGAGGGTGTGGGGCGAGATGGTCTTGGTAATGCCAGCCTCGGCGGCGAGCCGCTTGACGATGATCAGAATCATGGTGCGGGTAAGGCGGGCTCCCCGGCGGTTGAGAAACACATAGTCTTCTTCGCCCGGCTTGATGTCGAGATGGCAGCGGTCGGTCTCCCACAGGGCTATCTCGTGCAGGGCGCGGTCGGAGATGGGCACCAGCCGCTCCTTGCTGCCCTTGCCAAGGATACGCACGAAACGCTCCTCGCGGTAGAGGTCGGAGAGGCGCAGATTGACCAGTTCGGACACGCGCAGGCCGCATGAGAAGAGCACCTCGATGATGGCCCTGTTGCGCTGTCCTTCGGCCTTGGACAGGTCGATGGCGGCCTCCAGTCTGTCCACCTCTTCCGTAGAGAGCACCTCGGGCAACCGTTCGCCCAGCCGTGGCGTCTCCAGCAGTTCGGTAGGGTCATCGGCGATGTGGCCGTCGAGCACCAAGTAGCGGTAGAAGGAGCGCACGCCACTGATAATGCGTGCTTGCGAAGAGGGACCGATGCCCAAGGTGTGAAGCTTGACGGCAAACCGCTCCAGGTCGGCCAGCGTGGCGGCAAGGGGCGACTTGCCCTCGTCCTGGAAGAAGCGCAGGAGGTGGCGCAGGTCGTTGGAATAGGCATCAATGGTGTGCCGGGAATAGTTTTTCTCCAGCTTCAGGTACCGCTGATAGGCCTTGACGGCGGCGGTCACGATGGGATAGGGTTGCTCTAACGGCATGGGCGAAATGTGTCATCGGCTATCGGGCTGCACAAAAAAGCAGGTCATAAATTTTGTTTTTCGCCCGAATTGCACTAAATTTGTGGACAAAGTTAAGCAAAAAAGATGAAAATTCAAATTATAAACGGACCCAACTTGAATCTGTTGGGGGTACGCGAACCGGGAATCTACGGCAGCAGCTCGTTTGAGAGCTATCTGCCCACGCTGCGCGGGCAGTTTCCGGAGGTGGAGATTGCCTATTACCAGAGCAATATAGAGGGCGAACTGATTGACAAGATGCAGGAAGTGGGATTCGACTGCGACGGCATCGTGCTCAATGCTGGAGCCTATACCCATACCAGCGTGGCGCTGCACGACTGCATCCGCAGCCTGAAGGCTCCCGTGATAGAGGTCCACATCAGCAACGTACACACCCGCGAGGAGTTCAGGCACCACTCGATGATCTCGGCAGCATGTCGCGGTGTGATCGCCGGCTTCGGGCTCACTTCCTACAGGCTGGCTGTAGAGGCGCTGGTTCATCCCTAACACAGGACGCACTGGCCATGACGGATGAACTGGAACGCTACATCGCCCAGCACATCGATGCCGAGGGCGACTATCTCTACAGGCTGTGGAGAGCCACCAACGTACATACTATACACGGACGTATGGCTTCGGGACATCTGCAAGGACGGTTGCTGAAGATGATGGTGGAGATGATCAAGCCGAAAAACATTCTGGAGGTGGGTACCTTTAGCGGTTACAGCGCGCTCTGCATGGCAGAGGGACTGGAACCGGGCGGCAAGGTGTGGACTTTTGAAATCAACGACGAGATGGAAGATTTCACGCGGCCTTGGATAGAGGGCTCTCCGGTGGCCGACCGAGTGAATTTCATCATCGGAGATGCCAATGTGGAGGCGCCCAAACTGGGTATCTGCTTCGACATGGCGTTTATCGACGGCGACAAGCGCACCTATATAGAAACCTACGAGACCGTGCTGCCGCTGATGAGGGCCGGGGGATTTGTCTTGGCCGACAACACACTCTGGGACGGGCATGTGGTAGACCCTGCCTATGCCCATGACCAGCAGACACAGGGCATAGACCTCTTTAACCGCCACGTGGCGACCGACGAAAGGGTGGAAAAAGTGATTTTGCCTATCAGAGACGGACTGACCATCATCCGCAAACGGTAAGCCGCATGGCCTGCCGCACTACAGCAGGCGACGGCTGAAATAACGCACGGGGTACCAAACGGCCAACCAACCCACGGCCACCACGGTGAGGAAAACGAGGAAGACGTCGAGATAGTGGACACTGATGGGATAGGCATTGACGATGAACGAGGCATCGCTGCCACCGAGCTTGACCAGCCCATACTGCTGTTGCAGCCAACAGAGCAACAGGCCGACCAGGATGCCAATGACGGCTCCCGCCACAGAGATCATCCTGCCCTCGAAAAGAAACACCCGGACTATCTGGCGGTCACTGGCGCCCAGATTGCGCAGGGTCACCACATCATCGCGCTTGTCGATGATGAGCATGGACAGGGAACCTACTATATTAAAGCATGCCACAACAAGGATAAAGGTGAGAAACACATAGGCAAAGAGTTTCTCTATCTGCATGATCTTAAACGTATCGTCTTGCTGCTCGTAACGGTCGCGCACCCGATACTTGTCGCCCACCGTGGCGGCAATCTTCTTTTTTACGGCCCCGATATCGCTTCCCTCCTTGAGGCGCAACTCCAAGGAACTGACCATGCCCTGCTCGCCAAACAGATTGCGTGCCCATGCGATGGGCACGAGGATGTAACGGCTGTCATACTTGGTCTGCTTGACATAAAAGACCACGCCCGGGGCATCGAGCGAGTCGACGACAAATCCCTGCGTGGGGTCTGTGATGTCGATCTGTCCCTCCTTGATGGGCGCATAGACACGGAGCGGGTCGGTCCAAAGGGTTCCGGTACCGAGCTGCTGGGCCAGTTGGATGCCGAGGATTCCATAATTGAGGTTGGCGGCATGCAGGCAGAACTCGCCGTCGCCATACAGTGTGCTCTGGATGTTGGCCAAATCCTTGAAATTGTCATCCACTCCCTTGATGGTCACCATCGCCTGCTTGTCCTGAAACACGGCCAGCGCATTGTCTTCCACACACTCGGTCACCACAGCCACTTCGGGCATCTGCCTGACAGTCGCGAGCAGCGGATCGTCGGCCGGTGCGGTCTTGCCCATCACTGGCGTGATTTCCAACTGCGGGTCGAAACGTGTAAAGAGGGTGGCCACCAGATCGTGGAAACCATTGAAGGCACTCAGCACGATGACCAGCGCCATGGTGGCAACAGCCACTCCGATGGCGGATATCATGCTGATGACATTGATGGCGTGGGTGCTCTTCTTGGAGAAGAGATAGCGCCGGGCGACAAACAAGGGGAAATTCACAACTTACTTCTTAAGCAGTTCGTCGATATGCTCGATATAGTCGAGCGAGTCATCTATAAAGAAGCGGAGCTCCGGAATGATACGCAACTGGTTGCGTACGCGGGTGCCAAGCTCGTATCGGATGGTCTTCTCGCTGGAATGGATGTTGTTCAGAATCTCTTCGCCACGCTCGGAAGGGAAGATGCTGAGGTAGGCGGTACAGATACTTAGGTCGGGACTCACACGCACACGGGTAACACTGACCAGCACGCCGTGCATCTTGCGTGTCTGACCCTGAAAGATGGAGGACAGCTCCTTCTGAAGGAGCCTTGAAATCCTATTTTGTCTTGTTTCTTGCATTATTCTAAGTCTATATGTTCGACATTTACGCGCTCATGGAGAAACATCTGTGCTCCTTCGCGAAACTTTTCGGGATTCTCGGTGGTGAGATAGCGACAACTGCCTCCACGGGTGCACATCCGCTCCATGTCGGGATGGCGCTGGAGATACTGTTGCAGACTGTTGGCCACGTATTCGCCCTGCGGGACAATGCGCACGCCGGGTTGGACATACTTCAATATCTTGGGCAACAGGATGGGATAGTGGGTGCAGCCGAGGATGATGGTGTCTATCTGCGGATCGATGGCCATGAGCTCGTCAATCCTCTTCTTGACAAAATAATCGGCACCGGGACTGTCGGCCTCGTTGTACTCTACCAACGGTACCCAGAACGGACAGGCCACGCCAGAGATGGTGATATCGGGCCAGAACTTCTGGATCTCCAAATCGTAGCTATGGCTGCGCACGGTGCCCTCGGTAGCCAACAGGCCCACATGGCCATTGCGGGTGAGTTGGCCTACCACTTCGGCCGTGGGACGTATCACGCCGAGCACCCGTCGGGTGGCATCCCACTCAGGCAAATCGTGCTGCTGGATGGTGCGCAAGGCCTTGGCCGACGCCGTGTTGCAGCCGAGGATGACCAGATGGCACCCGAGCTTGAACAACTGGTGCACAGCCTGACGGGTAAAGTCATAGACCACATCAAAGGAGCGATGTCCGTAGGGCGCACGGGCATTATCGCCCAGGAATACGTAATCGTAACCGGGCAACAACTGCCGGATGCTGTGGAGAATCGTCAGCCCTCCATAGCCCGAATCGAAAACGCCGATTGCCCCAGGCTGCGAAGGTAAGCTGTCTGTCATTGCAAACTCTCCTTTAACAGGGCATTGATATCCTCGCCTGCGGTGCCATTGACGTAGGGAAGCGTCTCGTTGTCTGTATTCACAATAAACATAAAGCCGCGCGCATCACCAATGCCGCGGATGGCATCGGCCAGTTTCTTTTTCAGCGGCGCATAGATCTCGGTCTCGGCCTGTTTAAGCAGACGGTTGGACTCTTCTTTGAAAGCCAAGTTCTTCTCTATCAGATCCTTGAGCTCGGCCTGACGCTTGCGGAGGATAGAAGGGGCAAAGTCTCGCTGTCCTTCCAGAAACTGCTCAAACTTCTTATTGAACTCTTCCTCAACTCGCCTCATCTCTTCCTCGTACTTCAACTTGAGATCGGCCAACTTGCGCGTGGCAATGGCATAATCGGGCATGGAAGCCAAGGCTGTCTGGTAACTGAAATAACCAAACTTCTGAGGCGTCTGGGCATTGCCAGCCAAAGGCAATGCAAACATGAACAATGCGAATAACAGTTTCTTCATATACTCAATAGGGCTTAAAACGTGGATAGTGAGAAAAGGCAGGCTCTGGATGGCCTGCCCTCTTTCTGTTTATGCGTATAAAGAATGGCCGGTTACTTGCCGATCTTGGCCTGAACCTCGGCAGTCACATCCTTTACGGTTTCGCCTGTATAGACAGCTTGACCCTCTTCGAAGATATAGGTGTAACCACCAGCCTTGCCTACAGCGTTGATAGCATTGCGGACCTTGGTGATAATCGGCTCCATCAGCTCGTTGGACTTCTCAGAAATCTCCTTCTGTGCATCCTGATAAGCCTGCTGGATCTTCTGATAGAGAGTCTGAAGCTCTGCCTCTGTCTCCTTCTGCTTGGTGGCATTCATCGTGCTCTTGGTCTTCTCGTACTCCTCGCCCTTGCGAGTGAGCTCGTCCTGCATGCCCTTCATTTCGTTCTCTTTCTGCTTGCGCAGAGCCTCCAGTTCGCCGTTAGCCTTGGCTACATCAGGCAATGTATTCATGATTGTCTGTGTGTTAACCTTGCCGAACTTCTGGGCAAACATGGTCATTGGTGCACAAAGCATCAACATCAAAATAATCTTTTTCATCTCTTTTGTTATACTTATTTGTTTTTACTGTGATTAATTATTCGTGTATCCGAGCTTTTGCAAAACCTCATTGGAGATGTCTATCTTGGGCGAACCAAAGATAATGCCCGTGTCGCTTGCCCGATCGATGACCAGACTGTAGCCTCGCAGTTCCGAGATTTCCTTGACCACGTTATAGATCTCCTCCTGTATGGGTCCCATCAGGCTCTCGCGCTTCTTGAAAAGTTCACCCTCAGGACCGAAATACTTCTTTTTGAGGTCTGCAGCTTCCTTCTCCTTGTTCATGATTTCCTCTTGCTTGGCCTTTTTCTGCTCCTGCGAGAGGAAAACCACCTCGTTCTGATAGTTCTTGTACATGGTACTGGCCTCTGTATTGAGCGCCTCCACCTCTGCCTGCCACTTCTTGCTCACCTGGTTCAGCTGCTCGTTGGCACGCTCGTATGCCGGAATATGCTTGAGGATATACTCCATGTCAAGCAGGGCAAACTTCTGCGCCTGCGCAGTGATCGCCAAAAAGGCCAACAGGCACGTTGCGATAATCTTTTTCATATCCATATTACCTCACTTGTTCTTATCTATATGACGAGTTGTAGTGATACAAGTATCTACAGACCGCTGTAATTTAACATTTTATACGATTAGAACTCCTGTCCGAGGATGAAGTGGAAGTTGCTGCCACCCTTGGCCCCATTCACATTGTCGTTGTCGAAACCGTATGCCCAGTCGATACCCATCAAGCCCACCATCGGCAGGAAGATGCGCACACCGATACCCGCTGAGCGCTTCATATCAAACGGGTTGAACTTGCTGGTCTCTGTCCAAGCATTACCTGCTTCGGCAAAGCCCAAACCGTATATAGTGGTGTTACCCAACATAAACGGATAGCGGAGCTCCAATGTGAAGCGGTCATAGGCATAACCATTGTAGGCCAACGAACCGTTGTCGTAACCACGGAGGCCAATTGTCTCCTCTGCATAACCCGACGAGTAGCCACTCATACCGTCGCCACCCATGTAGTAAGTCTCGAAGGGCGACTTCTTATATTTGTTGTAGCTTCCGAGCAATCCCATCTCTACGCGCGTCATCAGCACAAAACATTTCTGGCCGTTGGTAAGGGCAGTATAAGTCTTAGCCTTGAACTTCCACTTGTGGTATTCCACCCAACGATACTTCTCCTGCTGCTCATCCGCGTAAGTGGCAGACTGGTAGTTGTTGGCCAGATTCTTGTAATCCTTGTGATCCCACTTAGACCATGGCGGGGTAAGGGTAACTGAAGCCATGAACTCGGAACCACGACGCGGGAAAAGCTGGTTGTCTGTAGACACACGGCTCAGCGACACGCTCAGATTGAGGTTGTTGGCATTACCGTTGGTCATCAAGAAGTATCGCCAGTTTTTCAGCATATAGCGCGTATAAGCCAACTGCACAGACAGCGAGAAGTAGTCATCCGGCCAGCGCAGACGCTTACCCCATCCCAATGACAGACCAAACATCTTGACATAGGTGTCGGGGTCGTAATAGCTCTCGTAATTATTATAGTAACTGCTGCCATAACCATACAGATAGTTATAGTAGTTGTTCATGTATGCACTGTTATAATAGTTGCCCGACACGTCGCTCTGCTTCGAGTAGTACACGCCCACGCTCAACTGTATAGGGCGCTTGCCGCCAAACCAGTTGGTAGAGTAGCTGGCATTGTAGCTCTGATAATACGAGCCGTTGGTCTGGGCACCAATCTGCAGCACCTCTCCGTCACCAATCGGCATGATACCACGGCGCTTCTTGTCCTTTCCAAAAAGGTTTCGCATGGAGAAGTTGTTGAGTTTGAGGCCCACTTTACCGATTACACCGGTCTGTCCCCAACCCAGAGAGAACTCTATCTGGTCATTGCTCTTCTGCTCCAGGTTCCAGTTGATGTCCACCGTACCATCCTCCACATTGGGCTGCACATCAGGATTCACCTTCTCGGGATCGAAGTGTCCCATAGAGGCCAACTCACGTGCGGTACGCTGCAGCGCGTCCTTAGAGAAGAGGTCGCCGGGCTTGGTACGCAGTTCTCGGCGGATTACATTCTCATACAGGCGGTCATTACCATTGATACGCACACGACTGATGTGTGCCTGCGGACCTTCCTGAATACGCATTTCGAGGTCGATACTGTCGCCTACAATATTCACTTCGGCAGGCTCCAGACTATAGAAGAGGTAACCGTTGTTCCAATAGCTGTTGCCCACGGCATCTTCATCCTCTGTGAGTCGCTTGTTGAGAAGTTTCTGGTTGTACACGTCGCCCTTGCCCATACCGAGCACCCTGCTCAGAATGTCTGTAGGATACACCGTGTTGCCCACCCATGAGATATTGCGCAGGTAATATTTCTTGCCCTCGTCCACTCTGAGGTAGATATTCACGTGCTTGTCGTCATGGTTCCACACGCTGTCTGCCACAATCTCGGCATCGCGGTAACCGAACTCATTATATTTTTCTATCAGATTCTTCTTATCTGTCTCCCAACGCTCCGGAGTATATTTCTTGGCTTTCAGGAAGGTAGACAACTTGCCCGCCTCGTGGGTTTTGGCAAAGGCACCCTTCTTCATAAAGCCACCCTTGATCTTGCTGTCCTTGAGTTTCTCGTTGCCTTCGATGTAGATATGGCGAATCTTCATCTTCTGCTTCTTATCCACCACCACGTCGAGAATCACTTGGTTTTTGCCACCCACGTCCTCACGCTGGTTGATTTCTATCTCAGCATTCTTATAACCCTTGTCGTCAAAATATTTTTTAGCAAGAATCTTGGCACGGTCGATAGAGTTGGGAGTCACTTGCAAGCCCTTGAGCAGACCCAGTTTGGTCTCCATGTCCTCTCGTTCCGACTTTTTCAGACCCACATAGTTGATGGTCGACACACGCGGACGCACCCTCAGGGCGATGTGCAGATAAGCCTTGTTGCCGATCAGCGAGTCTACGTAGAGTTTCACCTGCGAGAAGAGGCCGTGCTTCCAATATCTCTTCACCGCCTCGGTCAGCACTGCGCCCGGCAGCTCCACCTCCTGCCCGACAGAGAGTCCGGAGATGCCTGCCAGCACATAGTCTTCATAGCCCTCTACGCCCGACACGTTGATACCCCCGATGACCACTGTGCGCGGCGTGCCGGCATAGCTTACCTCGGGGTGTACGATCTTGTCTTGCGCCTGCATGGTTACGCAGCACAGCAGTGCCACACAAGCCATCAACACCTTATTTATATTACTCATTTTCATCTTGATTTTCCTTTTCCACTTGTTCTTCGGTCTTTCCAAAGCGTCGCTGCCGGTTCTGGTAGCTGAAGATGGCCTGATGCAGGTCGTCCTCGCTGAAGTCGGGCCAATATGTATCACAAAAGTACAGTTCCGAATAGGCTATCTGCCACAGCAGATAGTTGGACACGCGCAACTCCCCGCCCGTGCGGATGAGCAAGTCGGGGTCGGGCATGAACGCCGTGTCCAGATGCTGCGCCACCGATTCCTCGGTCACCCGGCATGCCAGCGCCTCCTCATCGGTCTCACCGGCCACAGATGCGTGCACAGCCTCGCGCACCATCTGTCTTACAGCCCTCGTGATCTCCCACCGCGACGAGTAGCTCAGTGCCACCACCATCGTCATGGTATCATTGGCTGCCGTATGGTCCATCACCTCCTGCAGCTTCAGGCGAACAGCCTCAGGCAAACGGTCTATATCGCCGATGACGCGGAAGCGTACATTGTTTTTCATGAAGATCTCGTCTTCGAGCGAGGTGAGCACCAAGCCCATGAGTGCCGAGATTTCATCTGCCGGACGGTTCCAGTTTTCGGTCGAAAACGTATAGAGCGTAAGATATTTCACGCCGAGGCGCGTACACTCTGAGGTGATACGCCGCACCGTGTCCACCCCCGCCTGATGTCCGAAGCTGCGCGGTTTTCCCCGTTCAGCTGCCCACCGTCCGTTGCCGTCCATGATGATGGCGATATGCTGCGGTATGCGGTTCTTGTCCAATAGGTTTGCCATTAGTCGTCGTTGTTGCAAGTTCGACATTTTGTCATAAAGCTGTATGTGAGCGTGAACTGCAAGCCGCTATAGCAGTCGGTGTTCTTAAACAGTCCCGAACTCTTGATGCCGTAAGGGTCTTCCACCCCGTCGAGCTTGTCG
This sequence comes from Bacteroidales bacterium, assembly GCA_004554665.1. Classification (GTDB taxonomy): domain Bacteria; phylum Bacteroidota; class Bacteroidia; order Bacteroidales; family Bacteroidaceae; genus Prevotella. The sequence continues at coordinate 34,801 of SFKY01000008.1, forward strand.
CTCAGCGAGAAGTGGATGCCCCACTCCACGCCCACATTCCAACGTTCTTTCAGTTTATACTTCACGCCAAGACCTATCGGCACATTGGCTGTAAACACACTCTTGTCGGTGCCCGAGACGTAGGTCGCGCCGATACCACCATATATATAAGGTGTAAGCCTGCGCGCGCCCCTGTAGTCGCGGCCTGTGCCGTAGGGCCAGAAGTTGTATTCGTACACAGCCCCTACATCCACCACCGGGTGACTGAAACTGTAAGCTGCCGTAGGGTCATCGGGATAGTAGGAACCCGTGTCGGCAGCCTTGCCTTTCAGCTTGCCGTATGTACCCGAAAATCTGAAGCCCATATAGGGATTCAGATTGCGGCGCACAATGAGCGACACCATCGGCTGCATGCCCTTGAGGATATTGCCGTTGAAGTCGCCCTCATACGATATCATGCCCACGCCGCCACCAATCTCCATCAGGTACTCATCGTCTTGCTGCGCCCGGGTTACGGGCACCGCCGACAAGAGGATGGCTATCAATACGAGCGCTCTCATGGGCTGTCAATCGGAGGTCACTCTCCGAAATAGGTCTGGTCCTTACGCCAACCGAGCTTGTTGATACGACCGCGCCACACCTGTCCGCTCTCGCCGCAGATGAGCCAGAGAAACTCGTTGGCATCGCGCACCAAGGTAAAGCATTTGTCGCTCGACACAAAATCGTCGGACACATTGTACAACGTATCGCTGCGCCACGTCAGACCGCCGTCCAAGCTCACATAGAACTTGGCGAAGGCTTCCACACCTTCCGATGCACCCTTGCCGCTGCCACCCACGGCCAGCAGCGCGTCGTTGTAGGTCACGACTTGCAGGTTGTGCAGATTGGGAAGTTCATAGCGGTTATCGGACGACACATTATTATATACCCACGGCTGGCGTTCAGCCTGGTCATCGGTTTCTTCCACCTTGGTCCACACACGCGACACACTCGCTGTGGTACCTGCCAGCAAAAGACGGCTGACATTGGGATTGGTCACCAGCGGCTGACAGAGCAGGCTGAAGTCTGTCTCGGGCAGCATATCGGCGGGCGAGTCCATCGCCTCAGCCTCCCATACCACGCCATCGGCCGAACTGTAGATGGTGCGGTCCTCGGAGAGGGCATAAAGCCTGCACACGCTGGCGCCGAGCAGCTGGCTGAACGACTGTGTCGAAAGTTCCGTCCATGTAACCATGCCATCGTTAGACGACCACATCTTACCACCGCTATAGGCAAAGGCCTTGTCGCCCATCACAGCCATATTGCGGTACACATCGGCATCGAGCGCCACATTGGGCGTGCGCTCTTCCCAGCGCTTGGCATCGTATATAAACGAGCGGTAGATACGCGCGCCGTCGGCATCGCGCCCCACCACGTAGACGAAATCCCCTATCGCAAACCCCTTCATGCCCTGCAGCCCAGCCAATGCGTCATTGACCGACGACAGCCCCCAAGCAAACTCATCAGCCTTCTGCTTGTGCACGTTTACCATCACGGTATAGTCTCTCGTGGCCAGACCGGTGTAGCTCACCACGCGCAGCGTGCGAGGCTGCGAGAAGTCGAGCGAGTCTTCCTCTGTCACATACGAGAGCGAGTCGTTGTCCACATTCTTGATGGTCACGATACCGTTGGACTTGGCCGTCACCGTGCAGAGCACCTTGGAGGCATCGATACCGTAAGGGAGCGAGTCGGGATTGTAGATGACACGCTCCACCTGGTCAATATAGAACTGATAGCCGCTGCAGTCCACACTGGTCCAGTACACACTGTCCTCGCCCTTGGACGAGAGCGTGTGGCCCTCCTGCTTGAGCGTACCCACCGAGAAAGCCGTAATGGCCGTATCGTTGTACATGACATACGTCGTATCGTCATCGCTGAAGCACGACGAGAGCATGTAAAGAGCCACTACAAGCAATATCGGAAACGAAAATATCTTTTTCATTTACTTGCTAAGTTGGTAATTTTTGCTGCAAAATTAATCAGAAATATTCAAAAACCACCCAAAAATCCTTTTTTATTATGTAAAATCATGATAACAACATATTTTTTTAAGGTTTGTTTAGTGAAACACAGCGCTTTTGTTCGCGTGCCCTTACCGTATCTTATTCATTGGGAAATAGCAGGAAGCTGTGTGCTACGACTCCCTCGCCCATCGGGAGAGGGACGGGGTGAGGGCACCAAAAACCTATTGGCTTTAAACAATCTGCACATAATGACACTGCTGTAAACAAGTGATTACGATGTTGGTTTTTGCCCTCACCCTACCCCATGCACTCCGTCGCCAATCGCAGATTGCCCCCTCATGGAGGCCGGAGACACTTCGAGTGTCTCCTATGGCACCCATACCTCCATTCGCCCACGGGGCGAGGGAAGACCTGACACATACTCGTGCTAATAGCAAGATATGCAGGAAGCGGTGCGCTGCGACTCCCTCGCCCATCGGGAGAGGGACGGGGTGAGGGCAATACAAAGATAAGGTGAGGGCACCATAATCGAATACAGCTTCCCCTATATCAGTTCATTACAATGGTACCCCGGCAAGAAACGGGGATAGACTTTAAGGCTCTCAATACAAGCCAATATGCCTTGGACATTCTGGAAAACCACAACATTACTGAACCGCAATACGGTAATGCCTAAATGGTTAAGGTATTTGGTACGCACCATATCATGCGCTACAACCCCATATTCACCATGAACCCCACCATCTAACTCGATACAAAGTTTGAGACTATGACAATAAAAATCGAGAATATAATCACCAACAGGACATTGCCGCCGGAATTTAACCCCCATCCTCCTGTCGCGCAAACAACGCCACAGGATGGCCTCAGCCTTCGTGGCATTCTGCCTCAACGCTGGTGCCATATCATTGGTCACGATAGTTTTGTTGGCAAATGTTGCTACTTTTTCGTTGGACATAGTGGCATGATTGGATGGTTGCAAAGGTATAAAATTATTACGTATCTCGCCTGATTGATAGTGAATATTTTTACACAAAATGTTGGTATGGAAGAATTACATATATATATCCTTATCAGGATACGCTCATGAGGGCATCATGGTGCGCTGCGGCTCCCTCGCCCTAACCCTCAGTGCCCTCACCCTACCCCTCTCCCACAGGGCGAGGGAAGACCTGCTATAGCCTCTTGCCATTAACAGAATATGTGGAAGCCCTACCATACACCTTTGCATTAGAAAAATATGCAGGAAGCTGTGCGCTGCGGCTCCCTCGCCCATCGGGAGAGGGACGGGATGAGGGCACCAAAAACCTATTGGCTTTAAACAATCTGCACATAATGACATTGCTGTAAACAAGTGATTACGATGTTGGTTTTTGCCCTCACCCTATCCCATGCCCTCCGTCGCCAATCGCAGATTGGATCCCCCTCATTGTCGAAAACGCCACCTTTACGACGCTAATCATGGCGTTTACGATGCCTAAACGCCACGTTTAGCTTTTGCAAGTGCCCCTCTCTGACTTGGCCAACACCTTCACAAGATTGGGATTTTGCAAAAACACGAGACCGCCCCTGAGGCCATATCAAGTCTCAGGGGCGGTCGGTAGAGGGGTGGGAACGCTTGGTCCTATTGTCTTGGGAACAAGTCGTATCGCTTGGTCTTTGCGCCATTCACCATCTGGTAGAGCGTCCAGCCGGAGGCATCAGTCTTCTTTTCCAGACGCCAGCTCAAAGCCGGGTCTTGCAGCAACTTGCGGATGTGGGTGGGGAAGGCGTCGGCACGGCGCGCCTCTTCCCATGTGCGGATGACATGGAAGATGCCGTACTTCTGCGGACAGCTCTCCACATCTTTCTGTCCCAGCGTCATGCCATAGGTAGCGCCGTAACCCACGGCCGTGGCCTCGATATGCTCAAACTGCTCTACGGTAGACTTGGCGGTGATGGGGAAGTTGGCACCAAACGATGAGGGGAAGAAGTTGGCGTAGGTCACATCGCGCAAGTCCTTGCCCTGACTGGTGGTGCTGCCCCATACACGCTTGTCGACATCGTAGATGTTTTTGCCGCCACCCACGTTCCAGATACTCTGGTAGTGCCAAGAACCCTCAGACAGGGTGGCACCCGTGAAGCGGATGTCGGGCAACTGGTGCTTGTGGGCCTGGTCGAACATGGCACGGAAGAAGCGTTTCACGCCGTAAGCGCCGAAACCGGTGTGGAACAAGAACTCCTGACCGTCGAAATCGTACATGCCCAAGCCCGAGTTTTTGGCAATATCGGCATAGAGTCGACCTATCTCATCCTGCAATTCGAGATTGGGAACCAGTCCCTCGTAGCTCCATCCCACAGTCACCTGCACCTTGTCCACAGGGTCGCCGGCGCGGTGGGCGGCCGGGGTGGTCTTCCAGTAGCCACGGGTCACCTTCTTCAGCCGGTAGGGCTTGGTGTCGGTCACACCCATGTAGTGTATCAGTTCCTTGCCTATCTTGACCATGTTCAGTTCGGGGCAGTGTCCTTCCCAGCAGGCAATCTCATTCAGATACGTGGGGTCGTCGATGTAGATGAGGGTATCGGTGGGGTTCAGGTCTTGCATGAGCATGCGGCGGTGCTGGATGCACACGCTGTCGGTGGGGACAGGACTGCAGTCCTTGGTGCCCGGTGCCATCGAGTTGGTGATGCTCGTGCGGCCCAAGATCAGACCGTCTCGCTTCAGCAGGTCGGCATATTCGCGGTGCGACAGGTCGCCGGTGGTGAAGTGGTAGGGCTTGCGCTCATGGTTCTTGCCATCCAGATAGCCCTCGGTACCCCGGTCGGGATTCAGAAACGGGTGGTCATAGGCATGTATCACACGCAGACCCATCTGCTTGGCGTAAGAGGCGATGCTGTCGTACAGGTTGCCGTACGTCCGCAAGTCGGGCATAAAGGCGGTGGGATCTTTCACCCACTTGCCTTGGAAGGTGGGATAAGGCAGTCCTTCGTCCTTGACGATGGTCTGAATGACATCCATCAGTGCCAGGCTGTCGGGACTTCCCCACAGCGCTACCGACGAACCGATAAAGTCGACACCCGGTACGGCCTGGCGTTTCAGATGGTTGGGCTCGTTGTTCTCCTTGATAGGCACACCCTCGGGCGAACAAATCATCTTGCCGGTGCGGCGGTCGCGCGACTGGTAATGGATGTTGATGCGACCATTGCAGTCTACAAAAGCCGCATTGCCGTAAAGCATGCGGTAGTAAGGCTCCTTGCGGTCGTAGAAGGCCACGTCGTTGTGTCCGTCTCCACCGATTGTGAACTCCTCTCCCTCATGCAAGTTGACCGGAAGCGGGCACCGCTTGGGGTCTGGCGTGTGGGCAATGTAGCCGCCAGCACCCGTCTCCGAGGTGTAGCGGATTTCTCCGCCGATGGTGTTGTCGTCGAGCGCAAGCACACCGATGGCATAGTTTACAGCCTCAGACGTGTCGCGGGCCACACCGATGATGTCGCCCAGCAGATTGGTGATGTTGGTATAATAGTTTCCCCACTGTATGCCATCGATACCTTCACGGTTAGACAGCGATTCGAGCTGCATCCTCAGGTACTTGTTCTTGGTCTCCATGCGCACGGTGGCCACGCTTCCGTTTTCGTACGACAGTTTGTAGCACCGTGTGCCCTTGTCGTACGTGGCTTGCTGTGGATAATAATAGCGCTTCAGGTCCTCGTCGTAAAGCGACAGCAGGGGCGACGGCTGGTCCGTAGGACTAAAATTGCGGTTTTGCTTCGTCAGGTCCCACATGCCGGTAATGTAGCCCCGCTTGTCGATGTCCACGCCGAAGTAATCGGTCTTGAAACTGGTCGTCTGCTTCGCGGCACATCCTATCAGCAAGGCCGTGCCTGCCATCATGAGCCAACTTTTCCCAAAAGTCAGGCCCTTCTTTCTCTGTCTGATACTCATTAATCTCTCTATTTTATGATGGTTAGTACATATTGTTCTTACTATTAGGACAAGCAAAAGGGGTAAATGGATAGTGATATTATGTTAAAAAAGCTATCCGCACAGCAAAATAGAAGAACAGTGGGAGTGAATGGGCTGCAGGGGGATAGGATAATTTTGTCCTATTTATTGGGCATCAGCGAAAAAATAGTTGAGTAAAGGATATGCTGTGAAAAATATTGATTAACTTTGCAACTGTGAGAACACTGTAACCCTAATAATAGAAAAAATATGAAAGCAAAAAACATTTTATTGTGTGCCATTGGCGTGTACTCCCTGTTCATGAGCTCGTGCCAGAGCAAGCAGACCGTACTGTCTACAGCCCCGCGCTGGAGTGAACAAAAGGCCAACGACTGGTATGCGCCGCTGCCCTGGATGGCGGGAGCCGACTACATCAATGCCGATGCCATCAACCAGATCGAGATGTGGAGCGGCGACACCTACAACCACGACCAGATCGACAAGGAACTGACGTGGGCGGAGGATTTGGGCTTCAAGACCCTGAGAGTATATCTGAGCAGCGTGGTTTACGAGCACGACCCTGAGGGACTGAAGACCCGCATGGACGACTTCCTGAACATCTGCCAGCGACATGGCATCCGCCCGCTGTTCGTATTCTTCGACGACTGCTGGAATGCAGAGTCTTCCTACGGCAAGCAACCGGCTCCGAAACCCGGCATCCACAATTCGGGATGGGTGCGCGACCCCTCTGCCTCCTTGCGCAAAGACACCGTCAGCCTATACCCCAAGATGGAGAAGTATCTGAAGGATATTCTCACTACCTTTAAGGACGATGACCGCGTCTTACTGTGGGACCTCTGGAACGAACCGGGCAACAGCAACCAAGGCGTGCGCACGCTCCCCATGCTGAAACGGGTCTTCGAATGGGCACGCGAGGTGAACCCCTCACAGCCTCTTACCAGCGGAGTGTGGAGATGGAACGACGAATTTGCCCCGCTCAACGCTTTCCAGCTGCAAAACTCGGACGTGATTTCCTATCACAATTATAAAGATGTAGCGGACCATACCGAGTGCATCAAGTATATGGCCATGTTCAACCGTCCGATGTTCTGCACAGAGTACATGGCGCGCCGCGACAAGAGCTTCTTCCAGACCATCATGCCCTTGCTCAAGAAGCATAAGGTGGCAGCCATCAACTGGGGTTTTGTTGCGGGAAAGACCAATACCATCTTTGCCTGGAGCAATCCGATGCCCAACGTCAAGGAGCCTCCTGTATGGTTCCACGACATCTTGCGCCAGGATGGCACTCCCTTCTCACAGGAAGAAGTGGACTGCATCAAGTCCCTGACCAAGGGTAAGTAAAACCAAATTTGCCAGCTTTCAGGTTCGTGAAAGCTGGCAAATTTGTTTCATATACCATCTTACTATCATTTCGGCTATAAAGTAATGATTCGAATCGTTACTTTTTTTTATTGTCATCCCACACATATTTTCCGTAAGGTGGCATTTACGGGTGCTAAACGCCACCTTTACGACGCTAATCATGGCATTTAGCTCTGGGAAATAACATCGCAGTGAAAAACGGAGGTGGGCTATGGCCGGACTGCCTTGTCGTCGGGGAGGTGGCGATCGGGCGAATAGACGAGGCCATTGAGGGCATGGGTGCCCGCCACGTTGGTCACCACAAAGGTGAACTGCCACTTGTCGCGCCCCGTGGGTGTCTTAGCCGCATGCGGAAGCCGGAGGAGCACCTTGTTCCACCCCCTTTGCAGTGTGATGGGCACCACGGGGCGGGCTGTCAGGTTCTCGTTGGCCAGTCCCTGTGTGGCATGGTCCTGCGGGATGGGGCAATCGGTCTGTTGCCAGACGGGAGCCGGAATCTCCTCACCGTTAAGCCAAACGCGCGAGCCGCGATGGTCCCACTGCCCGGCAGGCGGTGCATACTCATTGCCCGACCGGCTGTAAGTGTAGGTCTCGATTTGCGCCCCTGCCCGCTGCCTGCGGGGCGAATAGATGTAAGTCCAGGCGTAGGCCGTATAGCCATAGTCGGGCTTGTCGAAGAAAGAGGGCACGGTGGGGTGCCAGATATGGCGCAGGTAGATGCCGGCTCCTGCGGCCGTGCGCGACCCATAAGTCTGCCCGTTGTAGACAAAGGTATGCGGCAACGGCTCCTGCGTACACTCCTCGGGCGGCAGCGGCAGCGCACTGTCGTCCCCGTTGGGGATGGGGTCGCTGATACGCCAGTGTACATTGGTCTGGCGTACATAGGCGATGGCGCAATCACGGAGCGCATGGTCTTTGTGGAAGAGCAGGCGGCGCTCAAAGTCGGCAAACTCATCGTATTCGTCGCCGCTCTCGGGCAGCACCGTGCCTCCCTGCTCGATGTACTGCCTGCCGCCGCCACACCATGCGCGCTCAGCCGAGGCAAGGATATTGGGATAGATATTGTTTTGCCGCACTATGTCGGCAGGTGTCGGCGTCTTGGTATCATTCCAAGCCGCACTGATGGTGCCGGCCACCTCGGGGGTGCCCTGCGGCGTATAATAGATGCTGCTGCGGTAGATGCCCACCAGATCGGCATAGACATCGAAGTGGTTGGTGTAGTTGTACCGGCAGTCGATATTGGGCAGTCCCGGCACCACGCGCCCTGCCGTGGCCCACATTTGCGTCATGTCGCACTGCGCTGCCGTGGGCGCACCGTCCATGAGCCGGTTCCAGACTACCACCCGTTTGCCGTGCGTCCGCACATAGTCTGCCATCGTCTGCAAGAAGTCGGGATAAGTGATGCGCACCTCGTCGCCACCGATGTGCAGGTAGGGCGCAAGGGGGAAGGTGGCCACCACCTCGTCGATAATGCGCTGCAGGGCGGTCACCCCCTGGTCTGTCTGCATGTCGAAGCCCATGGCCCGGGTAAAGACGTCGCTGTGTCCGGGCATGTCTATCTCGGGAATGACGGTCATACCGCGCTCGGCAGCGTAGGCCTCTATCTCCCGGCACTGCTCCTGCGTGTAGTATTGGCCGGGATAGCGCGTGGCATGGGCTGCATCGGTGAGCTGCGGAAAGGCTTTGACCTCGAACCGCCACGCCAGTTTTTCGGTCATATGCCAGTGAAAGACATTCACCTTGAACCGGGCCAGTCGGTCTATCTCGTCCTTCAGTTCGTCGACGGGCAGGAAGGAGCGCCCCACATCGTGCATGAATCCCCTAACCTTAAAGGCGGGCCAGTCGGTGAGGGTCAGCGTCTCGATGGCGGGTGTGCCCCGGTAGCCCTCGGCCAACTGTTGCAGGGTCTGTGCAGCACGGATGACACCCGTGGGGGTGACAGCCTCGATACTGATGGTGTCGGGGCTGACGCTGAGCCGGTAAGCCTCGTTGGGGAAGAGTGCCACAGCATGGTCTACGGTACCGGGAATGGAGGGCACCAGCCGCACCCTGACCACTGGCCGGGCCTTAGGGTCAGCCTTGCAACCCGTCTGGGTGAGCACGCGCAACAGATAGGCGCAGTGGGTGGGGTCGTCTACATGTAGTGGGCGGCCGAGCGCAAAGGGGGTGAGGTGCGTGGCCGTGACTTTTTGCGGACGGGGCAGCAGGTGGACGAGCTTGGCCTCGGCTTGCAGGCCTACGAGGAACAAGAGGATGGTCAGGCAATGTCGATGGATAGGTTTCATGCGGTGCATAGGGTGATACGGTGAAAGGAAATAGATACTGAATTGTAGCTACAAAAATCAGAAGAAATCTTGATATATGCAAGGAATCGGACATAAATTTATGCAGCTGCTCTGCTTTTTTTGTTGTGAAGGCATGTGTCTCGGACCGTGGTTTGCACTATCTTTGAAGAATATAGGTGGCACCTCAGCAATAAAAAATGCGAAAAATCTTCGCTTTTCTTTTTTATTGCATTCGGTTTGTACTATCTTTGCAGAAGATAGGCGGCACCTCGGCAATTAGATCAAGCTCTATTGCGCTCGGTTTGCACTATCTTTACAACCAAAACGGAGATATGGAGAAACAAGAGCGAATCGTCTTTGTAGACTACATCCGCGTGGTGGCCTGCTTCCTTGTGATGCTGGTACACGCCAGTGAGAATTTTTATGCCGCCGACGCTTCCGGACTGGCCGGCAATGTGTCTATGTTGGCCAACGAGTCCAACAGGTTTTGGGTAGCCTTTTACGATGGCGGCGTGGCACGTACCTGCGTGCCGCTGTTTATGGTGGTGTCGGCCTTCCTGCTGGTGCCGTTGCGTCCCGGGGTAAGCATGGGGGCGTTTTATCGTCGTCGCTTCCTGCGCATTCTTCCGCCTATGGCAGTGTTTGCCTTGCTATATTGCTTCCTCCCGTTGGCATGGGGAGGCATGACGTGGGAGCAGTCGTTGTCTGACCTCCAGCGGTTGCCGTTCAACTTCCCCTCAATGGCGGGGCACCTATGGTTCATGTACCCGCTGATCAGTCTGTATCTTATCATGCCGGTGGTATCTCCCTGGTTGGAGCGGGCCAATGCGCAGGATGAACGCCTCTTCATCGCCCTCTTCACGCTGTCCACCTTCATACCCTGGCTGCACCGCTTCGTTTCCGACGAGCTGTGGGGCGAGTGTTTCTGGAATGGTTTCCATGCACTGTGGTATTGTTCGGGTTATTTAGGCTATTTGGTGCTGGCGCACTACATCCGGGTACATCTTACCTGGTCCAGACGCAAGCGGCTGACCGTGGGAACATTGTGCTTCTTGGCTGGTGCAGCGTTCACGGCATGGTCGTTTTGGTGGAAAGGCGTGCCGAGCCAACTGATTGAGACACCGATGCTCGAGTGGTCGTGGGAGTTTTGCACCCCCAATGTGCTCTGTGCCACCTTCGGTGCCTTCCTGCTCTTCACCTGCATCCGCCAGCAGCGTGCTCCCAAACTGGTAAGCAGCCTCTCCCGCCTCTCGTTTGGCATGTACCTCATGCACCTGTTTTTCTTGGCACCCATCGCATCGGCCATTGTAGCCGGCAACCCGGCCCAGCCGCTGCTGCCGGTGGGTGTGGCCATACCCGCCATTGCCTTGCTCACCTATATTTGCTGTGCCGTGACGACCCGGGTGGTGTCGCTCTTCCCGGGAAGCAAGTGGATAATTGGTTAAAGGCCGAAAGAATTTAGGCCAAAGCACAGGCACATCTCAAAAAAAATAGCTACATTTGCAAGATGAAAGTACAAGATACCAACCAAGACAGATGGAGTGAGAACGTCATCATCGCCGATGCGGACTATATAGACAAGGTGGCGTTTCATCTCACCGTCAATTTTGAACGCATGTTAGGCCGTCGCGTTCCTCCCGCCGACTTTGCCCAGTGGGCAGAGTGTGTGGCGCTCGATGGCGGATTGCGTCCCGGTGCGCATCAGACCGATGTGGTGCTGCTCCATGACAAGCAGACAGTGCGTATGGAAAACTTCGCCCCCGGCCATCTGGGCAACGAATTGAACGGACAGGCGTTTCAAGGCAATCTGGGAGAATTTTCCATCCATGCCTTTCCGGCCGAGGAGATGGTGGACAAGGACAATTTCTATCTCGACACGGTACAGATGGTCTGCGCACAGAAAGAAATCAAGCGCGTGATGCTGGTACCCGATGGAGAGAATGCCGAACTTTATACCAAGTTGCGCAACCTGCTGGCCCGTGTGGAGGACGAAGACAAGCGCATCACGGTCTTTGGCATGGAACCGATGGCAGGCGGAAACTTCAGGCAGGAGATATTGGGCTATTCGATGCTGCGCGCGTTGGGCATCAAGGCCGAGGAGATTACAGAACAATAATACGAATACCAAATAATCAATAATAAAAGGAAATGAGCAGAGTATTGATGATTGGCGCCGGTGGTGTCGCTACGGTGGCGGCATTCAAGATTGCGCAAAACACAGACGTGTTTACCGAGTTTATGATTGCCAGCCGCAGAAAGGAGAAATGCGACAAGCTGGTGCAGGCCATTCATGACAAGGGCTATGACATGGATATACGCACGGCACAGGTCGACGCCGACGATGTGGAGCAGCTCAAGGCACTCTTCAGCAGCTATCAGCCCGAGTTGGTCATCAACTTGGCGTTGCCTTACCAGGACCTCACCATCATGGAGGCTTGCCTGGCCTGTGGCTGCCACTATCTCGACACAGCCAACTATGAGCCCAAGGACGAGGCTCACTTCGAATACAGCTGGCAGTGGGCCTACAAGGAGCGTTTCGAGCAGGCCGGGCTGACCGCCATCCTTGGCTGCGGATTCGACCCGGGCGTGAGCGGCATCTATACGGCATACGCCGCCAAGCACCATTTTGACGAAATCCATTATCTGGATATCGTCGACTGTAACGCCGGCAACCACCACAAGGCTTTTGCTACCAATTTCAATCCCGAGATCAACATCCGCGAGATTACCCAGAAGGGATTGTACTACAAAGACGGCGAATGGATAGAGACCGAGCCGCTGGAGATTCACAAGGCTCTGACCTACCCCAATATCGGTCCCCGTGAGAGCTACCTGATGCACCATGAGGAACTGGAAAGTCTGGTGAAAAACTATCCCACCATCAAGCAGGCCCGGTTCTGGATGACCTTCGGCCAGCAGTATCTTACCTATCTGGACGTGATACAGAATCTCGGCATGTCGCGCATCGACGAAATCACCTACGAGGCACCGCTCGCCGACGATCCCAAGCAGACGGCCAAGGTGAAGATCGTGCCCCTACAGTTCCTCAAGGCCGTGCTGCCCAATCCGCAGGACCTCGGCGAGAACTACGACGGTGAGACTTCCATCGGCTGCCGCATCCGCGGTGTGAAGGATGGCAAGGAGCGTACCTACTACGTGTACAACAACTGCAAGCATCAGGAGGCTTACCAGGAGACAGGCATGCAGGGCGTAAGCTATACCACCGGTGTGCCGGCCATGATCGGAGCGATGATGTTCCTCAAAGGCCTGTGGCGTAAGCCCGGCGTATGGAATGTGGAAGACTTCGACCCGGATCCTTTCATGGAGCAGCTCAATCTGCACGGCTTGCCTTGGCATGAGGTGTTTGACGGCGACTTGGAATTATCATAACGTAATGACCGAGGACGGCGCGGCACGCCATACAGGGCGCGGCCAAGCCGTCTTTTTTTTATACTAATAATACTGATTATGGCAAAAAAAGACACAAGCAACGAAGAACTGCAGCTCGCACAAGAGGGCAAGCTGAAAGCCCTGCAGGCTGCTATGGCCAAGATAGAGAAAGACTTCGGTAAGGGTTCGATCATGAAACTGGGCGACCAGAATGTCGAGGATGTCGAAGTGATTCCTACCGGATCCATCTCCTTGGATATCGCACTGGGAGTGGGCGGCTATCCCAAAGGACGCATCATCGAGATCTATGGCCCCGAGTCGTCAGGTAAGACCACGCTGGCCATCCATGCCATCGCCGAGGCACAGAAGCAGGGCGGTATCGCTGCCTTCATCGATGCCGAGCATGCCTTCGACCGCTTCTATGCGGCCAAACTGGGTGTAGACGTGAGCAATCTGTGGATTGCCCAGCCCGACAATGGTGAGCAGGCCCTGCAGATAGCCGACCAGCTGATCAGTTCGGCGGCGGTGGACATTGTGGTCATCGACTCCGTGGCTGCGCTTACCCCCAAGGCCGAGATCGAGGGCGATATGGGCGACAACAAGGTGGGCTTGCAGGCCCGTTTGATGAGCCAGGCGCTGCGCAAGCTGACCGCCACCATCTCTAAGACCAACACCACCTGCATCTTCATCAACCAGTTGCGTGAGAAGATCGGCATCATGTTCGGCAACCCGGAGACCACCACGGGCGGCAACGCGCTCAAATTCTATGCCTCTGTGCGTCTCGACATCCGCAAGGGGTCGCCCATCAAAGACGGCGACACCGTCATCGGCAACGAGGTGCGTGTAAAGGTAGTAAAGAACAAGGTAGCTCCACCTTTCCGCAAGGCCGAATTTGAGATTACCTTTGGCGAAGGCATCTCCAAAGTGGGTGAAATCCTGGACCTGGGCGTGAAGTACGACATTATCCAGAAGAGTGGCAGCTGGTTCTCTTACAACGGGGCTAAACTGGCGCAAGGACGAGATGCCACCAAAGCACTGCTCAAAGACAATCCCGAGCTCTGTGAGGAGTTGGAGACACTGGTGAAACAAGCCATCAGCGAGGCCGAATAACTCCCCATCAGGGGCAACACGACACAATAAAAGCCTTGGACCGCAGCGGTTCAAGGTTTTTTTTATTCTCAACTAATTGTTAGAAATGTTTGGATCAATGATTGCCAACAAACCTGTTTGGGATATTTCTAATGTCCATACCATGTTGTGCCCTCATCCTATTCCTATGGTGCCCTCACCCTATCCCTCTCCCACGGGGCAAGGGGAATCCTGCCACATCCCTTTTACACTATAATACTAATCATGGCAGCAAGAGTTCCCTCGCC
>SFKY01000068.1 GCA_004554665.1 Bacteroidales bacterium
TGGTGCCCTCACCCTATCCCTCTCCCACGGGGCAAGGGGAATCCTGCCACATCCCTTTTACACTATAATACTAATCATGGCAGCAAGAGTTCCCTCGCCCCGTGGGAGAGGGATAGGGTGAGGGCACCATAGGAATAGGGTGAGGGCACAACAACACAAACAGGTCAACAGGAAATGTATCTAACCATTTCCTAAAAGAACCACATTTGACTTATTCTGTCAATAGCAGAAGTCCATTTCCGTCCATTCGTCGTCCACTATCAGGTCGATGGTGATGCTTCCATCGTCTTCGCCCGACGAACTGCCGAAAAACGAACCCTTATACTGGGTGATCATGTTGCGCTGGATAGGTACCTCCGTAAAGGTTTTCTGGTAGAGCGTGGCTCCTGCTGCATCCAGTGCCGTCACCTCCATCTTGAGCGTGTCTTTTTCGCTATGCGGAAAACTGTACACCTCAAATTGCGAAGCCTTCCCCACCCTATCGGCCGTCACCTCGCGCAGTTCCGTCTGTCGCGAGTTCACCCGTCCGTAGCCGCTTATCGCATTGAGGGTAGAACTGCCGCCCGTATAGTAGAAGCGCATCTGCTTCACCTCGGCAGGCATGGCATCGTCCACCACCAACCTAAACTTGGCCACCGCCCTCTTCAGCGACAGGTTGTAGGTGTTGCCTTGGGCCACCGTAATCACTTGGGAGCCGAAAAACGTGTCCGTCAGTTTATTGTCCTTAAAACGGATACTGTCGGCGGCGGCAAAAGTCGGTGTGCCGCTCCCGCTGTGGGCGATGACCACCACCCGGTATGTGTCTTGGGGCAAGGAGATGTCGAGCGACCCGAATCCGGCTTCCTCCGCCGTCTGATGCTTGGCCACATAGAGACTACCGTCTGTCCGGAAGAAAGCGTAACTCAGTCGCGAGCAAATATCGGAGATGTTGACCGAGGCACGCGAGTCCGCCGAAGGCGTGTCAAACGGCACCTGCTCAAACTTATCCACACAGAAGCGCACCCTTACACCGTCCTTCACCTCAGTAGGCCCATCGGGATCAGCCCCCAAGTTCACTTTCTCGCAAGCGCACAGCAGTCCCAAAACCATCAGCACTGCCCATCCCATCCTTTTTCGCAGCATAGTGTCCTCCTATTTTTTTATCATTAATACCGTATCACCAGTTGTGGGAGAGGGCGGACGCACGAACGTGCGTCCCTACACATCCCCCCTATACCGTTTTACCGTCAAAATACCGTTTTACCTCTTTACTTTTTTACCTTTTTACCTTTAAATCAATCTCCCAGATAACTATCCTTGAACCCGAGGAAGTAGAGCACGCCATCGAGCCCGATGGTGTTGATGCTCTGCTCGGCACTGGCAGCCACACGAGGCTTGGCATGGAAGGCGATACCCAGTCCGGCTTCGCTGAGCATGGGCAAGTCGTTGGCACCGTCGCCCACAGCGATGGTCTGTGCCAGATTCACCTTTTCCACCTGCGCGATAAGGCGTAGCAATTCTGCCTTGCGGTGCCCGTCCACGATCTCACCCACATAGCGCCCCGTCAGTTTGCCGTCCTCGCCAATCTCCAGTTCGTTGGCATACACATAGTCTATGCCATAGCGGCGCTGCAGGTATTCGCCGAAGTAAGTGAAACCACCGCTGAGGATGGCAATCTTGTAGCCACACCGCTTGAGCACCGACATCAGCCTGTCGGCACCCTCGGTAACGGGCAGCTTCTCGGCTATGTCCTGCATCACACTGGCATCCAATCCCTTGAGCAGAGCCACGCGCCGTGTAAAACTCTCGCGGAAATCGATCTCCCCACGCATGGCGCTCTCGGTGATGGCCCGCACCTCGGCCCCTACGCCGGCGCGGTCGGCCAACTCGTCTATGCACTCTGTCTGGATGAGCGTAGAGTCCATATCGAAGCAGATGAGCCGTCGCATGCGGCGGTACATGTTGTCGCGCTGCAGCGAGAAGTCTATCTCCATCCCTGCCGACATGCGCATCAGGTCGGCCTGCATCTGCTCGCGGTCGTGCGGCGTGCCACGGAGCGAGAACTCGATACACGCCTTCACGTTGCGGTCCGCATGCATGATGCTCTGCCGACCCGTGAGACGGCGGATGGAGTCGATGTTCAGCCCCTGCGAGGCGATGACCTTGGTGGCAGCCGCTATCTGTGCGGCCGTGAGCGTGCGCCCTATGATGGTGAGGATGTAGCGGTTTTTGCCCTGTCTGCCCACCCAGTCCTCGTACTCGTCGTCGCCGATGGGCGTGAATCCGATGTTCACCTGCAGCTCGGTGGCTTTGAAGAGCAGTTCTTTCATCACAAATCCCGACTGCCGCTCATTGATGCGGATGAGAATGCCCAAGGAGAGCGTGGCATGAATGTCGGCCTGGCCGATGTCGAGTATCTGTGCGTCGTGGCGTGCAAGTATCTCCATGACCGAAGCCGTGAGCCCCGGCCGGTCTTGCCCCGTGATGCTTACCAATATCTGTTCTTGTTTGCCGTTGTCTGATTCCATAGTCGTAGTATTTTTCCACAAAAATACCCTTTTTCGATGGCTTCTCCAAACATTTCCGCTGCAAATCTCGTCCCCGTCCCCGTTTTTTTCACTTGCCCCCTGTGCCATATCTCCATCGTAAACGCCACCTTTACGACGCCAAAGGTGGCGTTTACGATGCCTAAATGCGGCATTTAGGTCCGACAAAGAGGGTTAGTGGTTTTTGCGGTAGCTCTTGATGGCCCATACAGCCATGAGGGAAGCGATGACGAGGAGTGCCAACAACTGGTGGGCGATGCTGTGGAAATCGCCGCCTCGGACGAAGACGGTACGGATGCCATCGACAAAGTAGTGCATGGGGTTGACGTAAGTGGTGAGGTAGGCGAGATGGGGCATGGAGCGGACGGGCGTAAACAGACCGCTTAGGAGCAACATGCACACCACGAAAAACCACATGACAAAGACCGCCTGCTGCATGGTGTCGCTGTAATTGGAGATGATGAGTCCGAAAGAGCTCCAAAAGAGTGCGAGCAACATGGCCAAGACGAAGACCAGCCACAGCGGTCCTGCACAGGTAATGCCATAGATGAGCCACGAAAGCAGGATATTGACCACGATGACAAAGAGGGCGATGAGCCAGTAAGGGATGAGTTTGGCAAGGATAAACGCCCATTTGGGCACGGGGGTGACATTGATCGACTCGATCGTGCCGGCCTCTTTCTCGCCCACAATGTTGAGCGTGGGCAGAAAACCGCACATCAGCATCATGACCATCGCAAAGAGGGCGGGAATCATGAACACCTTGTAGTTGAGATGCTTATTGTAGAGAAACAGGGTAGACAGTTTGGCCTGCATAGCAGCCACCGACGGCTCCACATGGGCGGTGACTATCTGCGAGAGATAGGCACTGCCCATCGACCCTTTGGTACCATTGACGGCATTGGCAGCGATAAGCACCTGCGGTCGGCGCCCCTGCGTGAGGTCACGACTGTAGTGCAGGGGGATGACCAGCACCACATCGGCATCCATCGCCTCGATGTCTTTGAGCGCCGCGCGATAGGTAGGTTTCTGTCCGTTGAAGATGAAATAGTTGCTGGCCTCGATGCTGTGCACGAGTTGGCGCGAGAGGGTGGAGCGGTCGTTGTCGACCACATCCACACGGATGTTTTTCACTTCCTGGTTCATCACCCACGGCATGACACAAATCATCATGATGGGGAAGATGACGATGAGACGAGGCAGAAACGCATTGCGCCGAATCTGCAGAAACTCCTTCTGTATGAGATATCGTAACATGTCTGTCGGTTGTGGGTTAGGGTTATGCGATTATGCCAGTCGCTTCTTAAACTTAGCCAGCGCGATGCCGAGGAAAAACAGTGCCATCGCAGCGAGTACAGCCAGTTCTTGCAGCACATCGCCCACACCGACACCCATCACCATCAGCTTGCGCATGGCCTGGATGTAGTAACGGGGCGGCACCACGGCGGCTATCCACTGCAGAATCTGCGGCATCGACTCTACGGGAAATATCATCCCCGAGAGCATGACGATGGGCACGAGCAGCACCATCGCCGAGAGCAGCAGCGCCATCAGTTGGGTGGCGGCGATATTGGAGATAAACAGCCCCAGCGAGAGGGCGAGCACGACGTAGACCGTCGACACCACGTATATCCATACGATGCTTCCCGCCAACGGCACATCAAGCACATAGCGCCCCATGAGCAGGATGGTGGTGAGGATGGCAAAGGCAAGCACCAGATAGGGCACCACCTTGGCGACAATGATCATCAGCGGCCTGACGGGCGACACGAGCAGCACCTCCATCGTGCCACGCTCTTTCTCGCGGACAATGGAGATAGAGGTCATCATGGCACAGACGAGCATGAGCAGCATACCCAGAATGGCCGGCACAAAGTTGTAGGCGGAGCGCATCTGCGGGTTGTACAGCATCTTGGCGTTGACCAGACTGCCCGAGGCATTGGTCACCACATTGGCGGCATAGTTGGTCCACTGCTGCGCCATGTTGGGGTCGGCACCATCGACGATCAACTGGATGCCGGTGTGTCGCGACGCGAAATCGCGGCCAAACACCACCGCCATGTCGGCCTGCTGGTGGCGTATCAGCCGCTCGGCCTCGCCCGGCGTGGGTACCACCTGCACGATGGTGAAATATTCGGACTGGGAGAGTCGCTCGATAGCCTGCTGTGTCTGCAGGTCCATCTGCGACGTGACGACGAGGGTGCGCACATTCTTGACATCGGTGGTGATGGCGAAGCCGAAGAGCAGCATCATCACCACCGGCATGCCGAAGAGGATGAGCATGGTGCGCTTGTCTCTCAGAATGTGGCGTGCCTCCTTGACGATGAAGGCCCACCCTGCCCCGCGGCGCGAGGACTGGGGTGCCGCTTGCGGAGCGGATGGCTCCCCGCCCTGTGGGGCACGGCGGCTCTTGCGTGCCAGATGGGTGAACACGTGATCCATATCGGACTGCCCCAACTGGTCTTTCAACTCCTCGGGGGTACCCATTGCGCTGATCTTGCCATCCACCATGATACTGATACGGTCGCAATATTCGGCCTCGTCCATGTAGTGGGTGGTGACAAAGACGGTAATGCCACGGTGGGCGGCATCGTAGATAAGCTGCCAGAACTGGCGGCGTGTGGCAGGGTCGACACCTCCCGTCGGCTCATCGAGAAAGACGATGGCCGGGTCGTGGAAGATGGCCACCGAGAAGGCGAGTTTCTGTTTCCATCCGAGGGGGAGGGAGCCTACCAGATCGTCCTTGTGGTCAGTAAACTCCAGTTGCTCCAAGAGCAGGTCGCGCTTGCGGACTATCTCCTTGTCGGACATGCCGTAGATGCCACCGAAGAGGCGGATGTTCTCAGCCACGGTCAGGTCTTCGTAGAGCGAGAACTTCTGGCTCATGTAGCCGATATGCTTCTTGATCTGCTCATACTCGGTGCGTATGTCGTAGCCCGCCACGGTGCCCGATCCGCCGGTAGGCTGGTTGAGTCCGGTAAGGATGTGCATGGCGGTGGTCTTGCCGGCACCGTTGGCACCGAGGAAGCCAAAAATCTCGCCACGGCGGACAGAGAAACTGATGTCATCGACAGCACGGAAGTCACCGAAAGCCTTGACGAGATGCGACACCTCGATGACGCTGTCGCTCTCCTGCGCCGCCACAGCGTCGTGATGCGCCAAGCCCGGCGGGTTGAAAACCTCGCGGAAGCGCTCCAGTATCACCTCGGGCGTGCCTATGCCTTGAATCCTCCCCTCATGGAGGAAAGCCACACGGTCACAGCGGCGCACCTCGTCCAAATAGGGTGTGGAGACCACGATGGTGATGCCACGCTGCCTGAGCAGGGCGAGCATCTCCCAAAACTCCTTGCGGCTGACAGGGTCCACACCCGTGGTGGGTTCGTCGAGAAAGAGCACGCTGGGCTGGTGTACCAAGGCACACGAGAGTGCCAGTTTCTGCTTCATGCCGCCCGAGAGCGCCCCTGCCTTGCGGTCCTTGAAGCGCTCTATCTGACTGTAGATGGCCTTGATGCTGTCGTAACCCTCGGCCACGGTCGTCCCGAAGAGTGTCGCAAAAAACTGCAGGTTCTCCTCGACCGTAAGGTCTTGATACAGAGAGAAGCGGCCGGGCATGTATCCCACCTTTCGGCGTATCTCCTTCATCTGCCCTACCACGTCCTTTCCCTCGACCGTGGCCTCTCCGGCATCGGGCAACAGGAGCGTGGCGAGGATGCGGAAGAGCGTGGTCTTGCCGGCTCCGTCGGGACCGATGAGACCAAACAGTTCGCCCTTGTCCACCGACAGCGTTACATCGGAGAGGGCCTGGACCTTGCCGTACGACTTAGACAGGTTGCTGACGGCTATTCCCCCACTCTCGCTGAGAGGGGCGATGCCTACGGTCTGACGGGGGCGCACTTCCCTATTCATCTTATTCATATTTCCTAATCACCAATCCCGAATATCTGCTGCCCTCACTTGAACTTCACCTCACCGTACATGCCTATCTTCACGTAGCCATCGTTGCGTATCTCCACCTTGAGGGCGTAGACCAAGTCGGCACGCTCGTCATCGGTGAGTATCGTCTTGGGTGTAAACTCCGACTTGCTGGCTATCCAACTCACCCTGCCGGCGTATTCGCGCTTCTGCCCGTCACCATAGTCGGCAAAAACCGTAGCCTGCTGCCCCACCCTGATGGTTTGCAGTTGGGCTGAGGTGACATAGGCCCGGATGTACATGTGCTCCGTGTCGGCCATCTTGAAGAGGGGCTTGCCGGTGGCTACGTACTCGCCACGCTCCACATACTTCTCGAGCACGGTACCCTTGGTGGGGGTGAGGACATGACACTTGCGCAACTGGTCGCGCAACTGGTCGGCCTGTACATCGGCTGCATCGGCCTGGCGGTCAAGGGCATTGGTGCTGACCGTCAGCGACGAAATCTGCGCATCGAGCTGGCGCTGGAGCACCTCTACCTGACTGGCTGCATCGTCATACATCTTGCCCGGGGCGGCACCGTCGGCCACCAGTTCCTTGTACCGCTGCCTGTCCTGCAGCGCCTTGGCCAACTGCTGGCGCGTGGCGGCAATCTGCTTCTGCATCTCAGGTTTCTGACTCTGATAGACACGCTTGGTGGCATTCGTCTGCTGGAGCTTCAGCCAAATCCGGGTAGTATCGATGAGCCCTACCTCGCAGTGGGCAGCGAGGGTGTCGCCCTCGGTTACACCGAAGGTCATCAGGGCACCATTCTGTTCGGCATACACCGTGGTCTCGGTGGCCTCAAACACACCGGTAGCATCAAAGTCTGTCTCTTTATTACCACAGGCATGGAGCACCAGTGCCACACCTGCCATTGCCAATAGTTTTTTCATATCGGATTATTGATTCGTTGTAAACTTCAGGTCGTATATCTCTTTGAGCATCTCTATCTCGTGCATGGCCTGTTGCACGCGGGCTACATTCTCGTTATTGATTTCCTTCAACAGGTCGTTGACATCGATGATGCCATGCTCCAGTTTCGACTCTGCTGCCTTGCGTATCGACGAGCGCAAGGCGATGATTTCGTCGTCTTCGGCCACCTGTTTGCGGTAGCGCTCGATGTTCTCCTGCTGCCCAATCTGTTCCAGACGGTTGTCGAAGAGGAAGCGGTCGCGCGACACCTCTGCCGTCTCGCGCTGGAACTGGAGCCTCGCCTTGTCATTCTTGCGGGTGTAGAGGGCACCGATGTTCCATGTGAGACGCGCGCCAATCATACCGTTCCACGACAGGCGGTGCCGCATCATGTCATCGAACATGTTGTAGCCGGGATAGCCATAGTAGCCCTGCGCAAACACGCCTAACCGTGGCCGGAGCGCCGCGTCGAGTGCTTTTTCCTGACTGTCCGCCAACTTGAGTTGGGCATCAATAGCCTTCAGTTCCGGTCTCAGGCAGGTCTGGGTCGAGGGAGTGTGCTGACGAACGACCGGCTTTACGGCAGCCTTGATCTCCATGCCACAAAACAGCGAGAGCATACGCACGAGCGAGGTGCGCTGCGAGTGCAGACCAGTCATCTGCTGGACCGCATTCAGCCGCTCGGCCTTCACATTCTGGTAATCGCTCTCGGCAGCGGTGCCTCCCTTCAGCATCGAGGCCAGTTTCTTTTCGTTGCCACTGAGCAGCGCTTGCAGGTCGGCATTGAGCTTGATCTGCTCTTCGACCATGAGGAGCGAGAAAAACAGTTCGTTCACGCGCTTGCGAACATTGTACAGATTGACCTCATTCTGTGCGGCCTGCACCTCACCCTGCCGGCGCGCTATCTCTTTCTGACTTCGGATGTTGCCACCGTCGTAGACCGATTGCTGCACATCGAGGCCGATACGGTACTGGCTCTTGCTGAGTCCCTCCATCGTGATGCCCATCTGCTGATACAGCGACTGCATGTCATCAGGAAAAGCAGTCACGGCACTCTGGTAGGTGGCTTGGGCCGTGGCCGACAGCTGTGGCAACCATCCTTTCCGAAGGTTGGACTCCGTGACGGCTGTGGTTTTCTCGATCAATCCGTACTGCCGTATGAGCGGATAATTGTGCTCGGCAGCCTGCTGACACGCTTCAAGCGTCTGTCCGAACGCCGACACGGGCACCATCAGGAGTAAAAAAATCAGTTTTCTCATCATTGTCGTTTTGTCTATCGTTTGCAAAAGTAGTGCTTGTTTCCCAAATACTTGCTACCCATAGAGTGGAGATTATGTTCTTTTTGTTCGATTTGTACGCTCAGATGTCCATATTTGGCCAAGAAACGTTATCTTTGCACCCAAAGGCACAACGAAATGAACCGCAACAGGCATACAGAGAAGACGGAACCGAGACTGATGGACATGGCAGCGATGAACGAACTGCTCATGCCAAACCGTAACACAGGCGATGAACATTTCTTCCTTAACGATGAAATCGGCATCCTGCATGGAAATCCCAAACTGTTTCGGCTGGTCATCCAGCAGAATGCTCCCTTCGTCATCAACGACCATCGACTGGGCTTCGCCCTACGTGGCGAGGGAATCACCAACCTCAATCTCGTGGACCGACAGATTCGGGCAGGAATGATTGCCTACTTCTCACCCGGCACCATCATTAACCCCATTTCTTACTCAGAAGACTTTGAAATCTTCGGTATTGCCCTTTTCCCCGGTTTCACTTTGCCACTCCCTCCCGAACATATATCGCCGGCATTCAACGGACAGGTACGCGACTTCCTGCTACCTGTGGCCGACAGCGACCTACAGATAGCCCGCAGCATCTTGGAAGCACTGTGGCAGGTGGTGCATCAGCCCGACTATCCGCGTACAGTGGCCTCTTCGTTAGTGGCGGCACTGATGCACCACTACAACGAACTGTATCGGAGCAGCTCCGAGCACCGGATGGATGTGAAATCGCATGAGCAGACTATCTTCGACCGCTTCATCCAGTTGGTCAACCAGCACTGCCATGAGCAGCATCAGATAGGTTACTACGCCGACAGGATATGCCTCACCGAGCGATACCTGAGCACCATCATCCGCCAGACAAGCGGGGTGACAGCCAAGGAGTGGATAGACCGGGCCCTCATCACCCGAATCAAGGTAGAACTTGTACATACCAACAAGTCAATCGCACGAATAGCAGACGACTTGCACTTCCCTAACCCCTCTTTCTTCTGCAAATACTTCAAGCGCATCGTCGGGATGACTCCCGGAGATTATCGTATGCGATGAGATGTTATGATTAAATGACGGCACACGAGTGATTTTTTTGTCTGAAAAACTTGTCCAAACAGTTGTTGTTTATTCCCTTTGCATCCAGGGAAATGGCTCATAGCCAATACCTTGCAGCCCCCTCACCTAAAGGCCCACGATGGCGAAAGCATCCTCACGATTAAGACACTATACATAACAAATATGAGACGCAACAACGTAACGAAGAAACACTATGTGCTGGCTTTTGTCGGCCTCATGTTGGCAGCCCCACTGGCCTCCAAAAATCATCTGCCCTCTGAGAAAGTTTTCCCGAAACGGAGCAACATCTATAAGAAAGGATGGATAGACTTGAACAAAAACGGGAAAAAGGACGTGTACGAAGACCCGACACAGGAGATACAGAAGCGTATCAACGACCTGATAGGCCGTATGACCATTGAAGAGAAGGCCGGACAGCTGGTCACGCACTACGGATATAAGAAAGTGATGGGCGACAGCATCCCTACTGAAAAATGGAAAAACTCTGTACTGCAACACAGCGTGGCCAATATCGACGAACATCTGAAAGGAGAATACAATCCGGGCGGCAAACTCACCGGCACGTGGCCGAAGACGGTGGGACAATTGCCCATGAACGTCCCCACCAAGCCCAATGCCAATATGGAGCCGCAGAAATATCATTCGGTAGCCAACAAAGGACTGCTCTACTGCTTCGGACATGGACTTTCCTATACCTCTTTTGCCTACAGCGACCTTGCCATCGACAGCATACAGACACAGACCGGACGTGTAAACGTAACCTGCAAGGTGACCAACACGGGAAGCGTGGCCGGCGACGAGGTGGTACAACTCTACATCAACGATGTAGTAAGTTCTACCACCACTTACGAGAAAAACCTTCGCGGATTTGAGCGCATCCACCTGCAGCCCGGAGAGACGCAATCGGTGACCTTTGCCATCAAGCCCGATGACCTGATTCTCATTGACCGCGACCACCGCCGTGTGGTAGAGGCAGGCGAATTCAGGGTGATGGTAGGGGCATCCTACGAGGATATCAGGCTCAACGGCAGTTTCTACGTACGGGCAGATGCCATACCCGAAGGCACGCAGCCACAAAAGACAGAAAAGATTATGCACGACACTGACCAGCGCTGACCCTGACATAGGCTATGATAAAATATCGCCGGAACAAAAGAAATCTTTTAGCCGCCTAAATGCCATAATTAGAAAGTTATTTGTTACCTTTGCCCGCTGTACGATACTTATTTTTTTTAGCTACTGACAGTATGATGAAATTTGATACAGACTATATGGAAGGGGCGCATCCGGAACTCATGCGCCGCCTGATGGAGACCAATCTGGAACAGACCATAGGCTACGGCAACGACGATTACTGCCGTCGTGCAAAGGAGCTGATTCTGCAGGCATGCGGCCTACAGGAGGGACATGTCCACCTGCTGGTGGGTGGCACGCAGACCAATGCCACTGTCATCGACGGATTGTTGGCACGCCATGAGGGAGTACTGGCGGCCGAAACGGCGCACATCAATGTGCACGAGTCGGGGGCCATCGAAGCCTCCGGCCACAAGGTCCTGACATTGCCCCAGGTGCAGGGAAAAGTGAACGCAGCCGACGTGGATCGTTATATCACGGACTTTTACAGCGACGAGACCTATGAACACATGGTGGCTCCGGGAATGCTTTACCTCTCGTTCCCTACGGAATACGGTACTCTGTACAGCCGGGCGGAACTGGAGGCCATCAGCGGGGTCTGCCGCAAGCATCGTATCCCCTTGTATGTCGATGGTGCCCGCTTGGGGTACGGACTGGCTGCCGATACGAACGATGTCACGCTGCCCGATCTTGCCCTGCTGGCAGATGTGTTCTACATCGGCGGCACCAAAGTGGGGGCATTGTTCGGCGAGGCGGTGGTAGTGACCCGCAACGACCTGTTACCGCATTTCTTCCCCTTGATCAAACAGCACGGGGCCTTGCTGGCCAAAGGACGTCTGCTGGGCGTACAGTTCGAGACGTTGTTCACCAACGGGCTTTATCAGCGCATTGCCCGTCATGCCGTGGAGATGGCGATGAAGCTGCGGCAGGCATTTGTCGCAAAAGGTTATCAGGTCTTCATCGATTCGCCTACCAACCAGCAGTTTGTCATCCTGCCTAACGAAGACCTGGACCGCTTGTCGAAAGTCGCCACCTTCGAGGTGTGGGGCATCCGGGGCGAGAAGGAGACGCCGGTACGCTTCGTCACCAGCTGGGCCACCCGCGAGGAGGCAGTCGATGCCTTGATCGCTGCGTTATGATGGGCGATTACTCACCTCATATACAAACAACAACACGTATGGAAAAACTCATTATCAACTCTTACGAAGAATTTGAAAAACTGTTAGGCCAGCGCATCGGTGTCTCCGACTGGCTGGAAGTGCCTCAGGAACGTATCAACCAGTTTGCCGATGCCACACTGGACCACCAGTGGATTCATGTGGACGTGGAACGTGCCAAGACGGAAAGCTTTCCTCTATAAAACCTAATGTCATTTCCCTGCACAAGCAACAAAACCCACAAGAACTCATAATTGTGGCGCATAGTTATCCGTCACAGTCCCTCTACCGACCTGTGATAATCAGATACTTTCCTCTTCGAGTTTTACTCAGACTGGGTTCCATCGCCAGCCGTACCATCGGTTAATTTGCAATCACGGGGTCACACCACCACAAAGGTAGTAGCCTTGGCACGGCTGGTATATCTTGTCACCCTTTAGTGCAGGGTGTCAAAATCATATTGTCAAAGTCCTTGTAGACGACTCCTTCTTTGAGGATGTGCCAAGCGCAGACGAGCATCTTGCGTGATATGGCTACAACCACTTTCATCTTGTTCTTTTTTCTGACTTGTGTCTGATGGTAGGAGAAACGGCTGAAGAAGCAGCCCTTGGTTCGGCTTGCGCCCCATGCGCACTGGATGATTGTCCGTCTCAGATAACGATTTCCATGCGTGATGCGCCGTGACTTGATAGTCTTGTTTGACTGGTCGTTGCGAGGCTTCAGTCCCGCCCATGATGAAAGATGGTTTGCCGTCTCGAAGTGGTTCATGTCTGTGCCAATCTCTGCGATTAATGATGTGGCGGCTCTCATCTTCACCCCCGGAACGGTCTGAAGGTTCCTCAGCTGCTCGGAGTATTCCTTCTCGCAAATCTCCTGCATCTTGTCCATGCACTTCTGCTTGTGCGCCTCTGCCATGTCAATTTCCGCCTTGAGCTGGGCCATGATGTCTATGTCGGCCTCCGTGACGCATCCTTTGAGCGATGCGATTATGGTTTCCCTGCCATGACGGTT
>SFKY01000069.1 GCA_004554665.1 Bacteroidales bacterium
AAAATGGCTAAGGGGGGCTTGTCTTTGACTTGCCCTCATCCCAACTGTTGTATCTCAATGAGTTGGGATGAGGGTTGCTATGTTTAGCGGACAGTAATAATTACTTTTTGTCATCCGTGTCGTTCATGGATTTCCCCTCTGCTTCCGTCAGGGGCTCCCCGTCGGTCTCCGGTGTCCGTTCCACTAACACCAATTCCTCCTCAGCATCCAGATGCAGTGCTTTCACAAAGTAGCGGTAGCTCCCTGCCGGGATGCTGATGCTGCCCAGTTCGTCGTCAGAGAAAGCGTGACGGCTCAGATGCTTGGGCTGACCTCTGAAAACGACCGTCTTCAGACTGTCGCACTCGGCAAAGGCGTAGCCACGCACCGTCTCCACGCCCGCCGGAATATCAATGGTTTCCAAACGGTCGCAATCGTAGAAAGCATCTCGCTCTATGCTCCGCACAGACGAGGGTATGTCCACATGCTTCAGATTGCGCTTGCTGCGGAAAGCCATCTCTCCAATGGTCTCCACGCCATCGGCTATGGCAAATGTCTCGTGCGAGGAGAGGCAGTAGACGAGGCGACGCCGGTCTACGGTGTAGACGGCATCGCCGTCGAAGTCAAAATGCTCGCTGTCAATCTTCTGTAAGGCCAGATTCAGTACCAGCGAGTCAAACTTGCTGGCCTTTTTTGGATTTCTACGCAATGCCTCCAAAATAGCTTTCTTGCTTTCTTTCATATCCTTATTTCACGTTTGTATTGATGCATGCAAGCAGATAGCAGCGCTCCGTATGGGATACCGGGGTGTAGGCATCCCCCATAGCCGGGGCTACTTTTCGGGTGCAAAGATAGCCACGAGATATTACAATCTTGTTGCCGCCGTGTTACATCCTTATGAAGATTGGGTTATAGCGTTGCTGGGGGGAGGGAAGTGGATATAGAACCTGTTGCTTGCTCTATGGGAGAATCAATTATCGCAAATAGAATATTAGAAAAGGCGAAAAATATTTCACATTGGTTTAACCCAAATCGGCTATTAGACTATTATGCGCAAACAAACTTTCTTTTTGTCATCTGCCTTTCCGTTTTTCGGTTACAATGGAACCCCATTTGCCCTCAAAACGTAAAGACATCTGTTCAAAAACAAGAGTTGTTATCATCATAAAGCTAATGACCGATTTGGTGTAAGGTGCTAAATCTGTTAGTTGGTAAGCAACTATATATTTTGATGGATAAGGTGAGGGCAACATGGTGGGTGCATCTGCAAAAAAGGGCGGAACCTTTTAGCGGGTTCCGCCTTTTTATCGAAATGATGTAAGGGCTATGCCCCGTTGCTACTCCATAAACTTCTTGGCGGCGCGCAGCTGGTGGCGCATGTTGCTCAGCAGCTGTTGGCTCTCCTGCAGCAGATTGAGGTAAAGCAGGGCCACTTGCAGGCACGAGTTGTCGGTAATGCCCTGCAGGCGCGCTATCTGGCGGTGGCGGTACTCGGAGAGCTCGTCTTTTACCGTGTCGGCGGCGGCCAGCGTTTCGCGGTAGTTCTCGAACCGTCCGGTAGAAATCTGGTTCTCGGTGTCGCGCATCAGTTCCATGATCTTCATCTTGATGGGGCGATACTCTTCTTTGAGTTCTTGGGGCAGCGGAGTGAAGTTGTTGTCCACGTGCTCCTTAACCGGCTCAAGCATGCGCTGCAGGCAGTAGATGTATTGCTGGGTGGCATTGATGCCCACGTGGAACCACGTATTGCGCTCCACAGCCACCTCCATCGGCACGTGGTGCAAGGCCACCAGCTGCTGCCTGCGCACTTTGCGCAGCCGCTCCTTGGCCGAGCGCAGCCTGCGCAATACGCGGCGCAGCGGTGCGGTACGGTTGTCCTCGAAACCATCGAGCAACTGGCTGTATTCGCTAAGTGTCATCTCGGCCATCTCACTCTGTGAGCGGCGCACATACTTCTTGAGCAAGTCCCATACTATCTCAGGGTCTTGGGTGCGCATCATGAGGCGGTACATATCGTCGCCCTCGGCATCATTGCCCTTGTCTTTGGCACGGTGGCCAGACCGGAAGAGGATGTAGACGACGAGACAGATAAAGGCCAGCTGTGCCACCAGTCCACCGTAGTACATGGCGAGGCACACCAAGGCGCAGGCCACAAAGGCGGCACCGGCTGTGATAAACCATCCGCCGATGACCGACAGCACGCCCGTGATACGGAAGACGGCGCTCTCGCGGCTCCATGCACGGTCGGCGAGCGAGGTTCCCATGGCCACCATGAAGGTGACGTAGGTGGTAGAGAGCGGCAGCTTGTAGGTGGTGCCGAGGGTGATGAGCATGGAGGCGAGCACCAGGTTGATGGCGGCACGCACCACGTCGAAGGCGGCCTGGTCGTCGCGCTCGATGCCGAAGGTGTTGAACCTGCTGTCTATCCATGCGCCTGCACGGCGGCACACGGCAAAGTGCTGGGTAAAGGAGACCAGATTGTCGCTGATATTCTGCACCGTACGCACGATGGCGCGTGCGGCCCGAGAGGAGCCAAACATCTCGTCGCCCTCGTCCTGACGGGAGAGGTCTACCGAGGTCTGGATGACACGGCGCGCCTTTTTGGAGGTGGCCATGGCCACAATCATCACCACACCGGCGAGCATGAGGTAGGCGGGTGGGGTGGTGGCCGACTCCATGAGCGAGGTCATCATAAACTCGTCGGGGCTGATGCCTGCCGGCTGGCCGTGGAAGAGGTAATCCTGAAAACTGTCGAGGCCGGCCAGCGGCACGCCGATGAAGTTGACCAAGTCGTTGCCTGCAAAGGCCATGGCCAAGGCAAAGGTTCCCATAAGCACCACCACCTTGAAGACATTGACGCGCACGGTGTGGAGCACGCCCATGAGCACCGACGAGCCCAGCATCGTGAGCACCAGCAGCAGCGTGGTGTGTGCGCCTATCCATGCGCGGGCATCGGCGTGTATGTAGGGCGACTTGCCCACACCCTTGATGAAGATGAAGTAGGCGAGGATGGTGAAGGCAAGGCCGCCGAAGAGGGCGATGAAGACAGGGGAGCTGCGGCGGTAGTGGAAGGTGAAGACGACGCGGGCCAGCCACTGCACCACCGTACCGAAGACGAAGGCAATGGCCACCGACACGAAGATGGCGATGATGACGCTCAGCGCCTTGTCGGTATTGAGCAGGTCGCTGAAGACCAGCGTGGGGTCACCGGCCATCTTGATGACAGCCAGGATAAAGGCACCGCCCAGCAGCTCGAACACCAGCGATACGGTGGTGGAGGTGGGCATGCCGAGCGAATTGAACACATCGAGCACGATGACATCGGTCACCATGACGGCCAGAAACAGCACCATCACTTCGCTCATGGCATACCGGCTCGGGGTCATGATGCCGTGGCGGGCCACGTCCATCATGCCCGACGACATCACCGCACCGATGATGACACCACACGAGGCGACCAGCAGGATGGTGCGGAAGGTGGCGACACGGGCGCCCACTGCCGACTGCAAGAAGTTAACGGCGTCATTGCTCACGCCCACAAACAGGTCGAAGAACGCCAGGCAGAGCAGGAACACCACAATTAGTAGATAAATTGCACTCATTTTTTTCCTTTTTTGTTGGGTTATTCTGATTCTGTCGCAAAGGTAGGTAAGGCATATTACAAAGCCGTTAAAACGGCATGACAATCAAATGACATTCTCTGGCTTCCCCCAACCGACTGCGGGTACCACCTGCAGAAAACCGAAAGAAAAACGATGGGATAATATTTGTGAGTCTCAGATTTTATATGTATTTTTGCAGCACCAATTACTGAGACAACCCAAATGAGTACCCCGACATCGACTCATATACTGACACAGACCGTGGAGCTGCTTGCGGAGCCAGCATCTTTGCAGGGACTGTTTCATGAACACCGCGACGGCTATCCGTTGCCGTCAGGGCAAGTGCTTGAAGAGATTGTCCAGTTGTCAAGATCCATCCTTTTTCCCGGCTATTATGGCAAGGCCTCGGTAGATATGCACACCATCAGGTACAGGATAGGTGTGGATGTGGAGCGGTTGCACCATCTGCTCTGCCAGCAGGTGTTGGCCGGACTGTGCTTTACGGACGGGCAGGCCACGGGGATGGAGCTCGATGAGGCCCGGACAAGGGCCGAGGAGATAGCCACGACGCTCATAGCCAAGCTGCCGGAGATACGGCGGACGCTGGCCACCGATGTGGCGGCGGCCTACAATGGCGACCCTGCGGCCGAAAACCATGCCGAGGTGATAGCCTGCTATCCAGTAATCAAGGCACTGGCCAACTACAGGGTGGCGCACGAGCTCATGCTGCTCGGGGTGCCGCTCATCCCGCGTATCATCACCGAGATGGCGCACTCGGAGACGGGTATCGACATCCATCCCGGGGCCACCATCGGGCGCCATTTCACCATCGACCACGGCACGGGTGTGGTCATAGGTGCCACCTGTGTGATAGGCGACCATGTGAAACTGTATCAGGGTGTGACGCTGGGCGCCAAGAGCTTCCCGCTCGATGCCGACGGCAATCCCATCAAGCATGTGCCCCGCCATCCGGTGATAGAGGACAATGTGGTGATTTACGCCAATGCCACCGTGCTCGGCAGAATCACCATAGGCGAGGGCTGTGTGGTGGGCGCCAACACATGGGTGCTGGAAGACATGGCACCCCAGACGAAAATATATAATATAAATAGGAGAAATAAAACCAATGGAATTTGAACTCATCGCCAAGACCTTTATGGGCCTGGAGCCTGTCTTGGCACAAGAGCTTACCCAAATGGGGGCTAACAATGTACAGATAGGGAGACGCATGGTCTCGTTTACGGGTGACAAGGAGATGATGTACAGGGCTAACTTCCAGCTCCACACCGCTATCCGTATCCTGAAACCCATCAAGCACTTCAAGGCACGGTCGGCAGAGGATGTGTATGAGCAGGTGAAGACCATCGACTGGAGCCAATATATACTGGAGGGAAAGACATTCTCGGTAGACTCGGTGGTCTACTCGGAGGAGTTCCGCAACTCGCGGTTTGTCACCTACAAGGTCAAGGATGCCATCGTGGACCAGTTCCGGGACAATACGGGCAAGCGCCCCAATATTTCGGTCTCCAATCCTGACATCCGTCTGCACATCCATATCGCCGAAGACGATGCCACGCTGTGCCTCGACTCCAGCGGCGAGTCGTTGCATCGCCGTGGGTACAGGCAGGAGAGCGTGGAGGCCCCGCTCAACGAGGTGCTAGCCGCCGGCATGATCCTGATGACGGGATGGAAGGGCGACCGCGACTTCATCGACCCCATGTGCGGCTCGGGAACGCTGCTCATCGAGGCGGCGCTCATCGCCCACAATATGAGTCCCGGCATCTTCCGCAAGGAGTTTGCGTTTGAGAAGTGGCCCGACTTCGACCAGGAGCTTTTCGACGCCATCTACAATGACGATTCGCAGGAGCGGGAGTTTCACCACCATATCTATGGCTACGATGTGGACATGAAGGCGGTGAACACGGCACGGCTCAATGTGAGGGCGGCCGGACTGATCAAGGACATTACCGTGGAGCAGCGCGACTTTAAGGACTTCGAGAAGCCTGCCGACAAGAGCATCATCGTCACCAATCCGCCCTACGGCGAGCGCATCTCCACGCCCAATCTGCTGGCCACCTACAAGATGATAGGCGAGCGGCTCAAGCACCATTTCTCGGGCAACGAGGCTTGGATACTCTCCTACCGCGAGGAGTGTTTCGAGCAGATAGGGCTGAAGCCGTCGATCAAGATACCGGTGTACAATGGCAGTCTGGAGTGCGAGTTCCGCAAGTATGCCATGTTTGAGGGCAGGATGAAAGACTTCCGCTCCGAGGGCGGCGTGGTGAAGACCGAGGCAGAGAAGGCCGCTATGGCCGAGAAGCACCGCTTCAAGAAGGAGCGCGAGTTCAAGAAGCGGCTCGATGAGCAGGAAGAGAACGAGGGAAGCGACATCCGCTCTTTCACCTTCCACTCGCTGGAGCGCACCGTGAACTTCGGCAACCGCAAGGAGCGCAAGGACAAGGAACCGCGTGGGCGCAGAGACTTCGACCGTGACGGGAAACCCTATAATAAAGGTGGCAAGCGGTTTGACCGAAAGCAGGACAAACGATTTGAAAAGAATACGAGAAAAGGAGGAAAAAAAACTTATGGCAAGAATTTTGAGGATGAGTAGGGCGCTGGCCTTCAGCGTGCTGCTCGTTGCAGTAGCCCCCGTTATGGCACAGAAAGAGTTTACACTGGAAGACTTGAACTATGGCGGCACCAACTATCGCAACATGGTGCCCCAAAACCAGTATTACACATGGTGGGGAGACCAGTTGGTAAGGCAGGAGATGGAAGACTGCCGCTTGGTGGACCGCAAGACGGGCAAGGAGCGCGTGCTCTTCACCCTCAAGGACATCAACCAGTGGACGGGCACCAATGTGCACCACCTCTACAACGTGTCGTTCCCCTATGCCACGGAGCCCATCGCTTCGGTGCGCAGCGGCATGCAGACGATGCTCGTCAACTTCGACACCCATCAGGTGGTGTGGAAGACAACGCTGGAGAAGAGCCAGGCATCCGAATGGAATGCCGCTTCCAAGGCCACGGCCTATGTCAAGGACCATCAGCTCTATGTCAAGGATGCCGAGGGGCACGTATTCCAGCTCACCACCGACGGTTCGCGCGAGATAGTCTACGGACAGAGTGTGCACCGCGATGAATTTGGCATCTCCGGCGGCCTCTTCTGGAGTCCCGACGGCCAGCGGCTCGCCTTTTACCGCATGGACCAGCGCATGGTCAAGGATTATCCGCAGGTGGATATCTTCCAGCGCATGGCCACCTGTGAGCCCGACAAATATCCGATGGCGGGAGAGACCTCGCACCAGGTGACGGTGGGAGTCTACGACCTCACCACCCGGAAGACCGTCTATCTGGATGCCGGCGATCCTACAGACCGTTATTTCACCAATATCGCTTGGAGTCCCGACAGCAAGACCATCTACATGTTTGAGCTCAACCGCGACCAAAACGACTGCTATCTCACCAGCTATCAGGCACAGACGGGTGCCAAGCTGGGCAACCTCTACCACGAGACCAGTGACAAGTATGTGGAGCCGCTGCACCCCATCCGCTTCCTGCCGTGGGACAGCAGCCAGTTTGTCATGCAGAGCCAGAGAGATGGTTACAATCATCTCTATCTCCTTGATACCCAAGGCCACCAGCTTAGGCAGCTCACTCGGGGCGCATGGGTGGTGGACGAGCTGGTGGGCTTCGACACCAAGCACCGGAGCATCATCATCCTCTCCAACGAGGCAAGTCCCATCCAGCGCAATCTGGTACGTGTAGATGTCAAGACAGGCCGCCGCACCCCGTTGGGGTCACAGACGGGCTGGCACGAGGCGCAGCTCTCGGCGAGCGGGCAGTATGCGGTAGACCGCTATTCGGCTCCCGACGTGCCCCGCAACATCGATTGGGTGGAGACCGGCAAGGGGCAGGCCACCCGGCTGTTTACCGCTGCCGATCCCTGGCAGGGCTACAAGGTGCCCACCTTCGAGTGTGGCACCATCAAGGCTGCCGACGGCCAGACCGACCTCTACTACCGCATGGTGAAGCCGGCCGACTTTGATGCAGGCAAGCGTTATCCCACCGTGGTTTACGTCTACGGCGGCCCCCATGCACACAATGTGGATGCCCGTTGGCACTACGCATCGCGCCCGTGGGAGACCTACATGGCACAGCAGGGCTACGTCCTCTTCATCCTCGACAACCGCGGCAGCGAGCGCCGTGGCCTCGCCTTCGAGCAGGCCACCTTCAGGCAGCTCGGCCAGATAGAGATGCAGGACCAGATGCAGGGTGTCAAGTTCCTCCAGTCGCTGCCCTACGTCGATACCAGTCGTCTGGGCGTACACGGATGGAGCTTTGGAGGCTTTATGACCATCACGCTCATGACCCATTATCCCGACATCTTCAAGGTGGGCGTGGCCGGTGGCCCCGTCATAGACTGGAAGTACTACGAGGTGATGTACGGAGAGCGCTATATGGACACCCCGCAGGCCAATCCTGAGGGCTACCAGAAGACCTCGCTGCTCCACAAGGCCAAAGACCTGAAGGGCAAGCTGCAGGTCATCATAGGCTACAACGACCCCACCTGCGTGCCCCAGCACAGCCTGAGCTTCCTCGCCGAGTGCATCAAGGCCGGCACACAGCCCGACTTCTTTGTCTATCCCGGCGAGCCCCACAACATGCGCGGCCATCAGAGCGTGCACCTGCACGAGCGCATTACACAGTATTTTGAAGACTATCTTAAATAATTACCAGCTATGAAGATTCTATTATTAGGAAGTGGCGGACGCGAGCATGCCCTGGCATGGAAAATCGCCCAGAGCGAGAAGTGCGACAGACTGTTTATCGCCCCCGGCAACGCCGGTACCGGTCAAGTGGGTGAGAATGTGGCGATGGGCGTAAACGACTTTGAGCGTATCAAGACCTTCGTAGCCGACCAAGCCATCGACATGGTGGTGGTGGGCCCCGAAGACCCTCTGGTGCGTGGCATCTACGACGAGCTGCGC
This sequence comes from Bacteroidales bacterium, assembly GCA_004554665.1. Lineage (GTDB taxonomy): Bacteria > Bacteroidota > Bacteroidia > Bacteroidales > Bacteroidaceae > Prevotella. The sequence goes on from SFKY01000069.1 coordinate 8,573, forward strand.
GCCGACAGCCGTACCGCCCATGTGCCCGTGATAGGCCCCTCACGCCAGGGTGCTGTGCTCGAGGGCAGCAAAGACTTTGCCAAGGCCTTCATGAAGCGGCACCACATCCCCACAGCCCGTTACGAGACATTCGACGGCACCACGCTCGACGAGGGCATGCGGTTCCTCGAGACCCTGCAGCCCCCCTATGTGCTCAAGGCCGACGGACTGGCTGCCGGCAAGGGCGTGCTCATCGTGCCCACGCTCGAAGAGGCTAAGCACGAGCTCAGGGAGATGCTCTCGGGCATGTTTGGCAACGCCTCGGCCAAGGTGGTGATCGAAGAGTACCTGAGCGGCATCGAGTGCTCCGTCTTTGTACTCACCGACGGCCGCCACTATCAGATACTGCCCGAGGCTAAGGACTACAAGCGCATCGGCGAGCACGATACGGGACCCAATACCGGGGGCATGGGCAGCGTCACCCCCGTACCCTTTGCCACCCCCGAGTGGATGGCCAAGGTAGAGGAGCGCATCATCCGTCCCACCGTAGACGGCCTGGCAGCCGAGGGCATCGACTACAAGGGCTTCATCTTCTTCGGACTCATCAATGTAGACGGAGAGCCGATGGTCATCGAGTACAACTGCCGCATGGGCGACCCCGAGACCGAGAGCGTGATGCTGCGCCTCAAGAGCGACATCGTAGACCTCTTCGAGGGAGTGGCCCACGGCGACCTCGACCAGCGCCGGGTAGTGTTCGACGAGCGCGCTGCCGTCTGCGTCATGCTGGTGAGCGGAGGCTATCCGCAGGAGTATGTCAAGGGCTATCCCATCAGCGGACTGGACCAGGTCGAGGGGAGCATCGTCTTCCACAGCGGCACAGCCCTCAAGGACGGGCAGGTGGTCACCGCCGGAGGCCGTGTCATCGCCGTCTCCTCCTACGGCAAGGACAAGGAAGAGGCGCTCCGCAAGAGTTTTGAGCAGGCACAGAAGATAGGTTTCACAGACCGCTACTTCCGCAGAGACATCGGCCAAGACCTCTAATCAGGCAGGCAGCATCCCCCCACCTCTCCCCGGCCATGCGGCCAAGGGGTGAGGGGAGCAAACAGACCAAGGTATGAAAAGACTACAACACAGGATAGCAGTAAGCAGGTATGCGTTGCCCGTCACGGCGCTCTATGCCGTAGCCGTATGCCTGGCGTGCGGACTGTGGCAGCAGCGGCTGTGGCTCCAGCTGGCCGCCCTCGCTGTCTCCACCTATCTCATGGTGCTGGCCAACAATCGGCATGGCCTCATCCGCATCTATAGCCGCATGGTATCGTGCGCCTATCTCATGCTCTGGATGGCGGCCTGCTACCTGTTTCCGTCGGCCGGAGCCGGCCTCATGGCCGTGTGTATGGCCGCCTTCCACACCATCCTTTTCCATGCCTATCAGGACAAACAGGCCGTGGGTACTGTCTATTACGCCTTCTGCTTCATAGGCATCGCCTCCCTCGGTTTCGTGCAAGTGCTGTGGTTGGTGCCCGTGTGGTGGGCACTGCTGGCCACCAAGGTGCTGGCCCTGAGCAGCCGCACTTTTGCCGCCTCCCTTCTGGGCCTCCTCACCCCCTACTGGCTCGGTGGCTCCTATTACATCTACCGCCACGGGCTGCAGGCGGCGGCAGACCACTTCGCTGCCCTCGCGCGGTTTGCCCCCCTGTGCCAGATAGGCACCCTCACACTCCCCCAGCTGCTCACGCTGTCGCTCGTGGCCCTGCTCGGCATGGTGGGCACAGCCCACTTCTTGCGCACCAGCTACCGCGACAAGATCCGCACCCGCATGATCTACGAGTATCTCATGGTGTCAGAGGGAGCCCAGATCCTGTACATAGTGCTGCAACCACAACTTGCCGACCAGCTGCTGCCCGCCCTCATCGTCACCACGGCACCGCTCATCGGCCACTTTGCCGCCCTCTCCCAGGGGCGTATGGCCAACATCTCCTTTATCGCCATTGTCGTGCTGCTGGTGTCGATGGCCTGTCTCCACCTCATGCTATGCTGACCTCACTGCTTATAGACTACGGCTATTGGGGTATGCTGGTGGCCGCCTTTCTGGCAGGCAGCTTCTTCCCCTTCTCCAGCGAGGCCGTGATGCTGGCTCTGCTGGCAGCCGGATTGGAGCCGTGGCCGCTGGTGGCCTACGGCACCGCGGGCAATGTGGCCGGCTCCGTCTTCAACTATGCTGTGGGCCGCATGGGCAGGCTCGAGTGGATAGAGCGCTACCTGCATGTGGGGCAGCGCGAGCTCGACAGGGCACAGAGGTTCATGGCCGGGCATGGCGCATGGATGGGCTTCTTCGCCTTCCTCCCCCTGCTGGGCAGCGCCATCACCATCCTGCTGGGCCTCATGCGCGCCAACATCCCCATCTCGCTGGCCAGCATCACCGCCGGCAAGCTCCTCAGATACCTCATCCTCGTCTATGGAGCAGGAATGATATTCTAAAAGGTAAAACTGTAAAAAGGCATTTTTAAAGGTATAAAGATAAAACAGTAAAAGGGGTAGGGATGCACGTTCGTGCGTCCGCATCTTCCTAAAATGCTGATATTGGATATTGTTTAAGGTTCGGCGAAAGCCAATTGTGAAACGAAGTTCGGCGAAGCCAATTATAAATTATGAATTATAAATTATGAAACGAAGTTCGGCGAAAGCCAATTATATAAAGTTATTCCCCCTCCTGCTCCTGCTCACCGCCTGCACCGCCGGCGACGACACCAACAGGCGACGCATCATGGTGAGCATAGAGCCGCTGCGCTATTTCGCCACACAGATAGCCGGCGACCGCTTCGAAGTAAGCACTATGGTGCCCACCCGGTCCAATCCCGAAATCTACGAGCCCTCTGCCCAGCAGATAGCTGGCCTCACCCGCTGCGACCTCTACATACAGGTGGGCAAGATAGGATTTGAGCGCGCCTGGATGAAGCGCATCGAGCAGGCAGCCCCCCACACCATCGTCGTAGACTCGTCGGAGGGCATCGAGCCCTGCCGCACCGCCGCCGGCCACTACGACCCCCACACGTGGATGAGCACCGCCAACGCCATCGCCATCGCCCACAACATCTACCGGGCGCTGGCCGCCATCGACACCAAGGACAGCCTCTACTTCAAGTCCAATCTCGAGAATCTGGTGAGCCGCATCCGACAGCTCGACACCCGCATCCGCGAGCAGCTCACGCGCGACAAGAGCACCACCTTCCTCATCTACCACCCCTCGCTCACCTACTATGCCCGCGACTACGGTCTCACCCAGCTGCCTATCGAGGAAGAGGGGCGTGAGCCCTCGGCCGCCGAGCTCGGCCAGACCATCGCCGCGGCACGGCAGCAGGGCGTAAGGAGCCTCTTCTTGCAGCGCCAGTTCGACAACCGCAATACCCAGACCGTGGCCCGCGAGACCGGAGCCAAGGTCATACCCATAGACCCCCTCTCCTACAAGTGGGAGGAAGAGATGCTGCTCATCGCCAAGCGCCTGCAGTGACCACCATCCCCCACACATCTATCCCGAACCCATGCACACCACAGACCCTACAGCCCAGCCCCTCTTGAGGCTCAGCGACATCAGCGCCCGCTACGGGCACAAGACCGTGCTCCATCACGTGTCGTTGCAGGTGGCCCCTCACGACTATCTCGGCATCATAGGTCCCAACGGCGGCGGCAAGACCACCCTCGTGCGCGTCATCCTCGGGCTGCTCAAGCCCTCTGCCGGCACCATAGCCTATTACCGCGAAGGCCGAGAGACCGCCACCATCCCCATGGGCTATCTGCCCCAGTACAGCCAGATAGACCGCCACTTCCCCATCAGCGTGCGCCAAGTGGTGCGATCAGGGCTCGACACCCCCCGGCAACTGCTCCGCCGCCATAGCGCCGGGCAGCAGCGCCGGGTAGACGACACGCTCCAGCTCATGCAGATAGCCGACCTCGCGGGCCGCCCCATCGGCACCCTCTCCGGCGGACAGCTGCAGCGCGTGCTGCTCGCCCGCGCCATCGTCTCCCAGCCCCAGCTGCTTATACTCGACGAGCCCAACACCTACATCGACAAGCGCTTCGAGCACCAGATGTACGACATGCTCGACACCCTCAACCGCCAGTGTGCCATCGTCCTCGTGAGCCACGACATCGCCGCCGTGCTCGACCGCGCCCGCCACATCGCCTGCGTCAACCACACCCTCCATTACCACGAGGTGGGAGATATGCCGCGCGAACAGCTCGAGCAGCACTTCCTCAATATCTGAGGAGGGAGAGGAGACGATTAGACAATCGCGCTCATCGTACCCCATTCTGCCATTTGCCGCAGCTAAAGGCCATCATTACGCGCCTAATGATGGCCTTTAGCATGTCTATATGCCACCTTTAGCCAAACATTATTGGCTGAAACAGACACACGAGAGTCTGTTGAGTTTATTAAGAATTTTCTATTCTCTGAAGCTGCAT
>SFKY01000070.1 GCA_004554665.1 Bacteroidales bacterium
ATGAGGAATGCTAGGAAAGCGTGTTCTCCCAACTGAAACAATATTGGGCTATGGAATCTGTTTCTGAAGGAAGAAAGCCGATAATCAGTTTGTCACCCCTTGCCTCAAAATAGTATGGTAATAAGAGACGAGGAGAGTCCTCGACTTCTTTCCCATTCACAAACTCCCTGCAGTATATTTCCACATTCCGGCCTTTTATCGCACTGACATCAAAACTATATGCCTGATAGCCCTTGGCATTGAGCAGCGGGATATAGTCGTTGATGGTTGTCTCGTTCTTTTTAATCTCTTGCCCCTGCCCCGACAATGCAACGAGGACAAACAGGGTGGTGATGATGGTTTTCTTGTTCATTTTGTTTTGTTTTATTTGTTATCGTTGAATATCTCTTCGAGTTTTCTGTCAAGTTCTTTGCTGCTTGCAATCCTGCGGGAGAGGAAGGTGCCGTCGGGGGCAAAGAGAATCTTGTGGGGAATCCCGGTCACTCCATAGATGCTCATGGGCTTGGATTCGTAAATCTGGGGAAACGGGATGCCCAATTTCTGCACGACGCTGTCGGATTTCTCTAGGGTGTCGCTGACGGTGATTCCGATTACCTTCAGCCCTTTGTCCTTGTATTTCTCGTACAAGGCAATGACATGGGGCATGTCAGCCGTGCAAGGCCCGCACCACGAGGCCCAGAAGTCGGCAAGCACATAGTTGCCCCGCCCCACGAAGTCGGAAATGGCGGTCGGCTTGCCATCAGGAGAAACGCCCGTGAGTTCCTTGAACATCTTGCCCTCCTCGGTTTCCTGCACCAGCAAAAGACTTTCCTTCAGCCTGTCCATCTTAGGACTTGCCTGTAAGTCGGGGGACAGCTTCTCTATAAGTCCAATTGATTCGGTTGACGTGAATAATGACTTGGATTGCCCGATAAGAAATGGAGACAGTGGATGGCCTGGATGGTTGCTGACGATACGGCTGACCACTTCACACATCTTCTTGACGTATGTGTCCATATCCATGTCCGTGTTCTGTACCGCAAGCACGCCCATCAGTTCGTCGTTCATCGGCGTACCTCCAATGCGTATGAGGTAAACCAAGTCCAAGTCAACCGTGAGATTTACGGTTCCGCTTTCCAGAACAAACATTCTTATCCATCCGCGCCTGCCCTGCTTGGCGATGCAGCAGACGGCAGGTTCGTCAAGCGTTCCGCTTGCAGGGACGATGTTCCCGTCTTTGACTTGCAGCGTTGTTATCATCCTTTGCTTCTCGGCATCGATGACAGTCAGCGTATCTGTCGGTGCAGCGTTTGCCACCGTCCCTTCTATTCTCCAAGTGAATGTCTGCGCATGTGCCGCCATTGCGACAAGGGCGAGCAGGATGGTGGTGATGGTTTGCTTCATATTCATTTGGTTTTATTTGTGGAATACTACGCCAATAATATAATAGTATGGGCAAAATTTGAAGTATTCGCTGGTCTTTGCTTTCTCTTCTGTCAGTTCAGTGTCTCCACAGAAACGGATTCCTTTTGCTTGCTCGTCCCACCAGAAAGAGCCGTAGAAGACAAGGGGAATGAAGGTGTCAAGGGAGAACGAAGTGGGCTGGTATGGCACTCTCTGATAACGGTAAACGGTTGGAGACGCTTCGGTGATAGGCTTCAGCGTCAGTTTCCAAGGCGCTGCATCATTGCGAGAAGATTGCAGGGTGATGGTCTCGATAGAGTCCGACTGAACGGGAGAGAACCCGACGGCGAGGGTCTTGGCCAGGCGATAGATGCCGCGCTCCATGTCATCGGCATCGTTCTCCGCATAAATATTTTGCTGGTCTTTCTCGTTGAAGTCAGAAATCATGGTCTTTGTCCTGAAGCCGTACAGTTTCTTCTCGTCAATCATTCCCTGCTGGTTATACTCGCGGATGACGATGGTGAAGCCCGACACGGAGTCGCGCAGAGAGGAAATGTCATAGGTGTAAACCTCGTAGCCACACAAGGCCATGTGCTCCATAAAGTCTTCGGGTGTGGCTTCTACTCTTTTGATTTCTTGCGCCTGCCCCGTCATTGCGACGAGGGCAAACAAAATGGTGATGATGGTTTTCTTGTTCATATTTTGTTTCGTTTCATTTGTTATCGGGGAATATCTCTTTGAGTTTCTTATTGATGTCCTCACCACGTAGTCCTCGGGCGAGGATGGTGCCGTCGGGGGAGAAAAGGATGATGTGGGGGATGCCTTGGAGATTGTAGGTACTGGTGGCGATCTCCTGGGAGTTGATGATTTGCGGATAGGGCACGCCGTCGTCCTTGATGGCTTTCAGCGTGTCTTCGGGCTTGTCCCATGCGGCGATGCCGATGACTTGAAAGCCGCGGTCTTTGTACTTGTTGTAGGCGGCAATGATGTTGGGGATTTCCATTCGGCATGGGCCGCACCATGAAGCCCAGAAGTCGACGAGCACGTACTGGCCACGGCCCACGTAGTCGCTGAGGCGGGTGGTTTTGCCATTGTATTCGACGGCGAAGTCCACGAACTTCTCGCCCTCGGCAGGGCTGAAGGATTTCTTTTCCGACTTCATGTCAACGCCCATTGCCTTGAGTCCCATCGTCATTCCGTACCACGCTTCTCCTGCTTTCACGCGCGGACTCATCAGTTCGAGCCATGAGGCCACGGTCGTAGGCTTGACATGGGTGTAGACCATTGCCAGGGCTTGCATTCCCAATATATCGTCATTGTGTCGGGAGAGTTCGCTCCGCATCAGACTGTCGAGCCGTTGCTGCCTGATGGAATCGCCATGCAGCAAGGGATAGAAGGCACCCACGAACTCAGTGAAAGCCCTGTTTAGCGGAGAGTCAGGTGCCTTGTACTCTTCCGCCTTCTGATTAAAGTGAATGCGCATCGTCCCGTCCTCTATGATAAACACAGGTGATTGGATGTCTGGCTTTTCATCCCCCTCCGTGACTGACTTCAAGTCGAAGGATGCTGGCTCTTCGAGCGTCCCTTCTGTCGGAATCAGTTTTCCACCCACGACTTCAAGGGTGTCAATGGTAGCGTTGACCAACTTCATTGCCGACATTCCTTGGTTGAGCAGCAACCTTGTGTTCAATGTGGAATCACCGATTGTTCCTTCCAGCCGGTAGTGTATCTGTGCCTGCCCCGCCATTGCAACGAGAGTAAACAGGATGGTGATGATGGTTTTCTTGTTCTTGCGTCCTTTCAGTAGCAAGCGATTTTTAATCGAGCGCATGTTCATTTCGGTTTGTCCGCATTATTGTTTTTATTGCAACACCTGATTGATTTCCTTCATCATGTCGTCAACATTCCTCCAGCCTGTGAAAGTGTGGTGGATGGTGCCTCATCCCGACTGATAGACAAATAGGATGTGCTTCGGCGCATCCTATTTGTCGTATATAGCCACCCTAAAGGTGGCGTTTAGGTGAGCCAAATGCCGCATTTAGGTGAGCTAAACGCCACCTTTAGCTTTTCAAACGCCATCTTTGTCCATTCCGTTCAGAATGTCACATAGGGCCGGAGCCGCTCGATGGCTTCGGAAGGGAAGTCGCGAAGCAACCTAAGGTCGTCCAGGCTGCGCAGCGGACCCTTGAGCCGACGGTAATCCACGATGTCGCGCGCCTGCAGATAGTTGATATACGGATGGCGTTTGAGCTGACTGAGCGAGAGCTGGTTCAGATTGAGTTTCTGGATATGGGCTGTATCCACCTCGAAATAAGGGATAGCCTCCAGCGGAAAATCGTCTATCTCTTCCAATTGTGCCGTGCTGCAATAGCCGCCGAGCCGTTGGCGGTACGACACGATGCGACGGGCAAAATAACTGCCTATGCCGGGCACACGCTTGAGCAGAGCGGTGTCGGCGAGGTTGAGCGCCACACGCTCGGTGGGACCTATCTTGACGGGAAAGGCCAGGGTATCGCGAGGCGCAACAGCGCGCTCCTCAGGCGCGGCATAGACTTCTGCTGCCGGGCGATAGTCGTCGGAGATGCGGATGTAGGGTTCCAATTCACGATATTGTTTGGCTGTAAGTCCGTAAAGGCGCGCAAAATCGGTCGGTTTCCGATATACGCCGCCTCGCGCCCGATAGCGGTAGATATTCTGCACTTGCCAGGGCTGCAACCCGAGCCGCAACAACTGTGTGCTGTCGGCAGTGTTGGGGTCGAAAACAAATCGCTCCGCACGCGGCAAGCCTTGGTCGTATTGGTAAACCTTGTCCGTATGGTGCGCAGCAGGGTGCTTGGAAACGGCAGGCAGGCTGTCGGCAGCGACATCGGGTGTGGCGGTATGCCGACCGCCGATGCCGTAGATGGTCAAGGCAGCGATGGCACCCACCACCAATAGGACGAGGAGCGCTGAGCGGTCTGACTTGCTGACATAAAACAACTTTCGTATCGGCATTGTGCAGTGTGTAACGGTGTCAGAAGACACCCATCTGGTGCAGGAAGATAATCAGGATACAGAGCGGGCACACAAAACGGATGGCAAACAGCCATACGCCAAAGAGCCGTCCGCGCAGGGTTCCCCAGTTGGTAATCTCATTGTACAGTACCTTACGAGGTACATACCAGCCGAGGAAGATGCAGGTGGCAAAGGAACCCAGCGGCATGAGGATGTTGGAGGTGAGATAGTCGCAACAATCCATGACCGATTTGCCAAACAGCCCTAACCCTTCTACCGCCCCGACCGACAGGGCACACACGATACCGATGGCCACGCAGGCCGTGGTCTCTATCCACGCGCCCTTGCGACGGGTGATGTGCAGCTCCTCGTAGAAGAATGCGGTGCCTATCTCGTGCATGGAGATGGTGGAGGTAAGCGCTGCCAACGACAGGAGGGCATAAAACAGGATGCTGATGACATAGCCCAAACCGGGGACGGCAGAGAACGCCTGCTGGAACACGTTGGGCAAGGTGATGAAGATGAGCGAAGGGCCACTGTCAGGATTGACTCCCACCGAGAATGCCGCAGGGAATATCATGAGGCCGGCCAGGATGGCAATGAGCGAATCGATGCCCGCAATCTTAAAGGCCGAGGAGAGCAGATTGGTCTGACGGCTGAAGTAAGAGGCATACGTGCAGAGGCAGGCGGTACCAAGCGAAAGCGAGAAGAAGGCCTGGCCCAGCGCGTCGAGCATCACATTGTGCGTCAGTTTGCTGAAGTCGGGTTTGAAGAGAAACTCCACGCCCTTGCCGGCTCCCGGCAGACTGCACGCAGCTATCACAATGATGACCAACAAGACAAACAGGGCCGGCATGAGCAGGTTGGAGGTCTTCTCTATGCCTTTGCGCACACCCTTGACCACCACCGTATGGGTGAGGAGGATGAAAGCGGCTGTCCAGAATGCGGGCAATACGGGATGGGAGGAGAACTCCTGAAAGTAACGCGACACATACGAGGCATCTCCCTGCAACTGCCCCCACAGCGAGGCCACCAGATACTGCAGGCACCAGCCTGCCACCACGGCATAGAAACCGAGGATGATCATGGAAGTGAACACGCCCATGTAGCCCACTATCTGCCAGGGACGGCCGTGGGACAGATTCTTGTAAGCCCTGGCGGCATTGGCAGCCGAATGGCGGCCAACGACAAACTCGGCAACCATGCCCGGTATGCCCAACAGCAGGATACAACCTATATAGATAAGGATAAAGGCGGCGCCACCATCCTGTCCGGCCATATAAGGGAAGCGCCAGATATTGCCCAAGCCTACCGCCGAGCCGGCCGTGGCAAGAATGACACCGAGCTTGGTGCCGAATTTTCCTCTTTCACTTGTCATGTGCAATGCTTTTTTACATTAAATGATATCCAACTGGTGCAGGAAGACGACAAGTATGGCCAACGGACAGATGTAGCGCACGGCAAACAGATAGATGCCGAAGAATTGACGGGAGACAGTTCCCCAATTGGTAAACTCGTCGCGCACTATCTTGCGGGGCACATACCATCCCACAAACAGGCATGTAAGGAACCCTCCGATAGGCAGGAACAGTTGTCCGGTCACGAAATCGAAAAGATCGAACAGGGATTTGCCGCCAACGGTAAGAAAATCGACCGCTCCCAACGACAAGGAGCAAAACGCGCCGATGACGGCAGTGGACACGGTGACGAGCACGGCACCCTTGGCACGGCTGAGGTGCAATTCCTCATAGAAGAACGCAGTGCTGACCTCGTGCAGCGACATCAACGACGTGAGCGCTGCCAGCGACAACAGGGCGTAAAACATCAGCGCCACTACCCATCCTACTGCCGGGACGGCGGCAAAAGCCTGGTTGAAGACATTGGGCAACGTGATGAAGATGAGGGAGGGGCCACTGTCGGGACTCACGCCCACCGAGAAGGCAGCAGGGAATATCATCAGGCCAGCCAGAATAGCGATAAAGGTGTCTACCAACGACACTTGGACGGCAGACTGCAACAGATTGGTCTGTCGACGATAGTAAGAGGCGTAGGTGCAGATGCATCCCATCGCGATACTCAACGAGTAGAACGACTGGCCCAAGGCACCCAGGAAGACATCCTTGTCTACCTTGGCAAAATCGGGCATGAACAGGAATTCCATCCCCTTGCCGGCACCGGGCAGCAGACACGATGCCACCACAATGACCAACAGCAAGACAAACAAGGTCGGCATCATCCACTTGGAAGCCTTCTCGATACCGCCACGAACTCCGTGGATAATCACAAAATGGGCTATCAGCAAAATGGCCACCGTCCAGCATACAGGGCGCAATGGGTCTTGCGAGAACTCCTGAAAATAGGTTCCGATATACGAAGCATCGCCACTGAGCTCGCCCATGACCGAAGCGTAGACGTACTGCAGGCACCAGCCTGAGACAACGGCATAATAGCCGGTGATAAGGAAACCGGTAAGCACGCCAAGCAGGCCCACAAACCGCCAGGCGTTGCCGCCGGACAATTTGGAATAAGCTCGGAATGTGTTGGATGAACCGTGACGGCCAATAATGAATTCGGACAGCATGCAGGGAATGCCCAACAGAAAAACGCAAGCCAGATAAATCAGGATGAAAGCCGCTCCTCCGTTCTCGCCTGCCATATATGGGAAGCGCCAGATGTTACCCAGTCCCACAGCACCGCCCGCCGTGGCCAGAATCATACCCATTTTGCTCCCGAAACTACCTCTCTGTTCAGTCATATTACAATAAAAGTAAACAAATCCGTTGCAAATTTATAACTTTTTATTTACTTTTACACCAAAATAGTAAGCAAAATTATGAATTATCTGAAACTTTCCCTCTCACAGTACCCGTTTTCGTGCTGTCTGACGTTGCTGATATGGGTGATTTGCGTCATCCCCGTGCCCGAAAACCCGCTCAGCGGCGTGACCCTGATAGACAAATGGACCCACATAGGCATGTATGCCGCGCTGTGCAGTATCATCTGGCAGGAATACCTGCACCGCCACAAGCAACCGAGGGGCTGGCAGACGATCCTATACACCGGCCTGATGCCGCTATGTATGAGCGGCATCATCGAGATTGTACAGGAATATTGCACGGGAGGCAACCGAAGCGGCGACTGGATAGACTTTGCCGCCAACGCTATCGGTGTGGGGCTCGGCCAAGTTATCGGTATGCTTCTGGCAAAGTATTACGCCAGAGGCAAAAAGGATAGCGAAGCAGGTGAGAATTGTAGAAACGGCGGTCGCCAGTAACCTCTTCGCCGATGAAATCGGGCTTTTCGAACGGTTCGTCAGCATCCGCCAACTCGACTTCTGCCATCACCAAGCCCTCGTTATCGCCATAAAACTCGTCCACTTCGAAGGTGTGTAGCCCATCGGGGCTTGGCACCAGATAGCGGCATTTGTCGATGACACCACCTTTGCAGAGGCGCAGCAGATGATTGGCCTCGTCCATAGTGATCTCTTTCTCAAACTCATTGCGGCTCAATCCGCCATCCTCCGAATGGCTCTTGATGGTAAGATAGGCATGGTCATCGCGTGTACGCACCCTCACCGTAGCCCCCTCGGCCGGGATATAGCCCTGACGGATGCGACTACAGGAAAAGGCAACACGCTGATACGCATTGCCTTTTCTTACCAGAAACTTCCTTTCTATTTCCAGTCCGCTCATTACACGTTGACAACCATGTAGATCATATAAGCGATAGCCAGCACAATCAAAGCGCCAAATATCCAGTTGACCACTTTCTTGCCTTCTTTCTCTTGTCTTGCATCGCGCTGGGCACGGCGCAGTTTCTTTTTTTCGTTCATAGTCGTAGTTGTTATTTAGTTTATAGTTTCTCTATATATTATATTAAGGTGTCGTCATTCCTCGTCGGTGACGGGAAACTCCATGAGATATGCCTTGATAAACCCGTCTATCTTGCCGTCCATCACACCGTCCACATCGCCTGTCTGGTAATTGGTGCGGTGATCCTTCACGCGGCGGTCATCGAAGACATAGCTACGAATCTGACTGCCCCACTCTATCTTCTTCTTTCCAGCCTCAATCTTGGCCTTGGCCTCCAAACGTTTTTTCATCGCGCGGTCGTAGAGCTGCGATTTCAGGAGTCGCAGGGCATTTTCCCGGTTCTTGGGCTGGTCTCGGGTCTCGGTATTCTCAATGAGTATCTCTTCCTGTTCGCCCGTATCGGGATCCTCATACTGGTAACGGAGGCGCACGCCCGACTCTACCTTGTTCACATTCTGGCCGCCGGCACCACTGGAGCGGAACGTATCCCACGAGAGACGGGCCGGTTCGATAACCACTTCGATGGTGTCGTCGACCAGAGGCGATACAAACACGCTGGCAAAACTCGTCATACGCTTGCCCTGGGCATTGAATGGCGACACGCGCACCAGTCTGTGCACACCGTTCTCGCTCTTCAGATAGCCGTAGGCATACTCGCCGCCTTCTATCTCCATCGTCACGCTCTTGATACCGGCCTCATCGCCCTCCTGCAGGTTAGACACGCGCACCTTATAGCCATGCGATTCGGCCCAGCGCATGTACATACGCATGAGCATCGAGGCCCAGTCCTGGCTCTCTGTGCCGCCTGCACCCGAGTTGATCTTCATCACACAGTCCATCGGGTCCTCCTTCTGGCGGAGCATGTTTTTCAGTTCCAGCTCCTCGATGACAGCAATGGCCTTGGCATAGTCGGCATCCACCTCCTCTTCGGTCACCATATCATCGTGGTAGAAGTCGAAAGCCAACTGCAATTCATCGGCACACTCACGCGCCTTCTTATAGCCCGTGAGCCACTTCTCTATCCCTTTTACTTTTTTCATTTGCTCCTGCGCACGCTTGGGGTCTTCCCAGAAATCCGGGGCCTGCGTACGGAGCTGCTCTTCTTCGTATTCTACTTTCTTCTGGTCGATGTTCAGGTAGCGCGCCAAGGCATCGGTGCGCTCCATCACATCCTTCAACTGGTCACTTGTGATCATTCTTCATACATCTTGTCGATTATCTCCTTGTAATTCTTGTAGACAACCGGTCGTTTCAGTTTCAATGTGCTCGTCAACTCGCCCGTCTCCATCGAGAACGGATGCGGCAGCAGGGTGATACGCTTCACTTTCTCATAGTGCGCCAACGATTGCTGGAGCGTCTCGATACGTTCCATCATCATGGCGTTCACCCGCGGATGCGCACACAGCTCCTCATGGTCGGCAAAGTCTATGCCCTGCTCCCGTGCAAACTCCTCCAACAGGCGGAAATCGGGCACCAGCAAGGCCGAGACAAACTTGCGTTCATCGGCCACCACGGCCACCTGGTCCACATACTTGTCCACCAGCAGCATCGACTCTACCATTTGCGGAGCGATATACTTGCCGTTAGAGGTCTTGAAGAGGTCCTTGATACGCTCTTTCAGGAACAGTTCGCCGTCCTTGATGTAACCGGCGTCGCCCGTATGGAAATACCCATCGGCATCGAAAGCCTCGGCATTGGCATTGTCGCGCTTGTAATAGCCCTTGGTGATGGTCGGGCCTTTGAGCAACACCTCGTCGTTTTCACCGATTTTCACCTCCACGCCGTCAATGGGACGTCCCACCGAACCGATGGTACAAGGTTGGTCCTTGCGGTCGCACGACACCGTAGCCAGACTCTCCGTGAGGCCGTAGCCCGCTATCATCCTGATACCCACCGAGAGCACAAACTGCTCTATCTCGGGCGACACCGCCGCTCCTGCTGTGGGGAAGATATTGGGATGGTCGAGGCCTATCTGCTTACGCACCATGCTCAAGATGGCACGGTCTATCAACTTATACTCCAAGGCCAAGGCCAACGAGGGGCGCTTGCCGCGGATCAGGCAGTCTACATTGTAGCGTTTGCCCACGGCCAGCGCATGGGCAAAGAGGCGCTGTTTCACCGCACCCGCCCGCTCTATCTTGTCTTTCACGGCCACATACACCTTTTCCCAGAAACGGGGAACCGACGACATACACGTGGGATGGGTCTCACGCATAGACTGCTGTATCTCCTGAGGATAGGTGTTGACGATGAGCTGGGCACCCACCGACATACACAGATACGCCCAACCGCGCTCGAAGATATGGGTGAAGGGCAAGAAGTTGATGACCCGGTCGTTTTCGCCCACATCCACACATTTGCCGTTGGCCACAAGCGCTGCACCATACTGTCCATAGGTCAGCATCACGCCCTTGCTCTCGCCCGTAGTGCCGCTGGTGTAAAGGATGTTACACATATCCTCGTCGTTGGCTTGGCTCCAGAGCACTTCCAACTCGCTCTGGCGGGGCAAATCCTCGCCCAAGGCCACGAACTCGGAGAAATGCATGGCGTTGGAATCGGCCGGAGCGATATGCACGCCGTCGTCGAAGACGATGATACGCTCCAGCGTGGAGCAGAGCGGGAATATACGCTGCGCTTTCTCATATTGTTCCTGCTCTCCCACGAAGAGCAAGCGTATCTGCGCATCGTTGATCATAAACTGTATCTGCTGCTCACTATTGGTAGCATAAAAGGGTACCGTCACTGCACGCACGCCGTACGCACCGAAATCAGTATAAAGATACTGGATGCTGTTTTGCGAGAACACCGCGATACGCTCCTGAGGCTTGATGCCCAGATTGAGCAGGGCATTGCTCACCTGTTTTACGCGCAGGGAGAAATGGTTCCATGACACATTCTTCCACTGTGTGTCTCCGAAACTGCGAAATGTGACCGCCGTACGGTCACCATACTTTTTGGCTTGCTCATGCACAAGCATCGACAGATGACAAATGGTTTGCATAGCGTGACGATTTATATGTTATATGCAAAGATAGTGCGAACCGAGCGCAATAGAGCTTGCTCTAATTGCCGAGGTGATGCCTATTTTATGCAAAGATAGAGATTTCTCATTAAAATAAGAAATAATTTGGACTTTTTTCTTAATTTTGTAGTTGGCTTCCCCATCTGAGGACAGCGCCGGATGCCATCCATCTGTTTGGAAAAGCTAAAGGTGGCATTTAGCCCTGCCAAACGCCACCTTTAGCCAGCGGAAGGAGGCCATACGAGATTTCATACTCCATATTCACATCAGGCAAACACCTATTGTAAATGATGAAAACCCATGCGGCAATAGCCCATTACGATTCAAGCACCCTGAGCGCCGAAGCCTTGGACCTGCTTCGGTCACTGATCGCCATCCCATCGGTAAGCCGGGATGAGACCAAGGCTGCCGACCTGCTTCAGGCACGCATCCACAACTATGGTTTTGAGACCCACCGCGAGGCCAACAACGTCTGGGCCGTCGCGCCCCACTACACCGAGGGGCGCCCCACGCTGCTGCTCAACGCCCATATAGACACCGTAAAACCGGTGGAGAGCTGGACACGAGACCCATTCGCACCCACCATCGAGGGCGACAGGCTCTACGGACTGGGAAGCAACGACTGCGGTGGCGGACTGGTCACCCTGCTGCAGACATTCCGCGCCCTTGCAGCCACCGACCAGCCCTATAATCTGATCTATCTCGCCTCTGCCGAGGAAGAGGTGTCGGGCATCAACGGCATCCGCCGCGCCCTGCCCCTGCTTCCACCCATCGACGTGGCCATCGTGGGCGAACCCACCGGCATGCAACCGGCTGTGGCTGAGCGGGGACTGATGGTGCTCGACCTGACAGCCCACGGCAAGAGCGGACATGCCGCCCGGCAAGAGGGCATCAACGCCATCTACGAGGCGATGGACGACCTGCAGTGGCTGCGCACCTACCGGTTTGGCAAGGTGAGCCCCTATCTCGGTGCCACACAGATGACCGTCACGGTGATTCAGGCAGGCACCCAGCATAATGTGGTGCCCGACGAGTGCCGCATGGTGGTGGATATACGCACCAACGAACTGTACGACAACGAGGAGGTGTTTCACTTCATCGACTCGCATACCAAGTCAGAGGCCAAGGCACGCTCCTTCCACCTGCGCTCGTCGCACATCCCCCTCTCCCATCCCCTCATCCGCCGCTGCACCGACATGGGCATGCAGCCCTTTGGTTCCCCCACCCTCAGCGACCAGGCCCTGATGCCCTTCCCGTCGTTCAAGTTGGGACCCGGACAGTCGTCCCGCTCCCATGCCGCCGACGAGTATATCTGTCTCGGCGAGATGGAACACGCCCTCTGCTGCTACCTGCAGCTGCTCCAAGGCACAGACCTGCGCACGCCGTAGCGCCGCCCATGAAGCCTGCCGGCTGTCCTGAGGATGGCATGGCATAACCACCAACAACAGTGAGATGAGGTGAGGACATAACTGAAAAATCCCGGAAGCAGCCCATAGCCGTTTCCGGGATTATTGGATGATGTGTCACGCACGGGGATTATTCCTCCCACGGGCTTCCCCATTCGTCATTCATATCGAAGTTATTCTCCTTACCGAGAACATCTTCTTCATTAACTCCGCTGGTTGTAACGCCCACGTCGCAGAGACGTTCTACATTTACTTTTACCACCTGTGTCTGAGGTGCCGTATATACTGTTTTCCTATTCTTAACCTGTTGGCGAAATTAATTTAGTGCATACTTAATTCTGCCAATGGGCTTG
>SFKY01000071.1 GCA_004554665.1 Bacteroidales bacterium
AGGCCGCTATAGGCAAAGGTGGTGTAGCTGAGGCCGTAGCCGAAGGGATAGCGCACCTTGCCTTTGAAATAGCGATAGGTGCGGTTCTCCATCGAATAGCTGTCGAAGGGGGGCAGGTCGTCCACGCTGCAATAGGTGGTGAGCGGCATGCGCCCGCCAGGATTGTAGTCGCCAAAGAGTACATCCACGATGGCCTCGCCGGCCGACTGACCGCCATACCAGGCCTGCAGGATGGCCTCCACATTGCTGCTCTCCCATGCAAAGTCCATCACCGAGCCGGACATGTTCACGAGCACCAGCGGACGACGGGTAGCCTTGAGTGCCTTCAGCAGGTCGAGCTGTACCTGAGGCAGGGAAATGTTGGTGCGGTCACCGCTGGCAAAGCCCGAGAAGCCTGCTGCACCTGCATCGCCGGCCTCACCCTCATAGTCGGCACTGATGCCACCCACAAAGATGATGACATCGGCCTTCTTGGCGGTTGCCACTATCTCCTGGACGGACGGGCCTTCCTTCAGGGGGCCTGCAATGCCCGTGCCTGCATAATAGTCAATCCTAATGTGGTCGCCATAGCGGTCCTTCAGGCACTGGAGGGGCGTGATGTTGCGCGAGGGCACACCGAAATAGTTGGCCAGCTGGGTAGACTGGTTGTCGGCATTGGGGCCGATGAGGGCAATGCGCTTAATCTTCTTGGCATTGAGGGGCAGCATATTGCGCTCGTTCTTGAGCAGCACCATCGACTCACGTGCCATGAGCAGGGCATGCCGACGGTGGGCCTCACACTCTATCACCTCACGGCCGATACGGGAATAGGGCACCATCTCCTGGGGGTCGTACATGCCCAGCTTCATCTGGATGGTGAACAGGCGGGCCAGGGAGGTGTTGATGTCGCGCTCGGAATGGAGCCCCTTCTCCACGCCCTGGGCCAAGAGCTGGTAGAGGTCGCCACACTCCAGGTCGGTGCCGGCCAGCATGGCATCACTGGCGGCCACGATGTTGTTGGGATGTGTCTTGTGATAACTGGCAAAGTCGGACACGGCCCAGCAGTCGGAGGTTACATAGCCCTGGAACTGCCACTGGTTGCGCAGGATGTCCACCAGCAGGGGGTCGTTGCCGCAGCAAGGCTGTCCGTCCACACGGTTGTAGGCACACATCACGCCATGCACACCGGCCTTGCACACAAGGTCGCGGAAGGCGGGCAAATAGGTGTCCCACAGGTCGTAGAGCGCCGGACGCGCATCGAAGGAATGACGCACACCCTCGGGACCGCTGTGCACGGCAAAATGCTTGGCACAGGCCACAGCCTTCAGGTAATGCGGGTCGTTGCCCTCCAGACCGTGCACCATGGCCATGCCCATCTGGCCTGTCAGGTAGGGGTCCTCACCGTAGGTCTCCTGTCCGCGTCCCCAGCGCGGGTCGCGGAAGATGTTGATGTTGGGGGTCCAGTAGGTGAGACCGTAGTACTGGGGCACACCGCCCTTCTTCAAATACTCGTTGAAGAGGGCGCGGCCCTCGGTGCTGGTGACATCGCCCATGCGGCGGAGTGCCTCGGTGTCGAAGGTGGCGGCCATGCCGATGGCCTGCGGGAACACGGTGACCTTTTCCTTGGTGCGGGCCACACCGTGGAGCGCCTCGTTCCACCAGTTATAAGCCGGTATGCCCAACCGCTCAATGGCCGGGGCATTGTGCTTCATCAGTTTCACCTTTTCCTCCAGGGTGAGGCGGGCGATGAGGTCATCCACTCGCTCCTTGACGGGGAGCTTGGGGTTGCGGAAGGGATAATCGGTGGCCGACTCCTGCGCCACAGCACCCGTGTGGATGCAACCCAGCAGGACAAGGCCTGCAAACAGTTTCTTCTTTTTCATGATTCGGATTTCTACTTTAAGGTTTAATATAAGTATATTAGTATTACTCCATGCTTATCGTCTCTGTGCCATGGATGATGCCACTGGCATTGTAGGCATCCACGGCAAACCAGTACACGGGTTCTGCGTTCAGCCCCGTGAGCCTGAGTTCGTGACCCTCCAGCACCTGATGGCTGGAATAGAGTTTGTCGGGCGCAATGCCATAGCGCACCACATAGCCCTCGGCACCCCTTGCCGGCTGCCATGTGAGCGTGGCCTGGCAGCGGTCCTCGGGATTGCGCTCAGCCCTGAGCCCACGGGGTACGGAGGGAACCCGCCCCCTGCCCAGCCCGAACACGCGGAGGTCGCGCAGCGACACATTGGAGGAGAGGGTATACGCCACATTCTCCCACTTGATGTAGCGTGCCGAGAAGGGACGTTCAAACTCCACGTAGTCGTGGGGCGTGTCGGTGTACTTGTCGGAACGGTCAGCAATGAGGCTCCACCTCCTGCCGTCGTGCGAGGCATAGAGGCGGTACTGCTGATAGAGACTATCCGCCATGCCACGGGCCGTGGCTCCATACTCGTCATAGTTGACCTGAATGGCCTGGATGTCGCATTCGTCCATGAGGTCCACCTGCAGCCATTCCGCGCCATTGCCCTGGGCCACCCACGATGTGCGTGACTCCTCGTCCACGGCATTTGTGGCCGGCTGGTCCTCCAGAGAGGAAGAGGCCTGCACGGGCCGGTTGCACGACAGCAGCATCCACACGGGACCGCCGTCCTGGGCGGCGTTTTCCGTGCCAGGCAGGAAATGGGGATAGTCGCCTAGATAGGTATCGGTGTAGAGCTGTCCGTCGGCATCGAAAGCAGAGGGGTAAAACGAGAGCCTGCGCTCAAACATGTGGCGCACGCTGATGGCATTGGTGGCAGCCTTCCACCACTGGTCGCCGGCCTGGAACAGGCAACCATGGCCGGCTCCGCTCATGAAGCCAGCAGGCTTGGCCGACACAGGGCTGGCCATGTGGTAGCGGAAGGGGCCCATGGGCGAAGTGGAAGTGTAGAGCCCGTCGGCATAGGTCTTCCACTCCGTGCCCGGGGCGGCATACTGGAGGTAGTACATGCCGTCGTGTTCTGTCATCCAGGCGCCCTCGATATAGGGACGGCGCTCCAACTCGTTGTGCTCGCCCGTGCGTTCCCAGCCGTGCGATTCCTTGTCGCTGTTGAGGCAGTCCACCACCTCCGACACGTTTTTCAGCGTCTGCAGGTCGAGCCGGCGGGCATGGATGGGGTCGGCCGGCGAACAGCCATAATAAAGGTAGAGCTTATCGCCGTCCACCAGGAAAGCAGGGTCCCAGAAGGAGTCTATCATACGGACAGGTTCCCAGCGTCCCTCCTCGGGACAGTCGGAGCGGTATACCATGCCCTTGCCATGGGTGGAACCCACATAATACACCCATCCGTCGTGGACCATCACCGCCGGGGCATAGTCCTCGACAGGGAGCACGCTGTCGGGAATCACCACATGGTGCCACGTCACGAAGTCGGGGGTCACCCAGTAGCCCGACGACTTGGAGGCAAAGAGCAGATACTGGTCCTTGAAGCGCACCACCACGGGGTCGGCGGCCTCACGGATACCCTCTCCGCCGTCGATCAGCATGAAACGGTAGTCGAGGTTCAGGGGGTTACAGAAGGTCTTGGACTGTGTGGCCACCACAGCCTCTATGTCGGCCGACGGGCGGCAACCGCCAAGGATGCCTGCCAGGGCCAGAAGGGCAGTTGAATGTATATGTTTCATATCGGTTAAAAACTGGTTTTATATGCGTATCTTTACAGTAGCAGAGCGGCCGGCCTTCACACTCACCCGTCGCCGCCATCCCACGGCCAGCAGGGAGAGTCCTGCACAGGCCAGATGCCATTGTTTGCTGAAAATACGTTTTTTCATTGTGTGTGTTGTGTATTTAGGTTTTTAGGTTATTTATAAAGGTCATTTTCCAACCCAGGCCTCTGGATTGAGTTTGGAAGTTTCCTTGCGAAGCTGGAAATGAAGCACACAGTTGCCCGATCCATCGTCGGCCACGGTGCCCAGTATGTCCTTTGTGCTCACCCTCTGCCCCTTCGACACGATAGTGGACGAGAGATTGCAATAGACCGAGATGTAGCTACCATGGCGCACCAGCACATTCTTGGTGCCGCCGAATTGGAATACAGCCGTCACCACACCGTCAAAGACAGAACGTGCACGCGCCCCTGGCTTGCCGATGTAATTAATGCCCTTGTTGTCGAGCTGCACATTCTTCAGCCCCTTCACATTGTACACGCCAAAATGGTTGCCAATCATGTACTGGCCCGTGATGGGCACCGGCAGGCGGCCCTTGTTCTGCACAAAGGAGCCGTTGAGCTGTTTGTCCTGCGGAGTGAGCCACGAACCACGGCTGGAAGCAGTGCTGCCCGTCGAGGAGGACGATGACGAGGTGGCGGGTTTTTCGGCAGCAGCGGTCTTGCCGCCCGCTGTCGACTTGCCCTTGGTTGCCTGCTGTCGCTTGCGGCGCGCCTCTTCCTCGGCGGCTTTCTTGCGGGCAGCCTCCTCAGCCCGCTTGCGTGCCTGTTCTATCTCGTAGGCTATGAGGTCGTCGATTTTCTTGTCGAGGGCAGCCAGTTGGCGCTGCTGGTCCTTCACTGTTCCGGCCAGGCCCTTCTCTTTCTTCCGAAGGCCCTCCACCACCTTACGCTGGGCCACCTGTTGCTCTCCTAGTTGCTTGCGCTGGGCCATTACCTCCCTGAGCAGGCCGTTCTTGCGGCTTTTCGACTCCAGAAGCTGGTTCTGCGCATTCAGCAGTTCTATCTGCTTGCCCAGAATCTGGTTGCCCAGGTCGCGCTGGTAAAGTGCATACTCACGTGCAAAACGTGCCCTGCGCAGAAGCTGAGTGAAGTTTTGTGCCGAGAACACAAACAGCATAGGACTTGTCAGCTGCTTGCAGGTACGGGCATAACGCACCGCATGACGGAACTTGCGTTTTTTCTCGTTGAGCTGGCCCGTGATGCGAGAGATGTTCTTCTGCAGACGTACGTTCTGCTTGTCCAGTTCTGCCATCTCCGTTTCAAGGCTGCGGATATGGGTGAGGCGGTCGTCGAGCTTACGGTCGATCACCTGTATGTCGCGCTGTCCGCTCTTTACCTTTTTTGTAGTCTCCTTCAGTTCCTGTTGCGACTTGCGCAGTTTGTCCTGCAGTTCAGTTTTCTGACGTTTGAGCGCCTTCACCTTCTTGCTGTTCTGGGCCAGTGAGCCCATAGTGCACATTCCCACTATCAGACATGCCAGCCAACGGACGCAACAGACGTTTCTCATTTCGACAGATTCATTAGGATGTTCATGATTGACTCCACGGTAATCTCCGTGTACTTATTGCTCAGTTTCGTGCGCGTTTCCCAGTCGGCACTCACCTTGGGCGTGCCCAGCACAAAGGTTGCCTGCAAGGGTTTCTGGGAGACCTGGGCCGACAACTGCATCTGCCGGGGAAAGGGTGTATCACCAAAAGGCTCAAAGGACGCATATTTCCAGGTCAGGCCCTTATCGGCGGCTTCATCCGTTCCTCCGATGCGGGTGTGAGTGAGCTGCAGGTCAGTGTCCTTTACCACGAAGGAGAGGCTCACCTTTCCGCTCTTCTTCTGCGTAAGGAGCAGTTCGTCATTGAGCGACGTGGCGATGAAATCGGAGGATTCTGGTATTCTCTTGTCCTTGCCCAGACAAAAGAGTTCATTCCAGAACAAAGCCTGGAAAGTAAAAAAGTCCACCCCTGCATCCACAAAAAAGCGCACATCAGCATACGGGCGTTTCACATAGCGATGGTTCATACGGTCCACGAGCATGAAATAATCAGGTGTCAGTTCCAGACGACCCACCTCCATCAAGCCCAGCATGACCAGGGATAGCTGTATGCTCTCGTCGCGCTTCATGCGCAGCGTTCCCCCCACCGACACATCCTTGTCGCCCATCACCAATGTGACGTTCACCTTGCTTGTAAGTGCCGTCTCGGACCGTCTCATCGTATTCATGCGGGTCACCACCGTGGCGTCGGCTGGTGTGGTAGCAGATGGCAACGTGTCATCACCACCAGCCGTTACCTTGCGTGTGCTGCGGCAACCGGCAAGTGCCACTGTTATCAGGAGCATCATCCAGATGCGGTAGGTATACTTCTTTTTCATTTGCAATATTTTTTCTTACGTAGTTTTCTGGGCAAGGCCTCCGTAGCCGTGCCGTCGTTCTTCTCTCTGGCCAGTTTCCAATAATAAAGGGCCCTCTCTTCAAGTCCACATCTGGCATAGATATCGCCCGCATGTTCAATCACGTTGGCCGAAAGCATCTCATCCTGGAGCAGGATGTCGGCAGGGGTCTCCGGGTCCACCACCCTGTCGATGTAGATTCTGGCCTCGGTGAAACGTTCTTTCATAAAAAGTATCCATGCGTACGTATCAAGATAGGTTTTGTTCTCCGGTTCCAGCCGAATGGTACGGTAGCTCATTTCCTCTGCCTTGTCGAGCTGCTCGCCCTGCAGCGACAGAAAATAGGCATAATTGTTGAGGCAGGCCACATTGTCATCCTTGTACACAAGCGAGGAGTCGTAGCAAGCAAAAGCCTCCTCCACCCGATTGTCCTCGTGATACAGGTCGCCTAGCAGCGAGAACATGTCGGACACCTGTCCTGGCTGGGCCGTATTGTCCCTGAGCCGCAGTCCGTGCAGAATGGCCTCTATGCTTTCCATGTTCTTGTCCTGCTCGTAGAGAGCCAGGCTGAGGTAGAAATAGAAGTCCAGCTGTTCGGGATAATAGTTGGCAGCCTGGCGGCATATCTTCTCCATGGACGGATAATCCTTTTTGCGGGCATAGTATTCCAGCAGGCTGGACAGGGCAAGCCTGTTGGACGGCTCAATGTCCAGTACCTTCCACATACCGTCCATCACCTCCTCTTCGGAGGCTTCCATCATCACCAGATAGGCCAGCCTGAGCTGCCATATCGTGGCATCGGGCTGGGGCATGGACAGGATGCGGTCGAACATGTCCTTCAAGCCTGCACGCTGGGTGGTATCGCGCTTGGCACGGGTAAGCATCTCCTTTACCAAGGCCGCACGCAATGCCTGCTGTGTACCCTTGTCGTAGAGCAGGGAGTCGCACAAATGGCGGAAGCCAATCGAGTCGCCCGTCTCCTCATAATAGCCCAGCAATGCCAACTGAAGATTGGGATTGGTGGGTTCGGCCTGTGCCACGCGATCATAGATAGCCTTGGCCTGCTGGGGCTGGCCGTTCTCCATATATTGGTTGGCCATAACAATCCGGCAGTTCTGGTCCTGAGGGTATTCGTTGCACAAATCCTCCATTTCACCGAAAGCCTGCTGGGGTTTCCCCAGGTCCATCAGCAGGCGGAACTTTTCAATCGAAAGCTGTGGAGTCTTCCCCTCAAGCACTTCTATGCGATCCAGCACACTGAGGGCATCCTCCGAGCGGCCCAGCGACTTGTATAATCCGGCCAGCTGCACCAACACATCGGAGCAGGACGACTGCAAACGGGAGAGACGCTCCAGCGCATCCACCGACTGTTGCATGTCCCCTTTCTCCAGATAGATGGAGGCCAACGACTCCAGATACCAGGGATTCTCTGGTTCCAAATCCGAAGCCCTGCGAATGAGGTCGAGCCCTGTGGAGTCGCGAAGCATATAATACTTCATCACGCCCATACTGCGCAAGGCCTCTGGCGCATCGGGGCAGAGGTCCAGACAATGGGCATAGAGTTCCAATGCAGCCGACCATTCCCCGGAAAGCTGACATTTTTCAGCTTCCAAGTAGAAATAGTCGAACTTGGATGTCTGGGCACGGGCGCCGCCAGCCACCGAGCAGATAAAGAACAGTACCAGCAGTCTCAACATCAACATCATCGTCTACTACTTGACACCACTATGTCCGAATCCGCCCGTCCCACGGGCTGTTTCGTCGAGCACCTCCACCTGTTCCAGTTCTGCCTGCTCGTGGCGCGCAATCACCATTTGGGCAATGCGTTCACCATCATTGATAAGGAAATTGTCCTCCGACAGGTTGATTAGAATCACCCCAATCTCACCCCTATAGTCTGCATCGATGGTGCCAGGGGCGTTGAGAACCGTAATACCGCGCTTCAAGGCCAGTCCGCTACGGGGTCTCACCTGTGCCTCATATCCCTGAGGAAGGGAGATATAGAGCCCGGTGGGCACCAGGCAGCGATGAAGAGGCTCCAGCAGGATGGGCGCATTGATATTGGCCCTGAGGTCCATGCCGGCCGCACATTCCGTTGCATAAGCCGGCAACGGATGATGGCTTTTGTTCACGATTTTCACTTTCATATCGGTATGTGTTTACATTGTTTATAATAGGTCTTTAAAGACTAGGTATCGACATTCCGTTGGTCTTGCGGTAGACATCCAGCGCATACACATCGGTCATGCCCGAGATATAGTCGAGCACCGCCATCACCCGTCCGTACAGGGTGGGGGCCTTGATGTCGTATTGGGTACTCACACGGTTGATGAGCAGTTGGGAGAATGCCTGGTTGGAATGAAGCGCAGCATGAATCATCATGTCCACCAGCTCGGTGATTACCTTGAAACCGGCTATTTCCACATCCACCACTTCCTTGCAATGGTAGATTTCCGTTTCGGCTGTATGGGCGCAGGTCTGATAGGCATTGCGGGGAAGCGGAGCGATGTGCCCGATGAGGGTGCCAGCAAAGGTTCCCGACAAGATTTCCTCTTCATGTTCCACAAACACATTGACACACTCATTTTCCAGACAGTTGATGACACATGAGCGCAGGAACACAATCTGCTCGTTGGCATCATCCAGCTTGCTCATTCGCTCCAGGAAATAGGTTTTCTTGTCGTCGGGGAAGAATCCCAGCAGTAGTTGTTTTGTTTCCTGAGTGGTGAGTATCTTCAGTTTGTGGGCATCCTCGATGTCCATAATCTGGTAACAGATGTCATCAGCAGCCTCCACCAGATAGACCAGCGGATATCGGGCATAGCTGAAAGAGCCTTCAGGGGTAGAATGGCAGATAATCCCCAGTTCATCAGCAATACGTGTATAATATTCCTGCTCCTCGCGAAAAAAACCGAATTTACGCTTGTCCCCTGCTAAATCCGATGAAAAGGGATATTTCACGATGCTGGCCAGCGTGCTATAGGTCATTACAAAGCCACCCTCACGACGTCCCTTGAAATGATGGGTGAGCAGGCGGAAGGCATTGGCATTGCCCTCAAAATGTATCAGGTCGTCCCATTGGGCATCGGTCAGGCTGTCACCTGTCTCTTCACACACATAGGTCTGCAGGAAACGGCCGTGTCCCTCGCTGAAATAGGTACCGATGGCTTTCTCGCCACTGTGGCCGAAAGGAGGATTGCCAAGGTCATGTGCCAGACAGGCTGTACTCACGATGGTGCCCAACTCGCTCAGATGGGAACTCTCGGCCAGTTCGGGATGGCGTTGCAGCAACAGCCGGCTCACATCATTGCCCAGGCTTCGGCCCACACTACTCACCTCCAGGCTATGGGTAAGCCTGTTGTGCACAAAAATACTGCCAGGCAGCGGAAACACCTGTGTCTTGTTCTGCAACCTGCGGAAAGGGGCTGAAAAGATGATACGGTCATAGTCGCGCTGGAATTCCGTACGGTCATCCTTCCTGTGCGGCTGGTTCTCCTGGCCCAGTCGCTTGCTCGACAACAGTTGTTCCCATCTCATCCTTGCCATCGCTTTTTCGTGTTTTTATTCGCCCGACCCTGGTTTGAAGATAATTTTATTGGCACCACTTGTGAGCTTCACCTCCTCAGGATGGCTGGCGGCAAAGGTGTCGATATGGCGGATGCGCTTCTCGGCCAGAATCTCATCAATGGCTATCAGGATTCCGGTCTCCTCCACATCACCAAAACCATCATTAATGGCCGTCCCGAAAAGCCTCATCGTGGGTGAAAGACCCATGTAGGCATTCACCAGCGGAGGTATATTGTAGCCCAACTTGCGCACCTCGCGGTTGAGGATGCGGTAATCGGCCTTGAACTCGTCTTCCACAAAGAGCGTCTCGAAGATATGCTCGTCGTGCCACAGGCTCAGGGGGTGCTTGGGCAGAATCAGTCCGTCGGGATCATGGAAATGCTTGCGCAGGAAGAACAGAATCATGTCGCGTGCCATGCGGTCGTAGCTGGGATACATGGTGAACTTGCCAAAGAAATAACGCACATCCGGCATCACCACTGTGAGAGCCCCCAATCCGTCCCACAGGTTGTCCAGTGCAAAAAGTCCCTTGGTTCCCATGCGGCTGCTCTGATACTCCAGCGTCACGAAACTGCGGCCCAGCTCTATGGTATAGGGAAGGTACTCCTTGATGAAGCGCTCCGAAAAATGGAACATATGGCTTGTGGCCAGCACGGGCTGCCCTTGCTCGTCGAACTTGACATCGCGCCCCAGCAGATAGCGATAGCCTCCCAGTATTTCCTGTGCCTCAGGGTCCCACACCAATAGCTGCTTGTAGGGATGCTCCATGGTGTCGAATTCGTCGAGGTCCAGTTCCATGCCCGTTCCTCCTCCCGCAGCCCTAAAGGCAATCTCACGCAGTCTTCCCAATTCCCTCACCACATTGGGCGAATCCTGCCATGTCACTATATATATGTCATTGCCGCTCTTGTTGGTGCGCCTCAGTTTCTTGTCTTCGGTGAGTTCCTCGAGAAGCAGTTCGCGAGGCACCTTGGGGATGATTTCCTTCATATGTCTACCTTGTTATTCGTTCATTCTTTGTTCCTATTCATAAATCACAGTTCGTACACCCTGTCCTGCACCCACTGGGCCCATTGCTGCAAGGAACGGGAGCGGTCGAACGTGGTATGGGGGATGGGCTTGCCAAACTTCACGATATAGCGTTTGCCCTGACTCCTGTACATCTCGTCGGGAAGGAGCGCCATGGCCAGATTGGGCAAATGCAGTTTCTTGCACCAGCTGGCCACCCGGTAGAACCGCGGGCTGTTGTAACCAATGAAATGGACAGGCACGATGTCACGCTCAAACTGGATGCTTTTCTTGAGAAAACCCTTGTGCCATGTCAGGTCGCGGATGGACCCGTCAGGTTGGCGACGACTGCACAATCCGGCTGGGAACATGATGACATGGCAGTTGCCGCCAAAAGCCTCGTCTACCCTACGCGTAAAGTCGTGTCCCTGACGACCCAGCTTGTTCACAGGCACGCACAGGGGAGCCAGGCCGCGGAGATTCATCAGGAGGTCATTCACCAGATACTTCACCCGTCCGTCGAAGCGCGACCCTATCACCCACCCCAGCGTGACACCATCTATCGCGCCCAGCGGATGGTTGCTCACAAAGGTGTAGCGCCTGGTTTCGGCATCCTCGGGCAGGTTCTCCAACCCTTGCACCTCCACGTCCACACGCAAATACTCCACCACTCCACGGCAGAAATCCACTCCCTCGCGGTTCTGGCGCAGGTATTCATTGATGAAGTCCTGATGTATCAGGCGCTCCAGTCCCTTGATAAGAAAACGCGGGATGAAGCGTGCCTTGTCCTTGGCACGTGCACGCACAATAGCACCAATATCAATCGTGTTGACTACTCGCGCATCGGCGGATTTTGCTTGTTGTTCTGTCTCTAACATCAATTTTTATCACTTGTAGTATGCAAATTTACTACAAGTTTTCCAATATTTCAACTCCTGAAGGCAAAATTTACACTAGTTGATAGCTATCGGCCTATTATTTATGAAATATCGGCCTCTGGGAAGGCCGTTGAGCCAGTTCACGCCCTTATTAAGGCGCATTACCATGTAGAACGAACCGTTCTGCCGATAGATGGGAAGAATCTGGGAATGCTCGCTCTGGATACGCACCATTCCACGCATCACCTGCATCTGGACAGGATAGAGGCTCGTGCTCATTCTGTGACGCACTCCCATCTCCCCCACACGGTTGCGCACCGAAACGGTATCGGTGGAAGTATTGCCCAGCACATGATGCACCGCACGGGTGGCACTGAGCACACCCGCAGTGGCCGTCAGGCAGGCAGCCATCAGACACGCACCCATCCATTTCCTTGCATCAATTTTCATCTTTTCCACCTTTAAACGATGCAAAAATACAAAACATTCCCTAAACAGCCAAAAATATTCGTAAAATTTCACCCAAAAACGGTTTATTTTATGTTTCTCCTCCTTCCTTTTGGTTTTTTTCCACTTCTTTTTTCACATTCTGGGCCAAAAAATCATCCAACGTCATATCCTCACTGCGTTCAAAACAGCACCGGGCTGTCTTAGGGGTACCAAAGCCCACCAGGATGCAATCGTTTACCGTCTGAATCTGTCCGCTCTGCACCATCTGTTTCAGCGCCTCAATACGGTAGCTGTTGATATAGTCATGCACATTGTTGAAGCCCTGGCTGCGAATGCACTGCAGCACCAGGTGACGGTTGTATCCCAATTCCTCACACAAGCGGTCGCGCCCAAAGGTATTGTCCATCCATTCCTTGCGATGGTTCTGCATCCAATGGGTGATGCGGACAAAACGCTGCACATTGGCCTGATTGAAGTCCTCCTCCACTATCGGTTCCTGTTCCGCAATCGCACTGGGCAAGGGTTCCTCCAGCTCAATTACCGGCTTGGGCAGCCCCATGGCCATGGTTTCCAACGTGCGGAATGCCAGATAAAGGTTCACTACGGTGAACATCATGATGTAAGCCATCAAGCCCACAGGGGTGTACCACACCGACACGGATACATAAAACAGCACCGTGACGCCCATGGCCGAGCAATAGCCCATCAGGTAGCGGGGCACATCGGCACTCTTGGCCAGATGATGGGGCAGGCGGAAGATATTGATGATGTAATAGATACTCAGGCCCAGCGATGCCAGCCGCAAGACCATATCGCTCGTCAGCAGCAGGTGCCCCACCTCGTCCATCCCCGACAACACGGGAAGTGACGGACCCATATAGAGCAGGATGGGGATGT
>SFKY01000009.1 GCA_004554665.1 Bacteroidales bacterium
ACAGGAAAAATGCAAAAATAGCAGCATAGGAATCAGCGAATCAATGACAGCAGTATAAAAACAGAAAAAGAGGATGTGCCTATTATGACACACCCTCTTCTTGATACAGTCGCAGAAATCGAGCCTGTACCTATTTCCACATGATCAATCACTATTATCCGTTCATACTGTCCATCTCGCGCAATAGCTCCACAGCCTCTGCCACTGAGCGCACGCCCGAGACATGCAGCAACCGCCTGCCCTTGACCTCCTTCAGGTCGCATCTGCGCGGATGCGTGGCCATGAAGTTCACCACCTTACCAAACGTATTGCTCTGATAGTAGGCACTTTCAGGATTACCCACCAGCTGCAAGGCCATGCGCCCCTGCTTCAACAGTATCTTCTCGCAGCCCATACGCTTGCCCAGTCGGCGCAACGCCACCACGCGCATGAGTTCTTCGCCCTCGTGGGGCACAGGACCGAAACGGTCTATCAGCCGTTGGCGGTAAGCCTCCAAGGCAGCATCGTCTGTGATATTATCCAGTTCGCGATAGAGCAACATGCGCTCGCTGCTGCCGGGGATGTAAGTCTCGGGGAAAAACATCTCCAGATCGCTCTCAATGGCACAGTCTTCCACAAACTCGTCGCCGCTCAGCTCGCGACCGGCAGCTATCTCTTCAGCATACAGATCACCAAACTCGTCGTTTTTCAGTTCTGTGACAGCCTGTGAGAGTATCTTCTGGTACGTCTCATAACCCAAATCCTCCATAAATCCGCTCTGTTCGGCACCCAACAGGTTGCCAGCGCCACGGATATCCAGGTCTTGCATGGCCAGATTGAAGCCGCTACCCAGTTCGGAGAAAGTCTCCAGCGCCTCCAATCGCCGCCGGGCCTCGGGGGTGAGCACCGACTTGGGCGGTGCCAGCAGATAGCAGAAAGCCTTGCGATTGCTCCGCCCCACCCGACCGCGCATCTGGTGCAGGTCGGAGAGACCGAAACGGTGCGCATCGTTGATGATGATGGTATTGGCGTTGGAGATATCAATGCCGTTCTCCACGATGGTGGTGGAAAGCAGCACATCGTAGTCATAGTTGATAAAGCCCATCAGTATCTTCTCCAGTTCCTCGGGAGCCATCTGCCCATGCCCGATGGCTATGCGGCAGTCGGGCACATATTTCTCTATCAGGCGTGCTATCTCGGTGAGGTTGGAGATACGGTCGTTGACGAAGAACACCTGCCCGTTGCGGCTCATCTCAAAGTTGATGGCCTCTGCTATCACCTCGTGGCCGTAAGTGGCCAGTTCGGTATGGATGGGATAACGGTTAGGCGGCGGCGTGCGGATGATGCTCATGTCCCTTGCGCCCATGAGCGAGAACTGGAGCGTACGCGGAATGGGCGTTGCCGACATGGTGAGCGTGTCGACATTGGTCTTGACGGTACGCAACTTCTCCTTGGTGGCCACGCCAAACTTCTGTTCCTCATCGATGATGAGCAGCCCCAAGTCCTTCCACTTCACCTGCTTGCCTATGAGCTTGTGGGTGCCCACCAATATATCTATCTTGCCGTCGGCCAGATCCTGCAACACCTGCGATGTCTGCCCGGACGTGCGCGCCCTACTGAGGTAGTCGACCCGCACGGGGAAGTTTTTCAACCTATCGCGGAAGGTCTGGTAATGCTGAAAGGCCAGCACCGTGGTCGGCACGAGCACAGCCACCTGCTTAGAGTCGCACGCAGCCTTGAAGGCGGCGCGCACAGCCACCTCGGTCTTGCCGAAGCCCACATCGCCACACACCAGACGGTCCATCGGGCGCGCCCGCTCCATGTCTGCCTTCACCTCCTGCGTGGCACGTAGCTGGTCAGGCGTGTCCTCGTAGAGGAAACTGGCCTCGAGCTCGTTTTGCATAAACGTGTCGGCACTGAAAGCAAACCCTCGCTCGTGCCGTCTACGCGCATAGAGCTTGATCAGGTCGCGCGCAATGTCCTTGATACGCTTCTTGGCCCGTTCCTTGAGCCTGTCCCAGGCGCCGGTGCCGAGTGTAGACAGCCGCGGGGGCTCGCCGGTGTCCTGACGGCGATACTTGCTGATTTTATAGAGCGAATGGATGGAGACATCTACCTTGTCGCCATGCTGGTAGATGATACGGATGACCTCCTGGTAGCTGTCGCCCGACGGCACGCGCACCAGACCGCCAAACTTGCCGATTCCCAAGTCCACGTGCACGATAAAGTCGCCCGGCTCCAGCTCGTGCAGTTCCTTCATGGTAAGCGCCATCTTGCCCGTGCGGGCATGGTCGCTCCGCAAGGAGTACTTGTGGAAACGGTCGAATATCTGGTGGTCGGTAAAGCAGCACAGGCGCAGGGAGTTGTCGGCAAATCCCTCGTGCAGGGTCTTGTCCACAGCCTCGAATCCGATACCGCACCGCTGTGCATCGTGCGAAGTGCGCTCACGGTCGGATCCCATCTCATCGAAGATGTCGCGCAGACGCTGCTGCTGTTTGGCACTGTCGGCAAGGATATAGAGCCTGTAGCCCTGCAACAGGTAATCGTCGAGCGACTGGCGGAGCAGGTCAAAGTTCTTATGGTACAGGGGCTGCGGCGTGATGTCAAACTTGAGCACCGCCGAGCCACCCACCTCATTCCCCTCCTTGGCATCCATGCCGGCATGGGGGCCAAACTCGGCCATGCGGAACCGCGCCACATCTTCCACAAACGTGGTGGGAGCACACAAGGCACGCTCCTTGCGCATATCTCTCAGGATGCGCTCGCGCTCCATCTCGGTGGCACCCTCCAGACGCTCTGCCAGCGCCTGCGAGGAAAACCCGTCGCGAAACACCTGTTCCACTATGCCGTGTACGTAGGTCCAATCGCGCATCACGAGCAGCGAGCGCTCGGGCAACAGGCGCAGGAGCGACACGCGGTCGGTATCGAAAGCCGTGAGTTCGGGCACGATGTCCACCTCCTGCCGCCGTTCTCGCGACAACTGGTCCTGCACCTCAAAGGTGCGGATGGTGTCGATGTCGTCGCCGAAGAAGTCGATACGATAAGGATATTCGCAAGCGTAGGAGTAGACATCGAGGATGCTGCCACGCAGGGCAAACTGGCCGGGCTCATAGACATAGTCCACACCCTCAAACTGCAGTTCACGCAACTGGCTCACCACTTGCGACACGTCTACCGTCTGCCCCACCGCCAAGTGCAGGCGCCTATTGTCCAGCTGCTGCTTGTTGACCACCAGTTCGGCCAGTGCCTCAGGGTAGGTCACCACATAGAGCAGGGCACCCTCGGCCAGACTGGTAATGCGGGTAAGCACCTCGGTACGCAGTATCTCGCTGGCTGCATCGCGCTGCCCATATTTTACCGAGCGGCGATAGCCCGACGGGAAGAAGAGCACCTGCTCCTGCCCCATGGTCTGTGTCAGGTCGTGGTAGAAATAGCCTGCCTCGTCGGCATCCTGCAAGACAAACACCACCGGGCGGCCCACCCGCTGCGAGACAGAAGCAAACAAGAGCGGCGTGGCAGAGCACGACAGCCCCTGCAGGTAGATGCGGCGCACCACCTCATCGTCCATCAGCCTTACCAGTGCGCCCGCCTGCGGACTCGCACCGTATAAAGTACAAAAATCGTGTATGGTCATCATATCGTCATACGCCACACGCACCCGCACATCTGCGGGCGCCAAGCGGCATTATCCCTCCTTGATCTTGGGATACTTGCGGAACCAGCCATCCCAACGGAGACGCATCACACCGAAGAATGCCTCGCCGAAGATGCCTCCGCTCATCTTGCTCGTTCCCTCGCGCCTGTTCACAAAGATGACAGGCACCTCCTTGATCTTGAAGCCTATCTTGTAGGCCGTAAACTTCATCTCTATCTGGAAACCATAGCCCTTGAACCGCACCTCGTCGAGCGGGATGGTGGCCAGCACACGGCGCTTGTAGCACTTGAAGCCGGCGGTGGTGTCGTGAACCTTAAAACCGGTCACCATGCGCACATACTTGGACGCGAAGTAGCTCATCAGCACGCGCCCGATGGGCCAGTTGACCACATTCACACCGCTCACATAGCGCGAGCCGATGGCCACATCGTAACCCTCGTCGTGGCATGCGGCATAGAGACGTGGCAGGTCGTTGGGGTCGTGGCTGAAGTCGGCATCCATCTCGAAGATATAGTCGTATCCATGTGCCAGCGCCCACTTGAAACCCGTGATATAGGCCGTGCCCAAACCCAGCTTGCCGCTCCGCTCAATGAGGAAGAGACGGTCGCCAAACTCGGTCTCCATCAGCCGGTGCACAATCTTCGCCGTGCCATCGGGACTACCGTCGTCGATAACGAGTATGTGGAAACACTTATCCAATGAGAATACGGCACGGATGATCTTCTCCATGTTTTCCTTCTCATTGTACGTAGGGATAATTACAATACTGTCACTCTGGTTCATAGTTGTTGCTTTACAGGCACGTCATCGCGCGCCACCTATTCATATTGCAAAGATAAACTAAAAAGGGCGCAATCAAAAGGAAAAAGCCAAGTTTTTTTCTCTCAGTTGCCGTTTTTACAGCCCGTACCCCAATTGGTGTACGAGCGTATGGCAGTTGCGATACGGGCGTACGGCAGTTGCGATACGACCGTACGGCAGTTGCGATACGACCTCGAAATGCGGTTTTGACCGGCAACAAACGGAATCAGGGAGGTGCACCTACGCCCACCAAGAGACTACAGGCGGCGCAGGTGCTGGTCGAGATTGCGTGCGCCACGCTCATGGAAAAGCCTATCATTGATCTGGCTACGCATGTTGCTCACCCGCTGCTTGGTTAGTCCGAGAAGCGTGGCTACCTCGGTGGGGATGAAGTTGAGCCTGGTGAGGATACATAGCCTGATTTCCTTCTCCGTGAGCTGCAGGTCGGGCTGCCGTAGTGTCTCGTAGAAATGGGGGAACACCCGCTGGACCAGTCCGTCCAGATCCTCCCACTCGCTGTCGGCCGGCATGGCCGCGCGGTTGGCGTGGCGGTGCAGCTGCTGGACGATATCGTGCCGCAGCAAGGCCTGCTCCATATCCCACTGCTCCACATGCACAAACTCTTCATGCAACTGCTGCTGGAGGCGGTTGACCTCTTGCTCTTTCTCGTCCTTGTACCGCCTGATGTCGCGCTTGGCAACAGCCAGTTCGCGGGATGCCCGTTCACAGCGCAGGAGTGTGTCGAGATACTTCTTGTTCATCGTGCGCGCCTGCTCCATCGTCTTGGCACGCTGACGGGCCATATATCGGTAGCTGAGAGCCACAAGCAGCACCATGACGGCCGCGCCCCAGTAGAGGGCTGTCCACAACCGGCGGCTCTCGCGCGTCTTCTCCTCGGCTATACGCTGGTTTTCGGAGTAGTCGTAGAGTGCCTGGGTGCGGCTGAGCTCGCGCATGGCATTGTGCATCACGGCGCTGTCGTTGAGATTGGTGTAGAGGATGGCGTACTTAGCCACCGAGTCGGGCTGGTGAAGCTGCCGATAGGTGAGCATCAGGCCCCGATAGCCATTCTCCAGAGCGACCATATTGGTGGTATAAGTGAGAAGCTTGTGGTAGCACCATAGCGCCGAGTCTAACCGCGACACGCCCTGATAGTAATAACCCAGTTGGTTGTAATACTGCTCCTTGCCGGGCGCTATCTCTCCGTGGGCATCGAAAAATCCGGAGTGTACCCGATACTCGTCGAGCAGAGCCTTGGCAGCCGTATAGCGATGGTGCAGGAGATGGTAATGGATGACAAAAGGCAACTTGCCTACCGCCAGGTCGCGCCTGCCCAGCGCCCGGTAGGTCTCATAGGCCAACTGGGTGATTTGGGCCACGGAGTCTTCCCTGTTGAGGAGGAAGTAGGCGGCAGCGATACGAAACGAGTGATGCAGCATCTCCATCGTATCTTTGGCCAACTGGGCAAAGTGTACGGCTTGGAGTGTCATGGCAATCTCTTGCTGGGGATACTGCTGGCTGTGGAAGAGGTCGGCCATCTGTCCATAGAGCCTGCTCACGAGCAGGAAGTCGCAATCGGCGCGCGTGGTGTCGGCCTCGGCCACCGCCTCGCGAAAGTATTGCAGGGCCATCGGACTGTTGTGGCGGTCGCGATAGATGCTGGCCATCATGTAGAGGGCCTGCGTGCGGTCCTTCCGATTGCCGTGATGACGATAATAGGCCAGCACATCGTCCATATAGGTAATGGTGTCCAAGGGTTTGGACTCCTGATACAGGGCCTGCGTACGCAACAACAGATAGCGCATGCGGTCGGCACGCGAATAAGCGGCAGTGCTGTCGGCGGCACGGTCGAGCACAGCCAGCGCCTCATCGGGGCTGCCGTCCAGCAGTGCCTCGGCACGGCGCAGGGTTTCGCGCTCGCCTCGCTCTCCGGCACAGGCAGCCACCATCAAACCTATCATCAGATAAAGTATCTTTTTCATGTCTCTCGTGTATCCAATTCTTTCCGGCACCTTAAATTGACCCGGACAGCGGGCCGAAAGGCATCCCAAACATCATCACAACGTGTCATCCCTATTCGCCAACAGACAAGAAAAAGAACCATAGCGTGCCATCTCCTCTACAGACATGGCCTACATGCGGGCTGCGCGGACACCCTTACTTTTTCAGCACGGCCGTACGCACGCGGCTCAACGTCTCCGGTGTCATCTGCAGATAGCTGGCAATATAGATAAGCGGAGCCCGGAGTATCACCTGCGGCATGATCTTGCACATCTTCTGGTACCTGTCTTGCGAGGTCTCGAAGCGTACGAGGTCGGCATGCACCTGCGATACAATGAGACTCTCTTCCAACATCTTGCGGTAGAGTATCTGTATGTTGACATTGTGCAGCGCCACCTCCTCCAAACGTGCCTTGGGCATCGCAAAGACCCATGTGGGCTCCAGCGCCTCTATCTGCAGGCGCGTGGGTTCCTCCTTGAAGAGGCTCTCTATACACATGACAATACCACCCTCGACCGACATGTGCTCCGTGAGCTCCTTGCCGTTCTTGAAATAAAACTGGCGTGTCATTCCCTTGGCCACATAGAGTAAGTCTTTGCACACTTCGCCTTCCGAAAGTATCATCTGCCCTTTCAGATACTTCCTCGGTACAAGGATGCTCTCCAGTATATCGAGCTCCGAATGGGTCATGGTGCTGTACTTACGGGCCAATTCACGAGCCACGTCGCGGATGGTGTTGAATTTTTCCATGTGGTTAACCTCCTGCTATAAGATGTTTATTGTTAGTATTGTACATGTCCGGCACAAGCATCAGCCAATGGCGGGGATGACAAAGCATCTCCCAAATGTTCAGAAACAAACTGCCGGGTAGCAAAGGTAGATATAAAAATCGGGAAATCACACGTTTTCACATTTTTTATTTTATAAAATTCCCCGTTTTTTTTTCACCTTTGCCACCCGGCAGTGTCTGGTTGGTCTGTTTAGTCGAGCTTGAGCACGGCAAGGAAGGCTTTTTGCGGCACCTCCACATTGCCTATCTGCTTCATGCGCTTCTTGCCTTTCTTCTGCTTCTCAAGCAGTTTTCGCTTACGGCTCACGTCTCCACCGTAACATTTGGCGGTAACGTCCTTGCGAACCTGCTTCACGGTCTCGCGGGCAATGATCTTGGCACCGATGGCCGCTTGGATGGCGATATCAAACTGCTGTCTCGGAATGAGCTCCTTGAGTTTCTCGCACATCTTGCGGCCCAGTGTCACGGCGTTGCTCTCATGGGTAAGGGTGGACAGAGCATCCACAGGCTCACCGTTGAGCAGGATGTCGAGCTTGGCCAACTTGGACGGACGGAAACAATCGATGTGATAGTCGAAAGAGGCATATCCCTTGCTGATGGACTTGAGTTTGTCGTAGAAGTCGATGACAATTTCGCCGAGCGGAATCATGAAGTGCAACTCCACACGGTTGCCGCTGACATACTCCTGCTTGATGAGTTCGCCGCGTTTGTCAAGACATAGCTTCATGATGGGACCGATGAAGTTGGCATCGGTAATGATGGTGGCCCTGATGTAGGGCTCCTCGATGTGCTCGATAAGCGTCTGCTCGGGCAGTCCCGACGGATTGTGCACCTCCTTGGCGCTGCCATGCTTGTCAT
Source organism: Bacteroidales bacterium (assembly GCA_004554665.1). Lineage (GTDB taxonomy): Bacteria > Bacteroidota > Bacteroidia > Bacteroidales > Bacteroidaceae > Prevotella. The sequence continues at coordinate 8,085 of SFKY01000009.1, forward strand.
AAACCATGTACGACACATTGGGCACGGTGGTGATGACATCCATATTGAATTCGCGGTCGAGCCGCTCTTGCACAATCTCCATGTGAAGGAGACCGAGGAAACCACAGCGGAAACCGAATCCCAAAGCCACCGACGACTCGGGAGTGAAGGTAAGCGAGGCATCATTGAGCTGGAGCTTCTCGATAGACGCACGTAGGTTCTCATAATCCGACGGATCAATGGGGTAGACACCAGCAAACACCATCGGCTTCACTTCCTGAAAACCCGCTATGGCCTCCTCGCAGGGTCTGTCCACCCGGGTGACGGTATCACCCACCTTCACCTCCTTGGCATTCTTGATGCCGCTGATGATGTAGCCCACCTCGCCGGTGGCCAACTGGTTGGTGGGAATCATATCCATCTTGAGCACACCCACCTCGTCGGCCGTATATTCCATGCCCGTATTGAAGAATTTGACCTTGTCGCCTTTGCGGATGCAGCCGTTTTCCACCTTACAGAGCGTGATAATGCCGCGGAACGAGTTGAAAATCGAGTCAAACACCAGTGCCTGCAGGGGTGCCTGAGGGTCGCCAACGGGAGCAGGAATCCGCTTGACCACCGCCTCCAGAATGTCGGTCACTCCCTCGCCGGTCTTGCCCGATGCCCTGATAATATCCTCTGGATCGCAACCTATCAGTTCCACGATTTCATCCTCCACTTCGTCGGGCATAGCGCTTGGCATATCAATCTTGTTGATAACCGGAATAATCTCCAAGTCGTGTTCGATGGCCATATAGAGATTGGAAATGGTCTGCGCCTGCACGCCCTGCGTGGCATCCACCACGAGCAGCGCACCCTCGCACGCCGCGATGCTGCGCGACACCTCGTAAGAGAAGTCCACATGTCCCGGAGTATCTATCAGGTTGAGTATATATTTTTCGCCGCCAGACACATATTCCATCTGTATGGCATGACTCTTGATGGTGATGCCGCGCTCGCGTTCGAGATCCATGTTGTCGAGCATCTGCCCCTCGGTGATCTGTATCGTCTTGGTACACTCTAACAGACGGTCTGCCAACGTTGACTTGCCGTGATCGATATGCGCGATGATACAGAAATTCCTTATATGATTCATCTGATTTGCTTTTTTATGTCGCAAAGTTAGCGATTTTCTGTGTAATATTCGTATCTTTGTAAAAAAATATGCGCAAACCATGAGAGAAATCATCCTATTCCTCGCCGCCATCATCACGCTCACGGCCTGCCATGAGTCTTTGGAGGACAGGGCGGCAAGAGAGGCTGCCGAATACACGGCAAAGTATTGTCCCACGCCGGTGAGCAACTACACACGGACGGACAGTGTGGTGTTCTACAAGGCAACCCGCACCTACACTTACTACTGTACACTCACCGACAAGATGGACGACCCGAGTATCATCAACCAATACCGTCAGGTACTGCACGACCAGATTCTGGCCTCTATCCGACAGTCGACCAACATCAAGGCTTACAAGGATGCGGGCTTCATCTTCTGCTATATTTGCCACTCACAGAAGAATCCCCGGCAAGTATTGTACACCGACAAGTTTCCTCCAAAGGAATATCAATAACAAAACTCACCCCCTGACCACCTTTCCCGCATTGGGAAAAGCAGTCAGGGGGTGAGCCTTTAAGATACTTCGCGATGGGAACGACTATCAGTAGCCCATCTCGGCCAGAGCTGTAGCCAACTGGTCGGGACAACTGGTGGGCTTGTTGCCGCACCTGATTCCCTGCAAGCGGGCTTTCACTTCCGCCGCCTTCATTCCTTTGATGAGGGAGCAGATGCCCTGCAGATTGCCGTGGCATCCTCCCACAAAACTTACTTGCTGCACCGTACCCTGGTCATCCACTTCTATGTCGATAACCTTGCTACAGGTGCCCTGCGTATAATAAGTGTAGTGCTTCATGATGCCGCTTACTCCTCTGCCGGCTTCATGTTGGTGTACACATTCTGCACATCGTCAAACTCTTCCAGCTTCTCCACCATCTTGTCTATGGTCTCACGCTGTTCGGGAGTGACATCCTTGAGGTCGTTGGGGATACGCGTAAACTCGGCGCTGGTAATCTCATAGCCAGCCTCTTCGAGATGTTTCTGAATCTCGCCGAAGCTCTTCGGATCGCCATAGATAGTGATTTCACCCGTTTCCTCGTCATTGTCATACTCATCGTCCACTCCGTAGTCAATCAAGTCGAGAATCAGTTCGTCCATCTCTATCGGCTCCTTGGTCTTGAAGGTGAACACACACTTGTGGTCGAAGAGGAAGCTGAGCGAGCCCTGTGTTCCCAAGTTACCATTGAACTTATTGAAGACCGAACGCACGTCGGCCACGGTACGGGTGGTATTGTCGGTGAGCGAATCTACGAAAATGGCGATTCCGTGGGGGCCATATCCTTCATACGGCACTTCCTTATATTCGCTCTGGTCCTTACCCATAGCGTTCTTGATAGCGCGCTCTATGTTGTCTTTCGGCATATTCTCACGCTTGCAGGTAGCGATGATGGCGCGCAATGTGGGATTGTTTTCAGGCTCGGGGCCTCCGGCCTTGACAGCGATGGCAATCTGCTTGCCCAACTTGGTAAATGTGCGGGCCATGTGGCCCCATCTCTTCATTTTTGTCGCTTTGCGATATTCAAATGCTCTTCCCATCGGATTTAGTTTTTTTGAACAGATTAGCGGAGCTCGGCTCCAAGTTTATTCTTTATATTATTTATCAGTTTTGTCATGATGGCATCGATGGCCTTGTCGTTGAGTGTACGGCTGTCATCCTGCAGGATAAAGTTCACGGCGTAGCTCTTTTTGCCGGCAGGAAGGTTCTTCCCCTCGTACACGTCGAAGAGTTCCACCTTTTTCAGCAACTTCTTCTCCGTCTGGCGGGCCACTTCTTCTATTTGGGCGAACTGCACGCTGCGGTCTATGAGCAATGCCAGGTCGCGGCTCACGGCCGGGAACTTGGAAATCTCCTGATATTCCAGCTTGTTCTTGCGCACGGTCTTCATGAGCAGTGTCCAATTGATGTCGGCAAAGTACACGGGAGCCGCGATATCAGCCTGCTTCTGGAGCTTATGCGACAGCACACCCAGTTCGGCGATAATCTTCCCGCCCCGGTTCTTCACCGCCAGCGCCTTGGCAAATATATTGTTGTCGCTCTGCTCTACCACACGCATGCCAGTGGCCAAGCCCACGCGCGCAAACACATTCTGCACGTATGCCTTGAGTTCATAGAAGGTAGATTCCTCATCGGGATGCGCCCACGAACCTGCCACACGCTTGCCCGTCACCCACATTCCGAGATGACACTCTTCGGTATAGGCCTTGGCCGGATTCTCTATGCTCCAGCGGTCCTGATGATAATGGTAGCAGTTGCCGAACTCGAAGAAGCGGAGATTAGGATTCTTGCGGTTGGCATTGCGCAGGATACTCTCCAAACCGCCAAACAGCAATGTCTGGCGCATCATGCCGAGGTCTGCGCTCAACGGATTCATCACCCTGACGCTCTGCTCCCAAGGATAATGGTTCAGCCCAGCCTCCTCGTAATAGCCCACCTTGGTGAGCGAATTGTTCAGAATCTCGTTGAAACCGCATCCCACCAACTGCTCGCTGATGATATTCTGCAGCTTGTACTCTCCATCCTCCTCACCCTGTATAGTAAGCGATGACTTGAGCTGTGTAGGAATCTCCACATTATTATAACCATAGATACGAAGGATGTCCTCCACCACATCGCAGGGACGCTGTACGTCGGTACGATAGGCGGGAACGCTCAACATGAGTCCCTCGGCATCTTCTGCCACAATCTCCATCTCCAAGCTCTGTACAATCTGACGGATGAGGTCGTTGCCGATAGCCTTGCCAATCAGCCGGTCACAGTAAGCGAAGTCAAGACGCACCTGCGCATTCTCAATGGGAGCAGGGTAGATATCGCGAATCTGCATCGACACCTTGCCGCCAGCCAACTCACGGCAGAGGATAGCTGCCTGCTTGAGTGCATAGACCGTGCCGTTAGGGTCGATACCACGCTCGAAACGGTAAGAAGAGTCGGTAGAGAGGCCATGACGGCGCGCACTCTTGCGAATCCACGTGGGATGGAAGTAAGCACTCTCCAGCACCACGTCGCGTGTGGTCTCGTACGTGCCCGAGCCCTTGCCGCCGAAGATGCCTGCTATGCACATAGGCTCCTCCGCATTGCAGATACTCAGGTCGTGCTCGCCCAAAATATGCTCCTCGCCATCGAGAGTGACAAACTTGGTACCCTCTGGCTGTGTGCGTACCACAATCTTATGGCCTGTCACCATGTCTGCATCAAAACAGTGCATGGGCTGTCCGTAAGCCATCATTACATAGTTGGTGATGTCCACAATATTATTGATGGGGCGCAAGCCGATGGTAGACAACTTGTCTTTGAGCCATTGGGGGCTCTCCTTGACCTCGCAGCCCGTGATGCTCACACAGGCATAACGCTTGCAGGCATCGGTATTCTCAATCTCCACCTCGATGGGCAGACTCTCATCGTCGACACTGAAAGCCTCGCAGCCGGGACGGTGCAGGCGGGTCTCATAACCGTTGCGCACCAACCAAGCGTACAGGTCGCGCGCCACACCATAGTGCGACAGCGCATCGGAGCGGTTGGCGGTGATGTCTATCTCTATCACCCAGTCGCTTTCCAGATGGTAATACTCCGCAGCAGGAGTACCGGGCACCGCGTCATTGGGCAGCACGATGATGCCTGCATGGTCTGTGCCGATGCCAATCTCGTCTTCCGCACAGATCATGCCCAGCGATTCCACGCCACGCAGCTTGCTCCGCTTGATGGTAAACTCCTGATCGCCGTCGTAGAGCACACAACCCAGGTCGGCCACTATCACTTTCTGGCCGGCAGCCACATTGGGCGCGCCGCAGACTATCTGCTGGGGAGCCTCCTTGCCCAGGTCGACAGTGGTTACATGCAGGTGATCCGAGTTGGGATGCGGCTCGCAGGTGAGCACCTCGCCCACATAGAGTCCCTTGAGACCACCCTTGATGGTCTGCACTTCCTCTAACGCGCCCACTTCCAATCCTACAGAGGTCAGCGCATCGGCAGTCTGTTGTGGTGTAAGGTCGAAATCAACATATTCTTTCAACCACTTATAGGAAATATTCATTATCCAGTTACTTTTATTTCATTCAAATTCAGCGCAAAAGTAATACATTTCCATCATTTACGCAAATTTTTTGAAATCTATATTCAGCGCTCCCGCCGTTTTCAGCCTCGCCCCAGCGCTTCACGGCACACCGGTTATACCTTATAATAATATAAACACCTCGGCGAAGCGGGCATCGGTAGGGCTTCCACGGCATCCGAATGGGGGTCTACAGGACTTCAGGAAGCGAACAACGAACTTTTTTTGAAAAAAATCAGGATTTTCATGTAGTAAAATCCCCCTTTCTCTCGTCTAAAGGATAAAAGAACAAAACAACAACGTGACAGAGACAATGGAAACAACCGAACAAGAATTTACCAGACTCATCGGCGAGCACAAATCGACGATATACACCGTCTGCTATATGTTTTCCAAAGACAACGAGGAGGTGAACGACCTGTTCCAGGAGATTCTCATCAACCTATGGCGGGGCTTCGGCCAGTTTGAGAAACGGAGCGACATACGCACCTGGTTCTATCGTGTGGCGCTCAACACCTGCATCTCCATCGACCGGAAAAAGAAGAGACGCGGCAAGACCATACCGCTCTCCATGAACATAGACCTCTACGAGGACAACGATGCCGACACCCGGCAGGTGAAACAGCTCTACCAGCGCATCAACCGCCTTGCCCCCTTCGACCGTGCCATCGTACTGCTCTGGTTAGAAGGCATCAGCTACGACGAGATAGGCGACATCGTGGGCATCTCTGCCAAAAATGTGTCGGTAAAACTCGTCAGGATAAGAGAAGAACTAAAAAACATGTAACCCATCCCCCAACAAGAAAACTGCTATGGAATATCAGACAGACAACAACAACGAACTGGAGACCATGCGGATGCAGCTCCAGACGCTCAAACAGAAACTGGAATCGCAAAAGATAGTGACCGACAACCTCACCCGACATGCCATGCGCGACAAGATGTCATGGATCAAGCGCTACACTTGGATGCAACTGTTCCTCATCTGGCCGTTCATCATCATCTCATTCTTCGGCATGGCTTATATCGGCGAGATCTCCTGGGCGCTCTTCTGGTTCACCGTCATCACCACCGGCATCTCCGTGGTTGCCGACATCTTCATCAACCGGGTTTCGGAGCGCGACTGGCTCGGTGAGAGCCTGCTCCAGACCTGCCACAAACTCATACGGATGAAGCGCATGCGGGTAAGACAGCAGATGGTGGGCATTCCACTCGGCCTCATCCTCATCCTCTGGATGGCCTTCGACATAGCCCACGGCTCCATCGACCCCGAGGCGGTCCCCCTCTTCATCATCAGCATCTGCATAGGCGGTACAGCGGGCGGTATCATCGGCCTGCTCATCGTACGGAAGATGCAGCGGACCAACGATGCCATCATCCGCCAGATACGCAACTTCTATGCCGATATCAACGAACAAACCAAACAAACCCTATAAACAATGAAAAAGATCATGATGATTGCCCTGCTGATGGTAGTAGCCATCACAGGTGCCAAAGCCCAGTTGCTTTACAAGATTTCCGGCAAAGACCTCAAGCAGCCCTCGTACATCGTGGGTACCTACCATCTGGCTCCGGTGTCGTTTGTAGACTCCATCCCCGGCCTGCGCGCTGCCATGACTGAGACGCAGCAGGTATGCGGCGAACTCGACATGAGCGACATGATGTCGCCGGACAACATTCAGAAAATGATGAAGGCCATGATGCTACCCGAGGGGAAAACCCTCAAGGACTATCTGACCGTGGAAGAGATGGATAAACTCAACCAACTGATGAAGAGCCTGATAGGGATGGATCTGACCAATCCCATCCTGGAGCAGCAGATGGGCAAGATGACGCCCTCTGCCATCAACACCCAGCTGGCCGTGCTCATGTACATGAAGCACACGCCTGGATTTGACCCCACCAACCTCTTTGACGGCTACTTCCAGAAGGCGGCCAAAGAAGCCAACAAGCCCGTAGTGGGACTGGAGACGATGGACTTCCAGATAAAGACGCTCTATCAGGGCAAGTCACTGGAGAGACAGAAGACGATGCTCATGTGTATGGTCAACAACACGGCGTACCACGAGCAGAATCTGATTGCCCTGACCCGCGCATTCTTTGCCAAGGACCTCGCGAAGATGTGGGAAATCACCAAGGAAAAGGAAAACAACAGCTGTGACTCTACTCCCGAAGAGGATGCACAGCTCATCGACAACCGCAATATAGACTGGCTGACCAAACTGCCTGCCATCATGGCCGACAAGTCCACACTCATCGCTGTAGGTGCCGGCCACCTGCCGGGCGACAAGGGTGTACTCTCGCTGCTCCGCCAAGCCGGCTACACCGTCGAGGCGGTCAAATAGGCCCCCACCCCATTTCTCTCTCTCACGTGGGTATCGCATGGGCGACACATCGGGTCGCTCTGCGGTACCCTTTTTCGCATCTCTGCCGCCCCATAGTCCACCCCTTGCCAATTTCGGTCACGACCTATACGAATCGTAAATGCCATGATTAGCGCGCCAAAGGTGGCATTTACGAGGTCTAAATGCCGCATTTACGATGCACAAGGGTCATTGACGTGTTTATTTTTTTGCGACAACAGAGACAACACAAACAACTTTTCTTGCTCTGAGACTCTTCATTGTCTTGGTTGTTAAAGTTGTCCGAGTGGTCGTTTTAAAATACTTAAAGAAGACCTGAACATAGGCAAGTGTTGTTAAAGTTGTCTGAGTTGTCGTTATTAAAACAGAATACCAAGTCGCAAAATAATGTTAAATTCTCAGAACCCACGTGCAAGATTCCGGCGAATCCGTCATTTATAGAGTGTAACTATAATATTAAGGTAAGAAAGATATGAAACACTGGAAACTGTTCATGGCTGCCCTGCTCTCACTGACGGCAGCCCCCATCATGCAGTCGTGCGATGATGACGACTATCCCTGTTATACAGATTATGTGCCCAACGCACTGGTGACGCTGAAAACCAACAGCACCAACGGCGAGTTTTACCTGCAGCTGGACGACGAGACCACCCTGTGGCCCACTAACGTCAAGCAGCATCCCTATGGAGGTAAGGAGGTAAGGGCGTTGGTCAACTTCCGCTTCGAGGGTGACCCCAAAGACCATCCGGCCAATGTGCATGTAAACTGGATCGACACCATCCGCACCAAACCGATGGCTGCCCCGCTTGGCACTGCCGACGACGAGATCTACGGCAACGACCCGCTGGAGATTCTCAAGGATTGGACGACCGTGGTGGAAGACGGATACTTCACGCTCAGATTCAGCACCCGCTTCGGCGGCACACAGGTGCATGAGCTCAATCTGGTCAAAGGCGAAGGCCCGTACGAAGTAGTGCTGCACCACAACGCCCACGGCGACACCTACGGACAGATGTCAGACGGCATGATAGCCTTCCGGTTAGACCAGCTGCCCGACACAGGCGATGAGACCGTGGATCTGACGGTGAGATGGATGTCGTTCAGCGGCGAGAAATCGGCCACTTTCAAATACCGTACACGAAAATAACGTTTCCTGCGTTATACCTATAGCGACACCATCCTTACACAGACCATGCACATAGTGGGACGTAACAGCGAGCAGCGGATAGTCCGCCTCTTCGACCGTGGCGATGCCTCGGCCATGAACAGCCTGTATGCGGCCTATGCAGACTATCTGATGGGCGTATGTGCCCGCTATGTGCCCGATGAGAATGACCAGAAGGATGTGTTGCAGGAAACATTCATCCACATTTTTACGCAGATAGATACGTTTGAGTATCGGGGCAACGGTTCGTTGAAGGCATGGATGACTCGCATCGCCGTCAACGAATCGCTGGCGTTTCTACGCAAGCAGGCCAAGACCCGCTTGGTGGAAACCGAGGACGACCCGCCCGACATAGCCGATACCGAACCCGACACCGAGGGCATAGACACACGGGCACTGCTCACGCTCATCCAGCAGTTGCCTACCGGTTACCGCACGGTGTTCAACCTCTACGCCATCGAAGGCAAGAGCCATCAGGAGATAGCACAACTCCTCGGAATCAAGGCCGACACCTCGGCATCACAATATCACCGGGCACGAAGCCTACTCGCCAAGAGTATCAGTGCCTACAAATCTAAAGCATCGACAAAATGAAGGAACAATGGACTGACAAGATACGACAGCGCATGGAAACGCTGGACGTGAAGGCACCCGAAGGGCTGCTGGACGACATCAAGGCCGAAATGGCCCGTCGGGGCATTGTGCCTTCTGCTACCCGGAAGCCCCACCGCCGCACAGCGGCCATGTGGGTGTGGCGCGGAGTGGCCTGTGCGGCGATGATTGCCCTTGTGGCGGGTGTAGGTACATGGCTGATGGCACCGCGGGGAGACCTGCAGCCGCATCTGGCCGACAGCAACCCAAAGCAGACGGTTCAATCGGTTCCTGCTTCATCGGCCGCAACAACCCTGCAAGCGACAGAGGAGACTATCCATGAGGGCAAAGGTGGAAGGGTACAGCGAATGATGGCCGCCCTCATGGCTCCCTCTCGCAATGTGGAAGAAACGTCGCCAACAACAGACACGACTGACGGGAACCCACAGCCCGCACTTTCGACAGACAAGCAGGTCGGCAGCAGTGAGACTACAGCACCTACTCCCGAAAAGAAGCCAGTACGTGAAACCAAAGTGAAGCGTCCGAGCGACTTGTACGGACCAGCCGGAGAGCGCACGTTGGCCTATACATCGCGCAACAGTCGTGGCGGACGCATCACGATGGATGCCTATTATCAAGGAGGCATCATCAACCGGGCGGCACAACCGACGATGGAGGCGATGGTGTCTGCTCCGGGCGACCTATTCTACCAGAAAGTGGAACAGCTGATGCTGATGGCCTCTCAGGTACGCTCGGTAGAGACCCATGCGCATCACCGGTTGCCGGTAAAGTTCGGCCTCTCGGCCCGCTACCACATCAATGACAAGTGGAGCGTGCAGTCGGGTGTGACTTACAGCTACCATTCGTCTGACATTACGACGGGCGAACAGACCACAGAGCAGCACTTGCACTTCGTAGGCATCCCCGTGGCAGCATCGTACAACGTATGGGGCAACCGCCATGTCAACGTCTACGTCACTGCAGGAGGCGAAGCCGAGAAGATGGTCAAGGGTCAGAGCAGCATGGTGTACAACGGCAAGACCATCCACGAAGATGTCAAGATGAGCGAGATACAACTCTCTGCTATCGTGGCGGCTGGCGCCGAATACAAGGCTACCGACCGACTGAGCATCTATGTGGAACCGGGTGCCACTTACCACTTCGATAACGGCAGCGACATCAAGACCTACTACAATGATAAGCCCCTCAACTTCAGCCTCAATGTTGGCGTAAGACTAAATGTTGGGAAAAGGTAAAACAGTAAAGAGGTAAAAAGGTAAAAAAGTATTTTTGGATAGGCTGAAGACGGAAGAGGAAAAGGTTATACGACCTTGAAAATCCCGACACAAAAACTCTTGCATTGTCAAAACACCTTTTTACCGTTTTACCTCTTTACCTTTTTACCTTTCCAAACGCCTTTTTACCTCTTTACCTTTTTACCGTTTTACCTTTAAAAAAACACCGTTTTACCTTTAAAAAAATTTTCTTTTTTCGTATCTTTGTGCAGTTAATACCCTGTAAGAAGATGAGATATTGCAACACCATGCTTGTTCTGTTCGGGTTGTTGGTCTGCCTGATGGTCGGCTCCTGCCAACAAAAAGAGGGAGCACACACCTATTCCGCTGACGAGAAGAGACTGATAGACAGTACCATCGAAAGCCAACAAGACACCACAGCCTTGAAACAACTGCTCACTACGTACAAACAAGAAGACAATGTACTGGGAGCCGTGCGTACGATGCGCAAGTTGGGACGCATATACCGCAATGCCAGTCTCTTCAAACAGTCGCTTACCATGCACAGCGAAGAGTATATGGCGGCCAAAAGCCTCAACGACACCATCGAGATCGTGCAGTCGCTCAACAACATCGGCACCGTCTTCCGTCGCATCAGCAGTTTGGAACAAGCCTCCAAATACCATTTCCGTGCATTGGAATACTGCCTGGCCTCCACCGACACCTCTTCTGTGATGCTGAAAAACACAGTGGTGTCGCTCAATGGATTGGGCAATGTCTACTTGTCTGTCAACAACTACCGTCTGGCACGCGACTGCTTCCAGCGTGCCCTCGATGGCGAAACCAAACTGGGTAGTCTGCTGGGCCAAGCCATCAACTATGCCAACATAGGCAGCATCTTGCAGAAACTGGGCAACACAGATTCGGCATGGCTCTACTACCGTCGCTCAATGGAGTGCAACATGCAGCTCGACAATCAGACGGGCATTTCGCTCTGCCACACCTACTATGGAGGCCTGTATGAGGAGGCGGGGAAATACGACAAAGCCATTGAAGAGTACGAGATTGCCTACCTCATGATGTCAGAGTCGACCGACCGTTGGCACTACCTCGAATCGTGTATCGCACTGGCACGTGCCAACCTGAAAAGCAAGGCCACAGGCACCGCCATCGAGTTTCTGAAAGAAGCCAAGATGACGGCGGAGGAAATCGGTTCCCCCGAACACTTGGTGCAGATATACGAATTGTACTATCAAATCTATCTGAAAGAGGGCAATTACCGGCAAGCGCTGGCCAGCTACATCGACCATAAGCGGTGGGGTGACAGCATTGCCAACATCAACAAGCTCAACGAAATAGAAAACCAGCACATTGCCTTTGTCCACAAGCGCAACCAGACACGTATGAGCAAGGTGGAGGAATCGCTGGAAAACGAACGCAAGAACCGCACACAAAGCACCCTGATCTTCTTTATCGTGATGATAGTCCTTTTAAGCCTTATCGTCTTTTTCTATCTGCTCCTGCAGGTGCGCATCCGCCACCAAGCAGAGCTGAAAGAACTGCAAGAAACACGCGAAAGGTTTTTTACCAACATCACACACGAATTTCGCACACCGCTCACCATCATTCAGGCTGCCGGAGAAAATATCGCCAAAAACCGCAAGGAACCCGACACGCAGGACGATGTAAGGAATATCATGAATGCAAGCAAGAACCTGCTCGCCCTCATCAACCAACTGCTTGATATTGCCAAGCTCAACTCCGGCAAGGCACTCGAACCACAATGGCGGCACGACGATGTGGTAGGCTTCTTGCGCAACATCGCCGAGAGCTACATGTACCTGGCACGCAAGCGGGGCATCAGCATCAGGATAGCCACTAAGCACAACCGGATAGACATGGATTTTGTGCCCGATTACATGCGCAAAATCTTCAACAACCTGCTGTCAAACTCCATCAAGTTTGGCTACCCTGACACCGAACTGCTCATCTCTATCGCCATCATCAAGGGCAAGGTGCGGTTGGAAGTGAAGGATGAGGGACTGGGGATGACCCCTACCCAACTGCAGCATGCCTTTGAGCCGTTCTATCAGGCCGAAGGCGACAGCACCCACATAGGTACAGGTGTGGGATTGTCTGTTACCCGAATGGCCGTGGAGGCCATGCAGGGCAGCATCAAGGCCTACAGCCGCTACAAGGAGACCACCACCTTTGTCATTGTGCTGCCCATGAAGTACGGCAACAAGGAATGGCCCTCGCTGGCCGAAGTTCCCGAGCAAGTCTCTGCCGAACAGCGTCCCGAAAAGGACTTGGCTCCGCAAGACAGCGATGCCACCGACGAGGAGAAGACACGCATCCTGATTGTAGAGGACTCGATGGAGGTGGCACTGTATGAGGCAGACCAGCTGAAGGGCGACTACCTGATATTCTATGCCACCAATGGTAAGGAGGGACTGGAAAAGGCGACCGCACTGGTGCCCGACATGATCATCACCGATGTCATGATGCCTGTCATGGACGGTTACGAACTGTGCAAGGCCGTGCGTGAGCATCCGCTCCTCAACCATATCCCCGTGATTATGGTAACGGCCAAGGTTACACGCGAAGACAGGCTACACGGACTGGAACTTGGCGTGGATGCCTACATCGAAAAGCCATTCAATGCCGACGAACTCAATGCCCAGGTAAAACAACTGCTGGAGCAGAGGCGCATGTTGCTCGACAAGTTCGGGCCATCGGCAGACGGAGCACCGCAAGAAAACGGCGCAGAAGACGACAAGGCTTTCGTCAAACAGTTTGAGACGATTGTCGACAACTTGATGGCGGAGCATACGGCCATCGACCTCAACACCATCGCCACCCAGATGGGAGTCAACCGCACCCAGCTTAACCGCAAGATGAAGGCCATCACAGGCATGACATCGACCAGCTACCTACAGACGCTCCGTATGAGCACGGCCAAACTGTTGCTCACCACGACCGAACTCTCCGTGGCCGAGGTGGCAGCACAATGCGGCATTACAGACGTGGCCTATTTCTCACAGTTGTTCAAGAAGGCGACAGGAAAGACACCCAAGCAGTTTAGGGATGGTTGGACAAGGCTGAAATAAATAAAACAAGGGCTTCGCCAGACGGAACAGTTCCGACAGCGAAGCCCCTATTATATAGCACCCAGGCGACACCAACGGCGCGCCTGACGGCACGCTCTATCAGCTGACAATCTCCTTGGCCCTTGCCAAGGCCAGATTGATATGGCTACAGATATTTTTCTCGCCCACAATCCGATAGAATCCGGCATGCTCCAACACAGCATGCACCTTGGGATTGACACCCGACAGCACTATCTGGATGCCCTCTTTCTGACTCATCAGACACAGGTTGGTGAGGTTATGGATGCCTGTAGAGTCTACAAAAGGCACCTTGCGCATACGGATGACACGCACTTTAGGACGCGATCCGAAGCTGGCCATCACCTCCTCGAAACGGTTGCCCGCACCAAAGAAGTAAGGACCATTGATCTCGTACACCTCCACGCCCTTAGGAATGGTGAGATGCTCATTATTTTCAAGCTTCACATCGGTGTCATCCTCGGGGTCGATCTCGTCCATAATCACCTTCACATCGGTAGTCTCTGCCATGCGTCGCATGAAGAGCAGACAGGCAATGACCAGACCCACCTCGATGGCCACCGTAAGGTCGAAGAGGATGGTGAGGAAGAAGGTGATGAGCAGCACGGTGACATCGCTCTTGGGATTCTTCATCAGCATGGCAAACGAACGCCATCCGCACATACCGTAAGAGACCACCACCAGCACACCGGCAAGGCAGGCCATAGGGATATACTGGGCCAACGGCATGAGGAAGAGGAAGATGAGCAGCAGCACCACGGCATGCACGATACCGGCCACAGGGGTGCGGCCACCATTGTTGATATTGGTCATGGTGCGGGCGATGGCACCCGTGGCAGGAATACCACCGAAAAGCGGCGAGACCAGGTTGGCGATACCCTGACCCACCAGTTCGGTATTGGAATCGTGGCGATGACCTATCACACCGTCGGCCACGGTGGCCGACAGCAGGCTCTCGATGGCACCGAGAATGGCGATAGTGAGCGCCGGAGGCACCAGACCCTTCACCGTCTCCCACGACAGTGCGGGCATCTGCGCCTCGGGCAGTGCACTGTTGATGGAGAAGCGGTCGCCGATGGTCTCGATACTCGTCACACCGGCATAGTGCTTGAGCAGCAGGGCCACGATGGTCATGAGGATGATGGCTACCAACGACCCGGGAATCTTCTTGCTGAAACGGGGTGTCACCGCAATGACCACCACACTGACGATACCGATGAGCGTCGTCCACCCGTCAAGCGTGGTGAAATCGTGGGCGTAGGCAATCCATTTCTCCACAAAATCGGAGGGCACCTCCGCCATCGTCAGACCAAAGAGGTCCTTCACCTGAGTAGTGAAGATGGTGACGGCGATACCGCTGGTAAAGCCCACAACGATGGGATAAGGGATGTACTTGATGATGGTGCCGAGCCTGAGCACACCAAACAGCACCAGAAACACGCCCGCCATGATGGTGGCAATGGTCAGTCCCTGCATGCCATACTGCTGGATGATGCCGTAGATGATGATGATAAACGCACCAGTGGGGCCACCGATCTGCACGCGGCTACCGCCAAAGACGGAAACGATAAAACCGGCCACAATGGCCGTGATGATGCCCTTCTCGGGAGATACGCCTGACGCGATACCGAACGCAATGGCCAAAGGCAAGGCCACAATGCCCACAATCACTCCGGCCATGAGGTCGGCCATGAACGTCTTGCGGTTGTAGTTTCTCAACGTGGAAACCAGTTTGGGTTTAAACACGAATGTATTCATATCCTATTATCTATGTATGTAGTGTCCGTAGTGACGCTGCAGTATGGTATGTTATCCTTATTGCAACCGCAGGTTGCTAATAATCGTTTAAAAAACACTTACAAAGTTAATGAATATTTCAGAATCCGACAAGAAAACTGCCCCGTTTTCGCATAGCAAACCCACATTCTCCTAATCCATATCAAGCCCCAATGGCGGCATCGCGAAAAATCCACGATGGTGCTTGTCGGAGCCAAATGCCATGATTAGCGCGCCAAAGGTGGCATTTACGATGCCTAAACGCCACCTTTAGCCGCCACCAACACGTACCACAGCACGGGCACCACGAGTGCGGGCAGCAGATTGAGCGTCTTGCAGTCTTTGATGTTAAGCAGCGACAGACCGGAACCCGTAATCATCAAGCCGCCCACAATGAGCAGTTCGGCCATGAGCCCTTCGCTCACCGCCGAGGCTGCCACCGCAGCCACCAGATAAAACATGCCCTGCCAGCAAAACAGCACAGCGGCGGCAGCCATCATCCCCAACCCGTAGGTAGATGCAAAGATGGTGGAGGAGACAAAATCGAGCGTGGCATTGGTAAAGAGAAACGTGTTGTCTCCCTTCAAGGCGCTCACGACAGGTCCCAACATGGAGAGCGGACCGATGCAGTAAAGCAGGATGGCTGTGGCCAGACCCTCGGCCAACTTGCCCGCATCGCCCTGCCGGGAACGGCGGTTGACAGCCCGCTTGAAACGGCCATCGATGTCGAGTGCCGTACCGACGACACCACCCACGGCCAACGAGACGATGAAAAGGACCGGATAATCGCTTTTGGCAAAATGGGTGATGGTGGCATTGAGCCCTATGGCCAAACTGGCCAAGCCCAATGCGGTGTAGAGCACTTGCCGGTATTTTTCGCGTACACCCCGATGGAGCGCGGCACCCACCACGGTTCCTACGATGATGCAGGCTGTATTGACAATCGTTCCTATCATATCCGTCGCTTCATTATTTATATTTTGTCTGCCACAAGACCCGTTGTCATGACGGGTTGTTTGCAAAATTACGAAAAAACATGATAAGTAGCAGCATGCGAATGGGAGAAAATCACTATCTTTGTTCCCAAAACCAAGAATTTTACAAACCAATAGAGACATGGAAATAGGACAGAGACTGCCCGAGATACTGGGCAAAGACCAAGATGGTAACGAAATCAGACTGAGTGACTTCGCCGGCAAGAAGCTGGTGCTCTATGCATACCCCAAAGACTCTACACCGGGCTGCACCAACGAGGCATGCAACCTACGCGACAACTACCAGCGTTTCCTCGCTGAGGGCTACGCCGTGGTGGGTGTGAGTATACAGAGCGCTCAATCGCACAAGAAGTTTATCGAGAAATACCAGTTGCCCTTCCCCCTGATAGCCGATACAGAACTCACGCTGGTCAATGCGCTCGGCATCTACGGCGAGAAGAAGATGTGTGGCCGCGTGTCGATGGGTGTCTACCGCACCACGTTTGTCACCGATGAACAAGGTGTGGTACAACGTATCTTCGGACCTAAGGAAGTGAAGGTGAAAGAGCACGCTGAGCAGATACTTTAAAGACACAGATGGGGTATGTCTGGCCGCCAAGCGTGCACAGCGACCAGACATGCGTCATCTGTAGAGGCGGGTATCAACGTGCGGAGCCTGCGGCGACACGCTTCCCAAACTTGAACTTCACGATTCCACGACCGTTGGTCTGCACGTAGGCTTCGCCTTTGTAGAAGTCTACATCCTCCATCTCGGCCTTCAGTTCTGTCGAGAGATCCACCACGCGCTCCATGCGCTTGTGTTTCATGTCCCAAACGTAAAGCACACTGGGCCACTCCTTGTTGCCAAATCCCGTTGGCATCACGAGCCTATCGCCATACACACAGGCTCCCTGCCCGATAATCCGCGCAGGATAGGCTTGGGTATAGTCCTGGAGCAGGTAGTTTTCGATGGCATCCTCGGGACGCAGGTGTATCTCCTTGCCGTCGGCCAACTTGGGCAACGGGAAGACGATAACCCGAAACCTATTGTTCGCATCCTCTCCCTTCAAAGTATTGCCGAAACCGATGAGACGCTTGTTCTTGCTGTCCACCGTCCACTGCAGGGCATAGCCGAAAAGTTTTTGGTCATCATCGAGGATGATGGTCTGAAGCAGTTCCGACTTGCCCTCGGGGAGCAACCGCTCCACAAAACAGGCATCCTTCATGCCGCGGATGAGCTTGCGATGGCACTGTGACACGTAGAGCACAGGCAGCAGGTCGTCTTTGTGGCCTCGCTCCACACCGAAAGCACCCACATTGGAGTGGTTGCGACTGTGGGCACTGGCCAACTTGAACGTGGGTGTCACCACCTGCATGTCGGGCAGTCGGTAGATGGTGGCCACGCCACCGTTTTGCAGGCTCACAAGATAGTCTTTGTAGATGGCCATGCCCTGATAACCTCCTACACCGGGCTTGGGCAGGTTGTAGAAATCGGACATTGCGTACTGGGTAAAGTTGGGTGTGGCGCATGACGTACACATCAGGGCCACCAGCAGGGTGTAAAATAGTTTTTTCTTCTTCATGGAAACTATAATTAAGGTGATGATTATCTATATAAGATAGGGCTGGAGGCTGCCCGGAGTGTCAGACGCCATCGTCCTCTTCTCCGGCAGCATCGGCCGCATTGGTGTCGAGCTGGGTATCGCGGCTCACTGACACCTCCCCCAAGCGCGAGATACGCATGACCAGAGGCAGATACTCGTCACTGGACTTGTCTGGAGAACCGATGCTGGCCGCAAAGACCAGATGGTCGCCGTCGGCCCTGTCGAGTACGATGCCCAGCAACGCCCCATCGCGTGCATAGGCATTGTCGAGGTAGGCGGAGAAGTCGGCCTTGGTAAACTCGCGGCTGAAGAACTGGCTCTTGTCGCTACGGGTGATGGTGAGACGGATGCGGTTGTCGTAATATTTCTGGTTGCCCTCTTTCACCAAGGGCAGGGATGTGTCGGCCTTCAGATCTACCGTCACAGTGTACTCAGCACCCAGCCATTCCACCGGACGCGACTGCTGATAGTCACCCATCTTCTGGGTGGCCTTAGGCGCCGCTACCTGCTGCTTCTTGACGATGATCTGCGTCGTTTTTTGCTCTTCACGGCACGCGCTATACAAGCAGAGACAGGCCAAGAGCAATATCCATGAGTTTTTCAGTTTCATATAGCTTTCTTTAAAAAAATCGTTGCCGGACACAAGATTCATGTTGGGCACGGCTCATGCGGTCGCTATCCGCGCAGCCTCTGCTCATAGTGGCGGATGGCTTGGCGGGTAATGCGCTCAGCCTCGCGCATAGAGCACATCAAGCGGCCTCCACTGGCGTTGAGGTGGCCGCCTCCGTTGAAGAACTGTTGCGCCATCTCGTTGCAGGGGAAGTCGTCGACCGAACGAAGGCTTACCCAGATGAGGTTGTCGCGCCGGTCATCCTCGCGCAACGATATTGACAGCTTCAGGCCCTTGATGCGCAACGGCTCATTGACCAGTCCCTCAGCATCGCCCTTGACAAAGTGGTAGTCGAACATATCCTTGCGCGTGATAGTGAAGTAAGCCGCACGGCAGTCGGGGATATAATTGAGCTTGCGCGACATAAGATAGCCCCGCAGACGTATCGCCCAACAGCTGTAGTTGTTGTACACATTGCGGTAAATCTTGTCCTTGTCGATGCCCTTGGTCAGCAACTGACTGATAATGAAGTAGATTTCGGGACGGGTGGAGTTGAACGTGAACCCGCCGGTATCGGTCATCATGCCGCAATACAACTGTATGGCACAGCGGCGTGTCATCCCCTCGAATCCCTGTAACTGCCAGATGATACGAAACACCAACTCGGAGGCGCTACACATCTCCGGGTGCGACAGGGCCAGCTCCCAATCCTCTTCCACAGGGCCAAGATGATGGTCTATCATCACCTTGCGGGCGGGCGAAGCGGCCAAAGCGCCCTCCATCTCGTCGACGCGCGAAAAGCCGTTGAAGTCTACGCAGAAGATGAGGTCGGCCTCTTGCAGCATGCGCGCCACCTCCTCCTTATGCTTGTCGTACCTCACCACCTTGTCGGTATTGGGCAGCCACTGCAAAAAGTCGGGATAGGCATCGGGCATGACCACCACAGGTTCCTTGCCACGCTGCATACGCAGGTATTCGGCCCATCCAAGACAGGAGCCCATTGCATCGCCGTCGGGCGACTTATGCCCGGTGACGACAATGCGCGTTGCACCATCTATCAGACTGTTGAGTGCGGCCACCTCGGCCTCTGTCAGTATGTTGATGTCTGTCATATATCAAGTAAGCGTGCCCTATCCGGTACCCCTCTTTGACAGAGAGGTACACGGAAAGGCTTTCTGATAAGCTATGGTTTAAAACAGTTTGGCAGGATATACACCCTCGTCGACCAACGTCTGGATGCGGTCAACGGTGGCTTGGCGGTCTGCAGCGTAGGTAACGCCAAACCACTTGCTCGTGGTGTCAAGTACCTTGACGGTAGCAGTGTGCTCGGTAATCAGCTTGTTGACCATGAGCGGAATAAAGAACTCGGCCTTGAGATTCTCGATATTCTTGGGATCGCTCAAGAACTCCTTGAAATATTCCTCGCTGTACTCGAAGTAGTCGGGAGTGAAGCCCCACATGTTCATGCTCACCGGTGTGTTGTCGTCTACGGCCACCCACTCGCCATTCTCGTCCTTGTAGCTCACAGCTCCATTGACGCGCATGATTTCGGTACGCTCCACGACGGTGGTCAGGTTGTCGTTCTCATCCTTTGCACAGATGCCGCGAGCCACCGTACCGTTGTCGCTCAGCGTATTGCCCACACGGAAGCCCACCATAGTATAGTCGTTCTTGGCACCCTCGGGCAGATTGGCCAAATACTTGCCTATCACCATGAAAGAATCGCGGTTGTAGAAGTCGTCGCAGTTGATGACACAGAAAGGCTCCTTGATCACGTCCTTGGCCATCATCACGGCGTGGTTGGTACCCCACGGTTTCTGGCGTCCTTCAGGCACTGTAAATCCCTCGGGGAGATTCTCCAAAGCCTGGAAGCAAACTTCAGCGGGGATGTGGCCCTCGTACTTGGAGAGCACCTTGTCACGGAAGTCCTGCTCGAAGTCTTTACGAATGATAAACACGATCTTTCCAAATCCGGCCTGGATGGCATCGTAGATGGAATAGTCCATGATAGTCTCGCCGTTGGGTCCCAGACCGTCGAGTTGCTTAAGTCCACCGTAGCGGCTTCCCATGCCTGCTGCGAGGAGTAACAATGTAGGTTTCATACTCAGTTATTTTTATTAAAAACAGTTGTTGCCTTTTCCATATAGCAGTGCATCCGTCTGTGTGTGACAGACGGCCAATGCTATTGCAAAAATACGCATAAAAAACGAGACAAGGCACCCCAAGACCCACTTATTTGCCGGCTCACCATTTTTTTTAACACTCTTTTCCTATCACGCCTGTGGCAGGCGCTGTAGCTAAATGCGGCATTTAGCTCCCGTAAATGCCACCTTTGGCGCGCTAATCATGGCATTTAGCCTCGACAAGTGTAGCACCTGACTATGCGGCCAGCGACCAATGGGTAGAAAAAGTGTATAATTAAAGTTAGGGAAAGCAAATTAAAACGGGAAGTTTTGGCAGTGTCCACCTATTTATATATATTTGCCAAACACACCCGCTATGCCCTCCACGACTCCGCGGGCGATACATGTACCAACAAGGAGACAAACCATGATGAGACGTATATGGACGACTGCCGTCGCAATGCTATCAGCCCTGTGGGCAATGGCGCAACAGATAGACTATAAGATAGAGAACGACCGGATGGTGGCAGACATCACGGTCAACGAGAAGCACAAAGCCCACGCTTATGTAGACCCATCAGCGGCCTTCCACATCATAGACAGTACGTATCTGGCCAAATCGGGTCTGCAACTGACCACCCGGCCAATGCGCGCCAAACTGCCTTTCCTTGCCGAGGGATGCGAGCAGGTAAACGCAAGCCACATGTTACGCATACCGTTGACCCTCAACGGCATGCAGACAAACCGGGTGGTTTACGTAGCCGACCTGAGCAGACTGGCACATACGCTGAAAGTGAAACAGATGGATATGCTGGTGGGATTCGGACTGACGGCCACAGACGGGAGCAAGACCCTGACGATGCTGAAAGACGAGAAGCGCCTGGTATGGGGCAAGGCCGAGGAGCAGGATATCATCGGCGACAAGGCCAACATCGTGATGGACAACCGCTTCCTCATCATCGAGGGGAAGGTGAACATCACCGATGCCATCAATGACATCACCTCGTTGGAGGGGCGATATCTGCTGGATCCCAACACACCCGAATCGCTGATTCTGTACGGCGGCAACAAGGCGGTATCAGACGTGCTGAACAAGTCGGATATCAGATTCCGAATCTTTGAACGCGACAAGAAGCCCATCACATACATCCCCAAAGCCACCCTATCGACATTGGGTACCAGCGCCACATACACCGATGTGTTCATCTATCCGGAACAAGCCATCCCCTTCATCGGCATCATCGGCAGAGAATGGATTGCAAAGGGCAACCTCGTCCTCAACTTTGACGATATGACAGCAGGCGTAAAAAGGTAAAAAAGCCTTTTTACCTTCTTACCTTTTTACCTTTGCAAAAGCCTTTTTACCTTTAGAATGGATATCCCACCGCCAGATGCAGGCACTGCCCATCCTTGAAAGAAGAGACGTTATAGAAACCACTCTTGCCCGTGTCGTAGGGCACATGCAGGCCTAATCCCCAATCCACGCGAATGACAAACAAACCGACATCGTAGCGCAAGCCAACTCCCGTGCCGACGGCCATCTGACGGAGGAAGGACTTGGCTTCAAACTTGGCTCCGTCACGACTGTCTTCGCCGCGGAGCGCCCACACATTGCCGGCATCAAGAAACAGGGCACCATACAGACTGCCGAAGAGGCGGGGGCGATACTCGAGGTTGGCTACAAGTTTCAGATCGCCCGTCTGTTCGATATACGAGAGGCGTGAGGACGATGGACGGTAACGGCCGGGGCCTATACTGCGCACGTTGAAGGCTCGTACACTGTTGGCACCACCTACATAAAACTGCTCACTGTAAGGTGCCTGACGGGCATTGCCATAACTATAGATGACGCCGGCGCCCGCATGACCCACCAAGACAGAGGTTTCGGAGAGCCGCCAGTGCTTCACAAAGTCGGTCTGTACTTTCAGAAATTGCGCGAAGGGATTCTGGAAGAGTTTCTTATCAGCCTCGCCCCACGATTTGCCTGCTACCGCATAGCCTGCCGCCAACACGTTGCCGGCCTCGCTGACCGTTGTCTCCCAGATGATGGGGTTGCGGTAGGTGGAGGGACTGGTAAAGGCATAGGTATAACTCATCTTGGGCACAAACTGGTCACGCATGGAGACAGAGAGGTAAGGATTGTCGGCCAACAACTCTAAGAAAGCATCCGTCTGGCGCTGCATGTACTCGTAAGAGAGGATGAGCGGACTGAACGTGTGCCGCGAACTGGCCGACGGTTGGAAACTATAGGTGAGCTCGCCGGATATGACATGACGCTTAAAGTAGCCGGCCCGGTTGAGCACATTGGCCGATGCCTTGATGGTGGTCGTGGGCGTGCTGTAGGCATAGAGCCTCCGGCTGCGCCGACGACTGTTGCGGTCGGACGATCTGCGCAACAGGCTCATGGGAGTGAGCAGACGGGGGAATGTGAGCGACACGTCGCCGCCGTATTCGTAAGACTTGACACCGGAGGAACTGCCTTCAGACTGGTGTCCGGTCTGCCACTCATAGAGTCCATGAAGATTAAAGTCCAATCGCTCGCCTCCACGGAAGGCGTTGCGCTTGGTAAGACCCATCACCAGCTCCGGCCCCATGCGCCCGGTGGTCTTCCCTTTGGCATTTGCCTCGACGTAGAAGTCGTAAGGCTTGTCCAAGACCAGGTCAAAGGCCAAGTCGATCGTATCCTTGTCTCTTGGCGTGGCCTTCATGCTGTTGTAGCTGAACAGACCTGTATTTTGGAGATTGGCCATCGACCGCTGCTCATCCGAATAACTGTAAAGCTGCTTGGCGCGGAGTTTCAAATCACGCAGGAGAGCTCCCGTACGGATGGGAGGACGGCGACCGTTGTATCGCACGGTATAGTTGCGTCGCCTGACAGAATCGCGCAGCGAGTCGGTAAACTCTCTTTTGAGATTGAAAGAAATCCTTCCGATGTGCCATTGGCGCACGACCGCCTCGTCTATACTGTCGGCCAACTGGAGGCGCACCATCGCCTTGCCCGGGATGTTGACCGTGTCGGCCAGATACGAGGCATAGCCGGGTTGGTAATAGTAGTAGCCATTGTTGCGGAGAAGACTTCCTACACGCTGGCGTTCACGCTCAAGGGCAGAGACGCTGAAAGGGGAACCGTTGTGGATTACCGCCTCTGCCCGAGTGGCATGAATCAGACTGTCGGCCGTAGACGGGAAGCCCACGTATGCGATAGAATCCATCGTCCACAGATGTCCCATGTCCACATGATAGGCCACCTTGGCCTTCTTGGGATGCTTGCCGGTGACTTCCTCAAACGTCACCCGACCATTGAAATAGCCAAACTTCTTGAGCTGGGTTTCAGCCACAGAGGCACGCAGGGACGGATTGACCTCGCTCATGAGCTTGGGCTTGGAGCCGAAAGCCTTGACCAACCATTTGGCCACACCACTCTCCGACTGGGAAAAAGCATTCCAGACCCACAGTTTCAACTGAAAGGGCGTGCGGTAATAACTGCTGCCGAAGAGGGCGCCATTGGGAGCCGAGGCCAGTACCGACTCTATCTCGGTCTGGGTGGCCGTGGCGTAGTCGCTTGGCTCGTAGCCAGTGTAGGAAATCTTCTTCAGGCCGGTAAACAGTTGCTCGCCTTCGGGCAAGGCACTGGTGGTGGAGCAGGCAGCAGCCACCATGAGCAGGGTGGCGGCACACGCTATCGCCATGTATCTATAGCACTTCGCTTTCATTGGTCTTGGGTTGGTTTGGGTGATTCTTTTTTAGGGGCAGGTGCCTGTTTCTTGCGGGAACCGATGGTGAAGATATCCTTGAAGTGGCGCACCTTGCGCTTCCACATGAAGCCCACGCCATACTCGCCGAGATAACCCTCCAGCCAATCGTACTTGTTGTTGTCATAGAATAGTCGCAGATACTGGCTCGAATACTGGTCGAGACGATACTGAAGCTCCACATTGTTGAAGAAAGAGTTGGCATTATCACCGCGCTGCATGTCTACTTCGGAACCGGTAGACACCTTGCCGCCGAGATTCACGCTCAACCGGTTGTTCCACAGACGCTTCGAGAAACTGAAATTGTAGTCTGTGTGCATGCCACCGGAAGCAGTGGTGGAATTGTCGACGCTCATATTGAGGTTGAGCCCCATCGACTGCATGGCTTTTCCTGCCACACTGTTGATTTCCGACTGCAAGAAAGAACTCAAGGCATTGTTCATGGAGAACGAACTGGTGTTGCCATCGGTGAGATACATGCCCGATGCCAACATGGTAATGGCCACCTTGCTACGTCCTTCCACCGTCATGGTCTTCAGTTGGTCGCTGATACTCATGTCATTGGGTGCATCGATGATAAATTCGAGTCCCAACTGACTGAGTGTTTGGGTAAGTTTCACACCGCAATCGAAATCCACTACCCTACCCGTTCCCGTGCCTTCATCCACGGCAGACTTCACATGCTCGGTGGCAGTGATGTTGAGACGGGGATTAAACGGGTCGCCGGTAAACTCGATGTAGCTGCCGTCCTGTATGGTGAAGGTCTTGAGCGGGATAATGGGCAGCGAATACTTCATCTCACCGTTGCTGAGGGTGTAGCGTCCGGTAAGTGTGAGTTCGTCTACAGGATTATAGCTCATCACCAGATTGCC
The DNA here is from genome assembly GCA_004554665.1 of Bacteroidales bacterium. Classification (GTDB taxonomy): domain Bacteria; phylum Bacteroidota; class Bacteroidia; order Bacteroidales; family Bacteroidaceae; genus Prevotella. The sequence continues at coordinate 33,456 of SFKY01000009.1, forward strand.
GCCACCCATCAGGTCGATATAGTTGGAATGGTCGGCATTGAGCATACACAGGATACGGGCAGCCTCGTCGATGGCCAAGCTCAACCGCATGTCCAAGCCCGAGATGACAGGCCGCTCCACCACCTCCTCGGTGGAGTCGCGGAAGTTGGTAAAGGTAACCAGTTCGTTGAGTTGGTTGTCTGCCGACAGTTCCGCATCGCGCATGACATAGGTCATATCCGTGCTGCCCAGCACATCTATCTTGCCGCGCATAGTCAGGTTGTCCACGGGACCGGTCATCAGCGCCATAAAGTTGACAAACGCCTTGCCATACGCCTCAGACCGTGGATTCTCCTTGGCGTCGATGAGCTTGAAGTTGCGTGCCTGCATGCGCAGATTCATCGTCATGCGGTTGAAATCGCTAAAATCGAAGTTACCCGTGATGGCCAACGGTGATCCATTGCTGGCGTACATCTCAAAATTGTCGAACAACACCTTGCTCTCTGCCACTTTCACGGGCACCTCGGCGAAGCGCATCTGCACACCGTAGGGCTCACTGAAGAGATAGGTGGAGTCCATGCGCAACTCGCCATCCACTTGCAGCCGGTCAAGACTGCCCTTGATGGCAAAATCGCCCTCGCCGTAGCCGCGCAAACCGATGATGCGGTCGGGCACGAAACCATTGAGCAGTTCCATCGGCAACCGGTTCATGCCGAAAGTGGCATCCACATAGCCCTCATCGGCCGACTGATAGGTTCCCTGCAGCGTCCCCACCTCACGCCCGTTGTGATAGAGCATACCATCGACATAATGGCCGCCGTCATCCATAGGCATATAGACAAACTCGGAGCCGATATTGCCCATCGGACACCGCTCATAAAACATGTTGGTGATGTCTACTGCCGACGAGACCGAGAGTTCCTCGGCGGTCTTCACCACATGGAAGTCGCCATTCATCATGCCGGCCACATTGGGGGTGTAAGGAATGACCGACAAAATCTTCTCCAGGTCAAACTTGTTGAGCGATACCGTCAGGTCTTGCAGCACTTCCGTATTGTTGTCATCGGAGTAAATCTGCACACCCATGCCGTCGGCGGCACGGAGTTTGAGATTGGCCGACACCCGATGGTCGGTACCCAAGAACACATAGTTGCTGTCGTTTACTTCAAACCGTTTGTAACCCAGAATGGGGTCTTCGCCGAAGATGCGCACCCTCACGCCCTCAGCCTCCATCGCTCCAGACAGACCGAGCGCCAAGCCCAACTTGTCATTGGCATCGTAGACATTGGTGGTGAGATACGCCCCCCGCTCGTGGATGCCTCCCTTGAAGAGCGCATTGAAGGTATAATCGGGATTGTGCTTGTTGTTACGAATCTGGGCGCTGTAAGTGGTGCGCAGCGAGTCGGAGACTACGGCAAAGCGCAGCGTGTCGAGCAAGATACTGTCTACCACCAACGAGTCTATCTGCATCCGGCCATTAAGTCCCGACACTGGCGACGACTCCATGTCCATCAGCACGCGGGCCAGTTCGTAGCCGCTACGCTTGAGCAACCGGCACACCACATTCTCCTTGCCACTGTTGAGACAGATGCGGGCCATCGGCAGACGCTCCCTCAGTCTCACTTGGTCGATATAGTTGTCGTGCAACTGGTGCTGTATCTCATCCACCAGCCGCCCCATCTGCTTGATGAGCAACTCGTAACTGCCCGACGCATCCGCATGTAGGTGGAAGTCGCCGCAATCGGCCACGGCATGGGTGGTGTCTCTCGTAGCCAGCACATCGAGCACCAAGTCTTCGGGACGGTACACCCGCCCGCGGTCGTTGATGACCATATCGCTCACAAACCCCTGTATCATGTGGCTGTCCTTGAAGTTGGTCTCCAGGTCCACATGACTACAAACCCCGATATCGAGCGGCTCCCTGGCCAGTCCCAGCCCACGCACATCCACATGGGCGAGGTCGCAGGCAAAGGTACCCTTCATCACCTTGCCGTTGGTATAACCGTCGTACATCAGGTTGCCGTCTATCAGCGCATTGGCACTGGCCAACGACAGGCGCGCCCTGCCGCCTCCCAGTCCGACCGAAGCTGTGACTTTATCGAAATGGTAGGTCTGATAGCCCAACTGCCGGATGTCTACCTTGGCCTCTAAGCGTGTACGGGGAGAAAGGAGGTCGGTACCGGCACCTTGCACATCGACACTGCCCGTGAGGGTGCCAAGACCGGAGGTGGGAAGGAAACCACCCAGGCGGAACCCGTCGGCCTGAAGATGGGCGCGATACCCCATACGGGCGGCATCGAACTGCACATTGCCACGGAGACTTCCGCTACGCTCCGAAGCGGTGAGCACGGCATCGTAGCGCGGGCCGTCTACCCCCACCCGGGCTTTGAGCGACACGCCGGCAGGCAGCGCCACGCTACCCGGTACGACAGCCAACTGCTTGCGGGTGGTGGCCGTCACGTCTACCTTGGCAGTCAGGCGGTCCATATCGGTAAGATTGCCCACAAATCCGTCGGCAGTGAGTTCGAAGAAGGAGGGCAAGCGCAGGCGCACATCCGAGAGATGGGCCTTCTGCATATTGCCGCGCAGCGAGACATCCACCATCAAGGGTTCGTCGGGCCAGCGGCGATCCAAATCGGTTACCGCACCAGCAGCCAGACAAACCAAGTCGTGCTTGCCCACACTTCCATGCAGCGAGGCGCTGAGTTTGCCGGGGCTGATGGAGTCGAAGGCATTCATATCCATATCCAACTGCGCCTTCAGTTCCGAGGCTGTAGTCCTGAGATGCAGGTCGGGGATGTGCACCGCCACCGAATCCATCGTGAAGGTGGTAGAACCGTGGGTCAATGTGAGGCCGCAACGCTCCTTAAACCGGAGCGCGGAGACACGGGTGGAAAGGCGTGAGGCATCATAATAGAGGCTGTCGATGCGCAAGCCCAACGAGGTGAGCGACAGATGGTTGGCATCCAAGCCCTCCACGCGCGGAGCAAAGCGGTCATAGTAGGCCAACCGTCCATTGCGCCATTCCACCTTGCCCGTGCGGTATATGCCTTGGCCAAGGTCAAAATAACCATCGGCCACAGAGGCCGCTCCCATGTGTGCCATCAGCAGCAGCGTGTCGCCGGGCATATGGAGCGTAAGCGAGGTGTTGTGGAGCGCCAGCCTGTCCAACTGTATCTTCCACTCGTTGCTGCTCTCGGTCGTGTCGGGGGGCACCGTGTCGCTCAGCGCCACGTCCAACCGGGCATTGCGCAGCATGGCCTCATCTATCCGCACCAAGGAGCGCCCCAAGTCTATGCCGTGTGCCCGCAGCAGGAGCTTCCCCACGCTGCCGCTCACCCTTGCGGAGGCGATAAGCGTACCCGTATTGAGTCGTACATCGGTCAGCGAAAACTCGTCGATGTACACCTTGCCCTGCAAAAGGGGCAACAGGCGGACATCGGCCACCACCCTCGAGATGGCTGCCACGGTATCTATATGCGCAGGCAACGTATCGTTGGGTCTCAGGGCCATCACATCTTCCACTGCCAAGTCGAGGGGGAAAGCCAATCTCACCCTGTCGATGGTGACGGTCATACCCGTCTGCTCCGAGACATACGCTGTGGCCTGCTTGACCGCCCACCGCTGGAAAGGCGGGAAGTAAAACAGGAGTGGCAACAGCAGGAGTAAGCCGATTGGGCATCCTACTGCCAGTCCTATCCATTTGGCTATGCGCTTCATACGTTGTCTCAAAATATCGTTCTTTTATCTGTAACTTTCCTGGCAGGCACTTCACTCCACAGGCCCGAACATCGTTTGGCTGAGCTAAAGGTGGCATTTAGGGTGGCTAAACGTGGCATTTACGATAGCTAAACGTGGCGTTTACGTTTTGCAAAGGTATTTGCCCTTCTTGCTGAGGTGCCGCCTATCTCTTGCAAAGATAGTGCAAGAAGTCTATAATGCAAAAGAAAAAATACTTTTTTATGCTTTTCAGTGGTCAAAAAATCCTCATAGGCCATCGCGGGAACAAGCCATCCTGCCCCATAGGCGCAGCGACTGCTTGTTCCCGCGATTGTAGTTATTCGCCGTGGGCAGGCTGTATGGCCTGCCACAGGTTGTCGTCAGGCACTGGCGCCACGACCGACACAGGCTCTTTGGACACCGGGTGCACCAGTTCTACTTTGCGCGCCAGCAGCGAGATGCTGCCATCGGGATTGGAACGGGGAGCGCCATACTTCAGATCGCCCTTGATAGGACAGCCCATGCGGGCCAACTGGCAGCGTATCTGGTGGTGACGGCCTGTCATGAGCTGTATCTCCAGCAGACTGTAGCGGTCTGTGCAGCCGATCAGCCTATAGTGCAGCACTGCTTTCTTGGACCTCGGCACCTCACGGTCATAGGCATAGCTCTTGTTTTGCTTCTCGTTGCGCACCAGCCAGTGGGTAAGCGTGCCCTCTTCCACAGCAGGCTTGTCTTTCACAATGGCCCAATAGGTCTTGTGCACATCGCCCACCCTGAACATCTCGTTGAGTCTTGACAGGGCTTTCGATGTCCTGGCAAACACCACCAGCCCCGAAACCGGCCGGTCGAGACGGTGCACCACACCGAGAAACACGTTGCCGGGCTTGTGGTACGCCTCCTTGATATAGGCTTTCACCGTCTCGGAGAGCGGTTCGTCACCCGTCTTGTCGCCCTGTACAATCTCTCCGCTCCGCTTGTTGACGATGATGATGTGGTTATCTTCGTAGACTACTTCCATACGGTTCCTTCTTCCTATTAACGCAGATGGCCACAGGCATCGGTGCCCGTGGCCATCCACCTATTGAGTAGTTTCTTACATGTTCATACCACCGTCTACCTGGATTACCTGACCAGATACATAGCTGGACAGATCAGATGCCAGATAGAGTGCCGTGTTGGCAATATCCTCGGTAGTACCGCCGCGGCGGAGAGGAATCTTGCTGGCCCACTCCTTGCGCACCTCCTCAGAGAGTGCCTGGGTCATGGCTGTATCGATAAAGCCCGGTGCGATGGCGTTGGCACGTATGCCCTTGGGACCCATCTCCTGCGCTACGCTCTTGGCCAGTGCGATGAGGCCGGCCTTAGAGGCTGCATAGTTAGACTGTCCGGCGTTGCCGTGTACACCTACCACTGATGCCATGTTGATGATCGAACCCTTGCGCTGACGCATCATCACGGGCACACAAGCGTGGATAAAGTTGAATGCGCTCTTGAGGTTGACAGCTATCACAGCGTCCCACTGCTGCTCTGTCATGCGGAGCATCAGGCCGTCTTTTGTGATTCCTGCATTGTTGACCAGTATATCTACGGAGCCAAACTCCTCCTTTACCTTAGCCACCACGTCTGCAGTCTGTGCAAAGTCGGCTGCATTGCTCGCATATCCCTTGGCCTTAACACCCAGGGCGGCAATCTCGCGCTCGGTGGCCAGGCCGCCGTGCTCCTCGTCGATGAATAGGTCTGTAAATGCGACGTTGGCTCCCTCAGAAGCAAACTTCAGCGCGATAGCTTTGCCGATACCGCGCGCAGCACCCGTGATCAGGGCTGTCTTACCAGTTAATAATCCCATTGTTTTATCGTTTTTTTAATGTGAATGTAATGTCATTGCCTGTCAGGTTGTGGTACTTTTGCCGAGTGCGCCATACACCACCTTGGCCACAAGGGGCTTACTCGACTCCACATCAAGCCCGTGCCCCAACCGTCCGTAGATAAACGGCACCTCAAGCCCCTTGATACAGTAGTGGGTGATATCGGCCACCAGTTCCACATTTTCCATATCAAACTCGCCATCGGCCTTTCCCTCGGCATAGACCTTGCGGAACAGTTCGATCTCGTACTCATCGAAGTTCTTGCGCACCTTCTCCACCATCCATATATTACGGAAAAACTCGGCACGCAGGTTACCATTGCGCACCACCGTCTCGCGAATCATGCTCAGATGGGTATAGATGAGTTCGATGATCTTGTCTTGGGGGCGGAGTTTCATGGCGGCGACTTCGTCCAACTTATCCGAGAGGCGCTCCAGCTCCGACTCTATCACCGCCGAATAGACGTCTTCCTTGCGGTTAAAATAGGTATAGAGCGTGCGGCGGCCCTTTCCCGAAGCCACGGCTATATCGTTCATCGTCGTATTGGCTATGCCGTTTTTGGCAAAGAGCTGTCTGGCAACATCCACCAGCATCTGTCTCGTCTTGGATATGGACATAATCGTTATCGTATCTATAGCGCGCACCCGATTGCACACGCCGTTTATCGTGTGCAAAATTATAACTTTTCAGCCAAATACGCAAATTATTCCCCACCTTTTTTCATCCAGCCCCTCACATATTGGGCGCAACGCCTGCTGCCGGCAGTCCTCCACATCCCGCCTGTGCACATAATATAATTAAGGTGTAGCAGCATCAGAAGGGGCCGCCAAACCACTTTAACATATAGAAACTGAAAAAAATGGGCAAAAAACTTGCACAGTTCGCCGAAAAGCAGTACCTTTGCATCCGCAAATAAGAAACATCGCGGAGTGGAGCAGTTGGTAGCTCGCCAGGCTCATAACCTGGAGGTCGCATGTTCGAGTCCTGCCTCCGCAACAAGATTGCCCGAAACATCTCTCCATAGGGTTTCGGGCTTTTTAGTATCCCTACATCGAACCATTCAAAAAAATAGCCAGACAGATGATAGACGAGATTCTTACTTACAACCAACAGTTTGTAGCTGCCAAAGACTACGAGCGTTACACCACCGACAAATACCCCGACAAACGGTTGGCTGTGCTCTCATGCATGGACACGCGACTCACCGAACTGCTTCCTGCCGCGCTCGGACTGCGCAATGGCGACGCGAAGATTATCAAAAACGCAGGCGGACTGGTCATCGCTCCCTTCGACTCGGCCATGCGGAGCCTCATCGTGGCTGTCTACGAACTGGGGGTGCAGGAGATTATGGTCGTGGCCCACTCCGGCTGCGGTGCCTGCCATATGAGCTATGACCACTTTCACAATCAGATGCTCGAGAGGGGTGTGACCGACACCACGCTCGACACCATTCGCAAGTGTGGCATCGATCTCAACACTTGGTTAGAGGGTTTCCGTGACACACCTGAGTCTGTACGCCGCACGGTTACCACCATCAAGACCCATCCGCTCATGCCGACAGACATCATCGTGCGTGGCTTTATCATCGATTCCACCACCGGCGAGTTGCAGGAAATCCCTGTCTGACACCCATACTCCCTCTCCTAACCTTCGGTCTGGGGGCTACTTTCCCCCAATCGTAGCCTCACCCCCTCTCCCTCCCACTTGGCGAGGGAGACACTAAAAACATGTTAATATTTTGCCTGTGTCGGCAGTTAATAGTACCTTTACAGCACTATGACAAGAGTAACAAGACTTCTACATCTGATTTGCGCCGCCATGACACTGTCTGCTCTTACCACAAAGGCAGACGCGCGGCAAGTAATCTCCTTCTGTGAAGGATGGGAATTTAAGAAAGGCCCGATACCCACGGAGCCTGTAAAAGCTGTGGCCACGTGGGGAGACAAGTGGAAAACGGTGGAGATACCACATACGTGGAACGCCACCGACATGCAGACCAAGTACAATGACTTCTACGCCGGACCGTGCTATTACCGCAAGACCTACCATTGCCCCGCAAACCTGCGCGGCAAGCGCGTCTTTCTGCGCTTCGAGGGCGTGGGAGCCTGCGCCGATGTATATATCAACCACCAGTTGGTAGGTACCCACAAGGGAGGCTACTCGGCCTTCGCCATAGAGATAGGTTCGGCGCTGAAGATAGGATCCGACAACGAGATTGTGGTCAAGGCCGACAACCAGTCGCGCCCCGATGTGATACCCGTCAACCACTCCCTCTTTGGCGTGTACGGCGGCATCTACCGCCCGGTATGGCTCATCGTGACAGAGCAGAGCAACATCTGCGTGACCGACTGTGCCTCGCCCGGCGTGTACATCACCCAGAAGAATGTGTCGAAACGTTCGGCCGATGTGGCCGTCAAGGTAAAACTGGACAACGGTGCCCTGCAGCCCACCCAAGTGACACTCGTCAACACGCTCTACACACAAGAGGGCAAGCAGGTGGCCACCCACAGCCAGCCCATCACACTCACTCCACAGGGCACACAGGCGTACACCGCCCACTTCAGACTCTCCCGCCCACATCTCTGGCAGGGGCGCGAAGACCCGTATCTCTACAAGGTAGTGAGCCGACTGGTGCAGGACGGCCAGACGATAGACGAGGTGACTCAGCCATTGGGTCTGCGCCACTACGAGATGGTGGCCGGCAAGGGTTTTTACCTGAATGGGGTCAAGTATCCTATGTATGGCGTCTGCCGGCACCAAGACTGGTGGCAGATAGGCAGTGCCCTGAAAAACGAGCACCACGATTTCGACCTGGCACAAATCATGGAGGTGGGCGCGACAACCATCCGCCTTGCCCATTACCAGCAATCGGAGTACCTCTACTCCCGTTGTGACTCGCTGGGCCTCATCATCTGGGCAGAGATTCCGTTTGTCAACCAGGTTACAGGGCAGGAAGCAGAGAATGCGAAAAACCAGCTGCGTGAGCTTATCCGCCAAAACTTCAATCATCCCAGCATCTACGTCTGGGGACTGCACAACGAGGTGTACCGTCCCCACGAGTACACCGCCCAACTGACCGCCGAGCTGCACGATCTGGCCAAGACTGAGGACCCGGATCGCTACACGGTGTCGGTAAACGGATACGGACACATGGAGCATCCGGTAAACCAGAACGCCGACATACAGGCGATGAACCGCTACTTTGGGTGGTACGAGAAGAAAATCAAAGACATAGACGAGTGGATAGAGGGGCTGGAAAGCCAATATCCGCATCAGCGCTTTGTCCTGTCGGAGTATGGTGCCGACGCCAACATCGGCCACCAGACCGAGCTATTGGGCGAGTCGCTGAAATGGTGGGAGCAATACTATCCCGAGACCTTCCAGACCAAGGTGCACGAATATCACTGGAGCGTGATAGCAAAGCATCCCTATATACTGGCTTCGTATCTGTGGAACTCGTTCGACTTTGCCACGCCGATGGCACAGCGTGGCGGCGTGGTGGCCCGCAACATGAAGGGTCTGATGACCTTTGACCGCAAGACACGCAAGGACGCTTTCTACTGGTACAAGGCCAACTGGAGCAAGGATCCGGTGGTCTATCTGACACAGCGGCGCAACGTGGAGCGTGAGCGCAAGCACACGTCGGTAACGGTCTACTCTAACATGGGCACACCCAAGGTGTATCTCAACGGTACACTACTGACGGACATTCGCCAAGGATACACCGCCGTACACTATGTGCTGGACAACGTGACGCTGGCCGACGGCAAGAATGTGCTGCGCGCCGTGGCCACCAAGGACGGCAAGGAGTACACGGATGAGATAACATGGATGTACAGCGGCGAGAAAGACCGAGGCACCGAAACTTACGAGAACAAGGGGGTACACGCCGGATTCTGACCTACTACCCCCAATGCGACGGCGCGCCCACCGGGTGGCCTCTATGGGGCTGCGTGGTGGGCGTGCCAGCTATAGGCCAGCCGGCTATACGCCAGCAGATAGTCTACCCAACCCAGACGGGGAGCAAAAAGACGCACCATATAACCCACATAAAACATGGAGATGAGGGTGCCTGGCCCTATCAGTTCCCACCGCCAACGGCCGAAAAACCATAGGCAGAAGCAGATACCGAGGCACACCAGCAGGGTGTCGGTGACGATCTTGACCTTGCCAAACTCCTTGCCCAGCTCCCTCGCTATGACCACCTGTGTACCCTCGGTGGCAAGCATCAGCACATCGCACTTTACCTCGATCGCGATGCCATAGGCCAGAATGGCACCCCCGCACAGCAGTTCGGTCAGGCGTAGCGCATAGCCCCACATGGATACATCGGCCACTTGCAGATAGCCAGTGAGCCACATGGTGAGATCTGTGAAAAAACCGAAGACGATGCCCACCAACAGTTGGAGCAATTGCAACGGACGATAGCGATGCCGCAGGATAAGCAGCTGAAGCCCGATAAGCAGGGCGTGCATGACAAACACGAGTGTACCCATGGTGATGCCGATGCCGGGGACAAGACTGAGCACGTAAGGCGGGCATGAGATGGGACTGGAGCCCAGATTGGCGCGGATGGAAAGCGACGTGCCAAAGGCAATGACAAACAAGGATACCACGAACATGAGGTATCGGCAGAGAAGTTGTTCTCCTGACTTTTTCATAACTTACATTCTTACGTCTCCAACCCTAACACGCGCCCCAGCATACAGAGCATGCTGGGGCGGGAAAAGTGGAAAACACGATGCAAAGTTACGTGCTTTTTTCAGAAAACCATCAAAAAAACCGGGAAAAATGTGGCCAAAGGCAGCCAAAAATCTCATCGCCCCCCTCATTCGCCTATGCGCTGGCGCAATGCCTGCAACAGGCGCACATCTTCTTGACGGATCTGTCCCTCGCGGTTGGGCGGGCAGTTGAGGATGAGGATGTTATCGTTTTTGGTACACTGACGATAGAGCTTCTCCAACTCGTCCACAGTCTTGTATTCGTGGTCCTGGGTGTTGTAGAACCACCGCTTGCTGATGCAGACGGTCGACTCCCACGGCATATAGTACAGGTTGCCGCTGTAGGTGTAGAGCTTGGGGTCGTCATTCATCGGCAGGAGTGGGTCGCCAAGACGGAAATCGCTCGGGAAATAGCGAATGGGGAATCCCTCCTTGAAGTCCTTAGGGCGCGGGCCGGGACTCTTGTCGCAGTCCTTGGGCCAGCCTACCGTCCAGTTGATTCCCACTTGACAATTGGGCTCGTAACGCTTGATGAGCTGGTAGATATCCTGAATGGGCCAACGGTAATTGGGCTTCACCCAACTGCCATCGAACCAGAACTCGACGATGTGGGTGTACTTGCGGGTGATGCGCATAAGCTCCTCAAGTTGGTCGAGCATGTAGCGGTTGTAAGCAGCATCCTTGCTGCTGTCTTCGACATCAGCGTTGACCTTGCGGTCCCATAGCGAGTAGTAGAGTCCCAGGCCTATTCCGTGTTTCTTGCAGGCTTTGGCCACAGCCTCCACCACATTGGTGGGATTGGGCGAGAAAGCCACATCGTAGTCTGTATAGCGGCTGTCCCACAGGCAGAATCCCTCATGATGCTTGGTAATCAGGATGATGTAGCGCATACCGGCCTCCTTGGCCGTGCGCACCCACTGGTCGGCATCTATCTGCGTGGGATTGTACGTTGATACGGGGACAGAACCATCTGTCCACTCCTGGTCTACAAACGTATTGATACCGAAATGGATAAACATGCCATACTTGCGGGCAATCTGTTTCTGCTGTGCCACACTCGGGCGGTCGGACGGAACCGGCATCCACTGCTTGCAAATCTGTGCCTGCACGCCCACATAGGTTGCCATGAGCAGGAGGACAGCGAGCAATCTTCTCTTATTCATTGACTTGTGATTTGATTTTGTACATACTCCATACAGTCATGCGTAAGCAGCCGTTCGCCGCATCGGCTGGGCAGCAAAAACGGATACATGACTCCTGTTTATGCAAAGATAACCAAAACGTCGGGAGCAAACAAGCATTGGGACACAAAATAAGTTAAAAAACAAGAACTTTTGCCTCGCTACATCTGCCAAAGCACGTGCATGCTCAGACTTGGCATGGTAATTGCAAGAAAAATCATGTCGCCTATCAACAACTGGGCGACACTTGACATCACCACACAACCCACACAGAAAAATAATTATGGCAATAGGCAAATGGATTGGAGGTTTTCTGGGCCTCTTGAGCGGCGGGCCCATCGGGGCTTTGGCCGGCTATGCGCTCGGTGCACTGTTTGACAAAATCGCCGGAAGCAGCCTGACGGCAAACGATTACGATACAGGCAGACAGGGATACCAAGGCTACACAACCTATCGTGAGCCGCAAGAGGCGGCAGACGGCAACCGCAACGGATTCTTGTTCGCGCTCATGGTGCTCTCGACCCACATCATGCAAGCCGACGGAAAAATCATGCACAGCGAAATGGAATGTCTGCGCCGCTTCTTACGCCACAGTTTTGGCGAAGTGGCCGTGGCTGAGGGCGAGCAGATCGTACGCAAACTGGTGGAGCGCCGTAGGATGATGGGCGAGGCACAATGGGCAGCATGCATCAGCGACTGTTGCAGACAGATAGCGGCCGTGATGAACGAGGGACAACGCCTGCAACTGCTGCGCTATCTGGTGGAACTGGCCAAGGCCGACGGAACCCTGCCCCAACAGGAACTGGACTGCCTGCATGGAGTGGCCGTACATCTGCGGCTGATGGCCGATGAGGTAGACCAGATGCTGGGCATGGGCAAAGACACATTGGCCGATGCATACAAGGTGTTGGGTATCAGCAGCAGCGCCAGCAACGACGAAGTGAAGCAGGCGTATCGGACGATGGTGCTCAAACATCATCCCGACAAGGTGGCAACACTGGGCGAAGATGTGCGCAAAGCCGCAGAACAGAAATTCAAGGATATAACTGCTGCCAAAGACCTGATATTCAAGTCGCGAGGCATAAAATGAGAGAGGATTAGGCTTCAGCCATTCATGTACAAAGCCCTCACCCCTACCCTTCTACCACGGGCGAGGGCATTATACAGAAATCGGTTCATTGAAACATTTATAAACATATTCCAATGAACCGATTTGGCTTCAAAAAACAGTGATATATGAAACTATAACTCCCTCGTCAACGGAGCGAGGGAGCCATAGGGGTTACAGCAATCCACGACCTTTGAGGAAAGCGGTGTTATCCGGCTTGCGGCCAGCAAACTGTTCAAAGAGAATCATAGGCTCTTCAGAACCACCTTTCTCTAAGAATGTCTTGCGGAAGAGGGTAGACAACTCCTTGTTCCATACATTTCCGCTCTTCTCAAAGATAGAGAAAGCGTCCTTGTCGAGCACCTCGGCCCAGAGGTAGCCGTAATAGCCGGCACTGTACCCACCATTGAAAATGTGGTTGAAATAGGTGGAACGATAGCGCGGGCCAATCTCGGGGATGAGCCCCATATCACGACATACCTGTTTCTCAAAAGCGTCAATATCGAGACCCTCAACACTCTCCAGCTCGTGCCACTTCATGTCCAGGATGGAGGCTGCACAAAGTTCGGTGGTCATGAAGCCCTGGTTGAACTTCATCGAATTGTTGATTTTCTCCACCAACTTGGCAGGGATGACCTCGCCTTTGTCATTGCGGGCATACTCGGCAAGGAGGTCGGGCTGTAAGGCCCAGTTCTCATTGATCTGAGAAAACATCTCGACGAAATCGCGCGACACGCTGGTACCGCTCACGGAGCGATAATTGCACTGCGAGAGGATGCCGTGGAGGGCATGACCAAACTCGTGGAAGACCGTCTGGACCTCGTCGATGGTAAGATATTCCTCCAAATTGGCCACATTGACGATGATGGGACGCACCATCTGACCCTTGGCATCTACGTATTGCTCACGCACATTGTTCATCCATGCGCCGCCCCGCTTGCTGCTGCGCGGCAGATAGTCGGTGGTGAAGATGGCAAGCAGAGACCCGTCGGCATCGGTAACCTTGTAGGTGGTCACCACGTCGGTGTTGTAAGCAGGAACATCCTTGAGCTCCTCCATGTTGATGCCATACAACTTGTTAGCAGCAAGGAACACGCCCTTAACCACATTCTCCAACTTGAAATAAGGCTTGACCTGGCTCTCATCAAGGTCGAACTGCTGCTTGCGCACCTTTTCGGCATAGTACCACCAGTCCCAAGGTTCGATGCGGGAACCAGTGGGGAGCTTGCCCTCGGCAATCTCCTTGTCCATCAGCTGTTGCATGTCGCGCACCTCTTCCTTGGCTCTCTTGACAGCAGACTTCATGATTCCGCCCAAGAAGGCATCTACGGTCTCCGGGTCGTGCGCCATCTTATCCTCCAAATAATACTGTGCGGGATTCTTATAGCCGAGAATCTTGGCTTTCTCGATACGAAGACGAACAACATCCAGGATGAGCTGCCGGTTGTCGTTTTCGTTGCCATTGTGTCCGCGCATCGTGTACATGGTGTACATCTCCTTACGCTTGTTGCGGTCTTCGGTAGAGGTCATGGCATTGGGGAATTCGGACACGCTGATGCCAAACTTGGCTTTGAAAGCATTGCTCTCGGCTAGGATGTTGTTGCCAATCTTCTGCTGCTTAGAGGCCATCTCGGTATTAATCTTCCGCAACTGGTCCTGCTTATCTTGGGGAAGACCGCTACCGCTACGCTGGAACTGCTCGTAATACTTCTTCAACACCATCTGCTGCTCACGTGTCAGCGACGACCGGTCGCCCTCATAGAGTTTGGCAATACGCTGGAAGAGCGCCTGGTTGAAAGAGATATTGTCAGAATGCTCGGTCATGACAGGAATCGCCAGCTCGACAATCGAGTCCAGCTCATCAGTACGGTCGGTCTCGCTGATGTTGTAAAGCACGCCAGAAACCTTGTCAAGGATACCGCTCGACAACTCCAGCGGAGCAATCGTGTTGTCAAACGTCGGCTCTTCCGCATTGGAAGTAATCGTCGCAATTGCCGCATTCTGCTGTTCGATACCGGCATTGATGGCCGGCATGTAATCATCGATGCCAATCTGCTCGAAAGGAGGAATGCCGTACGGCGTATCCCACTCAGTAAGGAAAGGATTGGTTCCACTGTTGTTGGCACACGACACAATCGTCATCGCTGCTACCATAGTTGTAAGGATATGTTTCATAAGAGTTATGTGATGTTTATGATTTCCAGATCAAGCACTTTGCACGGTTAGCTGATACATGTAGCAAAGATAAAGGTTTTTGGTCATTTGGCAAAGGAAAACCCTAAAAAGATGCAGTTTTGGCCGGAAAGCCAAGGAAAAAGCAGCCTGCTGAGCCCATTATGCTGACAGATTGACCATATATGGTTACTTCGATTCCACGCAAAGTATTGGCGAGTAGGTGATTTGTTTCTCTCCTTCATTAATTATGCAATAACATACACCTTTATGTAAAGTGGGAGGTGTGTAGCCCACAATGTCAGAACTCTTGCCGTTACAAAATTTTGAGCACATTTTTTCAACATCTTTTAGAGCCATCATATCGGTGGATTAAAGACGTTTGTTCAATTACCTGAAAAATTC